>JACMQO010000012.1 GCA_014376935.1 Bdellovibrio sp.
TGGCTACCGATGTGGCCGTATCCAACGATACCTAAAGTCTTACCGCGCACTTCGTGGGCTCCGTCGGCGGATTTCATCCATTCACCTTGATGGGCTAACGTGTTTCGATCACCCAACTGGCGTGATAGTGCGATCATTTCGGCAATCACAAGTTCAGCAACCGAACGAGTATTACTGTGGGGCGCATTGAAGGCCGGAATTCCCATGTGGTTCGCGCACGTTAGGCTAATTTGATTTGTACCAATACAAAATGCACCGATCGCTAAAAGATGCGGATTGTTTTTTAAAATCGTGTCGTTGATTTCTGATTTTGAACGAATACCTAGAACATCGTAGTTTTTTAAAATCTTAAGATATTCTTCTTCTGAGGGCGCGTGCGTTAGAAGATCGACCTGGTAGCCCTCTTCGACCAAACGGTCTTTGGCGACAGAGTGAATATTTTCAACAAGCAGAATACGCGTTTTTGGGGCTGAATTTGTCATACACTTACATTAAAAAATACCACGGCATTTGTCTTTGATTTTTTAGTCAGGATTTAGGTATGCGCGTTGCGGTAATTGTTCCCGTCTGAACCTAGTTACTTCACACTTAAGAAATGTCAAATTCACTACTTAATCTTCTGATCGTCGAAGATGATCAAATACTAGCCACATCTTTGAAACTAATGGCACCAGATGGTTTCAAGGTTTTCATTTCACAAAAAATTGATTCAATCCCCGACCATGTTTTTTTTCACGCCGGAATGGTCGACATGCATCTGCACGTGCAACCAGGCGACAACGCTGATGGCCCATCGGTGATCCAAAAATTAATGAAAAAAAATCCGCAAATGGAAATCGTCGCGATGTCGGGTCACCTAGACCGCGCGCTGATGGAAAAAGCCATCAAAGCCGGAGCCCAAAGATTTTTATCTAAACCCTTATTAGCCGAAGAAGTCTCTGCCGTTTTAGAAAAGATCGAAGCGTTATGGAAATTACGTCAATTTAGTTTCGAAAAACATTCAACACGCGCGAACCTGATCGGCTCAAGCAGCTCAGCCGATGCGTTAAGAAAAAAAATTGCGCAATTAAAATTAGAAAAAACTGCGATCTTAGTCGAAGGCGAAACAGGAACCGGTAAAGAAGTCGTCGCACAGCTGATCAACAAACAAGAGGGCCAACGCCCGTTCGTATCGGTCAATTGCTCGGCCGTAACGGATACTTTATTTGAAAGCGAATTCTTTGGTCACGTCAAAGGGGCCTTTACGGGCGCTGACGCCACTAAAATCGGATTTTGCGAAGCCGCCCACGGCGGAGATTTATTTTTAGATGAATTAGAAGCCCTACCGTTAAATCAACAAGCTAAGCTTTTACGATTTTTAGAATCAGGTGAATTTAAAAAAGTGGGCGGCAAAGACACGCAATTTTCATCGGTTAGAATCATTGCGGCCAGTAACATTCCACTCAAACAATTAATTCAAGAGAAAAAATTTCGCGAAGATCTGTATTTTAGAATCAGCGCTAATTTAATCGAGATGACTCCGTTACGTGATCGTAAAGATGATATCAGCGATCTTGCCAATTATTTTATCGACCGCGAAAAACCACGTCGTAACAAAGAATTTGAACCCGAAGCGATCGAGGCCTTAAAAAGCTATCGCTGGCCCGGCAATGTGCGCGAGTTAAAGCGTATCTGCGAGCAGCTGGTATTAACATCACCGCTACCGATGATTCGCGACGATGACGTGTACGCGTTGATCGCGGGTGGAAAGCCTAGCCCTAAAAAATTACATGATGAAAACCAAACGCTTGAAGATTTTCTAAACAGCAAAGAAAAAGAATTTATCGAACAAAGTTTAGAAAAAACAAAAGATATCGAAAAAACGGCCGTACAGCTGAAAGTTTCGAAATCAAACCTTTATAAAAAAATTAAAGATCTAGGAATACAGTATGAATAACGAAATATCGAATTCGATTACAAACCCAGGCGCGGCTTGGAATAGCCCGGCTTACCAACAGACGGCCGTGATCGTATTGCTGGCGATTTTTGCGGGCGCTGCGATTAACTTTTTATTTCGTAAAAAAAATCAGTACTCGATGGTGGCGTGGGCTTCGATTAAAAGTTGGTTGGTATTAGCTCCGTTAATGTTTGGCCTGATGGGGCTTCGGGCTCCGTTTCCGGTTTTAGTTTTAACTATTTTTGCGTTATTTGGCGCTAAAGTTTATTTTCAGATCTTGGGCATGTTTCACCAAACGGGTTTTGTTTACACTTGCTACGCGGGTATCATTGGATTAGGAATTTTTAGTCAGTTTAATAATTTAACGTTATACAACGAAATGCCCATGGCCGTTTTAGGCGTGTCGTGTTTGATTCCGTTATTTCAGCGCAGTTATAAAAATATGATTCAGTATATTTCATTAACCTTACTAGGATTTATTTTCTTAGGGTGGTCTTTCATGCATTTAGGATTAATCCTAAATTTTGAAAATGGAATTTTTCAGATGATGTACTTAATCATCTTAACTGAATTCTGTGATAACACGAATTTAGCGATCAGCCGTTACTTCAAAGGGCCTAAGCTATTAGCCGAAATCAATATGAAACGAACGTGGTTAAGTACGTTCACATCGATTCTGATCACGTTGGTTGTGGCTTACGGTATGCGCCACTTATTACCTGACCGTAGTGATCGTTACTGGTTAGCCGCAGGGTTGATCGCCTCGTTCGGCGGCGTTGTTGGTGATCTTGTGATGGCCGTGGTTCGTCGCGATGCGGGCGTTAAAGTCGTAGGGCCTTTTATTTTAGGCCGCGGAGATTTCTTACAGCGTATGGATCGTCTTATTTTTGTCGCGCCCATTTATTATTTTATCATGATGGCCTTAAACCAAGGATCTTAAATCTATGCGCGAATGGAACTACGAAAACGATCAATGGACAAAACTTCCGGGGCATATCAAGCATCTGCCGCTATTTACGCAGCATAATGATATCACCAGCCGTTTTGTTAAATTCATTTGGTCATTGATTTTAAAAGATTGGTTTTACACCTGGTACATCCGCTTAGAAATTAAGGGCGGAAGTTTCAAACAACTTTACAATCAACATAAAAAATTAATTATTATTTCTAATCACGCTTCGCATTTAGATGCGGTATCGATTGCGGGCGCGATTCCACGTAAGCATTGGCATGATTTGTATATGGCGGCCGCGAAAGATTACTTCTTTACGAACCCGCTATTTACTTTTTTCTCGCAGCATTGTTTGGGAGCGATCCCGATCGATCGTAAAGATCGTAAGGGTGAAGCGGTTCAGTTGATCATCACGTTATTAACTCAGCTTGAGCGCATGTGGTTGATTATTTTTCCTGAAGGCACGCGTTCTAAAGATGGTAAGGTTCACGAATTTAAACGTGGCATCAGTATCTTTGCGCAAAAAACGCAGACGCCGATTTTATTTTTATACATCGAAGGAAATTCTAGATTGTGGCCAAAGGGTCGCATCTTTGCCAAACCGGGTAAACTAACGATTCATATCGGCCCCGTGCAGGCACCGACTTCGATTGATGAAGTTTACAAAAATTATTTAACGTGGGTTAAAACGATCGATCCATCCGTACTGCCTGATGATATGACCGAAGAAAATGAACCACCGGCAGAGCCCGTTAACAGTTTAGATGAATGGACACACGAAGATGACACAACCCCAGGGACTGAAACCAATGCAGACTCCGCAGACACTAAAGCTTAAAATTGCGGGCTACGAAATTTGCCCCGTACCTACTGGCTTATTCGGCCTAGACGGCGGTGCCATGTTCGGCACGGTTCCTAAAGTCTTATGGCAAAAAACGAATCCGGCGGATGAGATGAACCGCATCCAGATGGAAGCGCGCGCTTTACTTTTAAAATCAGATAAAAAAAATATTCTGATCGACACCGGAAATGGATCAGACTTTGTGGCTAAGTACGGTGATAAGTTAGGTAACAAATTTGCCGAAATGTACGCCGTTGATAAATCAGGGCCGACATTACTATCGTCGTTAAAATCACACGGGTTAAATCCTGAAGACATCACCGAAGTGCTACTGACTCATTTACACTTTGATCACGCAGGTGGCGCTACGACTGAAAAAGATGGCAAGATCGTACCGACGTTTCCGAATGCAATTTATTACGTGCAACGAAAAAATTTAGAAGTCGCGCAAAAACCAAACCTTCGCGAAAAAGCCAGTTACTATCAAGCGAACTTTCAAGCTTTACTTGATCACAACTGTTTAGTTTTAGTCGATGGTGACGTGACAAACTTATTACCGGGCATTTCGGTGAAAGTATCAAATGGCCACACGCAGGGGCATCAAGTGATTATCGTTGAAGACGACAGCCAAGCATTATTTTACTGCGGTGATGTGGTGCCGACCAGTTCGCACGTTCGTTTAGCGTGGGTGATGGGTTATGATTTAAGCCCGATGACTTTGATTGAAGAAAAACAAAAATTATTAGAACGCGCCACTCAGAAAACGACGTATCTTTATTTCGAACATGATCCGTACTGTGATGCGGCCGTGGTTGAAAAAAACAAAGATGATTTCGCCGTGAAAGAAAGATTTCTACTGTGATTTTTGGAAAGTCGCTAAAAGCCATTCACGAAGAAGCCGTTGAAATCAGATTCGCGGCGGCTAGCCTTGCGTATTCGACTTTGCTTTCGATTATTCCTTTTTTAATTATCGTGTTGGCCGTGTTTCAATCGGGCGTAGGTTTAGAAGAACTATACCCCAAGGTTGAATTTGTTTTACTGAACTATCTCAAAGAAGCTACGGGCGCATCGGTTAGTCAGTACATCAAGATGGCGTTGGGATCGGTCAAAACCAGTACGCTGGGGATTACGGGTGTGGTGTTGTTGCTGTTTACCTCATTAACGTTGATCAGCAGCGTGGATACAGCTTTTCAAAGGGTATGGAGATTAAAACCCACCCGCCCGATCTACCGCCGCATTTTAATTTACTGGTTGATCTTAGTGGCCGTACCGATTGCGTTAGCGGCCTTCGTGGGGCTTCGTTCGATCACGTATTTTAAAGACCTAGGCCACTCGATCGAACATCAGTTCTTTTTCAGTCTATGGACGGCGGTCTTCGTGTGGCTGATGTACACGGTCATCCCCGACACCAAAGTAAAACTACTAGCATCGATTCCATCGGCCGTGGCCACCAGTTTAGTGTTAAGTTCAGTCCAAAACTCGTTCTTGTGGGTTTCAATGAAAGTCTTTAACCGCAACAAAATCTACGGATCACTGGCTAGCTTTCCGATATTTCTGTTCTGGTTGATGGTCGTTTGGTACGTAATCTTAGCGGGAGTCTCATTATGCGCTTTTTTGCAGCAAAAAATCTTGAAAAGAACTTAACTTTTTGATTTCACTTTGCTAGTTTGTTTTTACCAATCACAAAATGGTTCCGTAGCTCAGTTGGATAGAGCATCTCCCTTCTAAGGAGAGGGTCGTACGTTCGAGTCGTACCGGAGCCACCATTAAAAGGTACCAGCTCACTTTTGGGAATGCGGCGCTTCTAAAAAAAAGTAAGACTTGGAATTTTGATGCAATTGGTTTTTTCCTTTGGTGGAGTCTGATTGTGAACAACAATAAAAATCTAACCGGACTTTACTACTCTAAAATTGTTAAATCGTTAAAATACCTAGAATACAGTTATAACCACACGCTTTCGATGCCATTAAATCCGGCCGACATGACCGACCCGCAACTTGAAGCGTGGGATGGTTTTGCGTCAAGATTTGCGCGTACGTCAGATATTTTTTTAAGTAAATATATTCGCGCCTTTATCGTAAAAGACGACCCTGCCTATGATGGTAGTTTTCGCGATCAACTAAATAAAGCTGAAAAATTTGGTTTAATCGACGACACCAATACCTGGATGGAAATTCGCGAATTAAGAAACGCAACTGTTCACGAATACAGCGACCAAGACTTAGAAAAGATTTTTGAAAAATTCAGAAAATATTCACCGCTTCTTTTAGCACTTTCAAAAAAATTATCCGATGAGACTTAACCCAAAAGAAGTAAACGCAATCGTGCAGGCTTTCGCAGATTGCTTGTCGCCGATCACTTATAAACTTTATCTTTTTGGAAGCCGTGCCGACGACAATAAAAAAGGTGGCGATATTGATTTGTTGGTCGTCGTCGCGAACGAGTTTAAATCGGATGTGGCACAGAAAAAAACAACCATCCGTAGCCGAATTTTTGATTCGATTGACGAGCAAAAAATTGATATCACGGTTGCAACTGAAGATGAAACTTTGAAAGATCCATTTCTATCAACTATTTTTCCGACGGCCATACTGATGCCAAGTGGTAACGAATGATTGAAGTTCTACCCTATGATCCAGAATGGGCTTCTAGATTTACTTAAATAAAAAATCACGTGTGGCCCAAAGTTCAATATGCGGCGTTGTCGATCGAACATGTCGGCAGCACAGCTGTTCCGGGCTTATTTGCCAAGCCCATTATTGATGTGGCAATCGTAACTGAATCTGAAGAAAAAACAAAAGCCGTGATCGTGGGATTAAAAGAGCTTGGGTATGAACATCGCGGAGATCTTGGAATCAAAGGACGACAGGCTTTTAAAAGACCGGCTAATTCGCCTAAGCACTTCTTATTCATCGGCGACTTGATTCCTTTTCTGTTCAGCTATGTTGCACTGGAATTCATCGCCTGACCTGACTTCCAACGCTCAAGTATCCCAACGACAACTGGATACTCTTTGGCCACATTGCCCCATGAGCGTCCAGGGTCACCAGTTTTATCGAGACAATTTTAATATCTACGGTTTCTAACAAAACAAAAATCCCATAAAATTTCGATTCGATACGTATTTACCTACACAGCTAGTCGGGCAAATTCCCGCGCCGCTGGGTAAATGTTGACCCTTCAAATGTAGAAGGTCCCAAGGCTTGGCCTCTCCGTCTATTTGGAACAAAAAAAATTGGGTCTAAATCTTGCGCTCCCTTCTTTTGATCGAACTTTTAAGAGAGTTCAAATCAAGCAAGCAGGCGCTCAACACAAATGCCCATAAGGAGAATATCATGGAAACTCAAAGTTTTGTTTTGGCAAAAAGGCCTGTTGGACTACCTGACGAATCTGCCTTCAAATTGAAGCGGTCGTCTCTAAAAGACGAACTTAAGGATAAAGAGCTAAATCTTCACGGTCTGTTTTACTCTGTTGATCCGTATATGCGAGGAAGAATGAATGATGCAAAATCCTACGTAGAACCATTTATTTTAGATCAGCCGATTAATGGCGGCGTCGTTGCTCGTGTGAGTGAATCGAAAGATCCTGATTTTAAAAAAGGTGATTTAGTATTGGGTCAGCTACCTTGGGCAACGGAAATGATCGTTTCCAGCAGCCAGGTTCATAAAATCAATACGACTGAGAAATTGGCAAGCGAATACCTAGGTGTTTTAGGAATGACCGGACTTACCGCGTATTTTGGATTATTAAAAATCGGCCAACCAAAGGCTGGTGAAACAGTGATAATTTCAGGAGCAGCAGGAGCAGTAGGTTGCGTCGTCGGACAAATTGCAAAGATCAAAGGTTGTAAAGTTGTTGGAATCGTAGGAACCAACGAAAAAGCTAAACTCTTGAAAAATGATTTTCATTTTGACGAAACCATCAACTACAACGATGCAACAGACTTGGCCAGTCTCGTTAAGCAAGCTTGTCCAGATGGTATTGATATTTTTTACGACAATGTTGGCGGAGTCATTTCTGATGCTATTATTCCCAATATAAATTTTCATGGTCGCATCGTCTTGTGCGGACAAATCGCACTTTATAATGCAAAGGAAATTCCTATGGGCCCGCGAATACAGCCCTACTTGCTAACTCGCAGTATCCTGATGCAGGGATTTACTATCGGAAATTTTTCAGAGCATTTTGCAGAGGGCACGGCTGCACTTGACGGATGGCTGAAAGAAGGGAAATTGAAATCTTCTCAAACCATTGTTGAAGGTTTTGCTGAACTTCCGAAGGCGCTGCTCGGCCTTTTTTCCGGAAAAAATATAGGCAAGATGATTGTAAAAGCAGAAAATTGAAAGTGGCCTGAAGATGAGTAAGGCAATCTTGATGGGGTCACTCGCAAGGATAAAAAAATTGTAATTCCGTCGAACTCCAAAACCAAAAACGTAACCCAATTAAGGACAGCATTATGAAAACCCATCTATTTTAAAAATCTAAACGCGCTAGCATGATTGCAACTTTAACAAAAAAAAGGAAGCCATCATGGACACGCCAAATAAATATCGAACTTTAGACGAAGCCGTTCAAGCCTGGAAGCAAAGTGGGCTAACGCAAATTCAGTTCTGCAAACAAAATAATTATTCATACGGTCGACTAAAAAATCATAAAAGTTATTTGAAACGAAAACCTAAATCAAAAAATAAATTTACGCGCGTGATAAAACAACCAAGTTATCCACAGACTACGTCACTAAAGCTGACTTTTCCACAAGGTGCTGTTCTTGATTTTTCGATTACGCAGTTAAAGGACGTTTTGCAAGCCGTTCAAGGTACTTCGTTATGATTAAGCCAGAGCATATCGATGATATTTTGATTTATAATGGCGTTGTCGATTTTCGAAAAAGCATCGATGGGTTATCTAGTTTGGTGCAAAACGAACTGAATGAAAATCCATTTTCAAAAACATTGTTTCTATTTTTTAGCCGTAACCGGCGTAAGGTGAAAATACTGTACTGGGATCAAAGCGGCTTTGCTTTATGGTACAAGCGTTTAGAAAAGAATAAGTTTAACCGGCCTAAATCTAAAGATCTAAAGTCATTGGTGATTAACGATAATCAACTTCGAATGTTATTGGTTGGCTATGATATCTGGAAAATGAAACCCCATGAAACACTTTGTTACGAACAAGTTTGTTAAATCGATTGATCGACTGAAATTTAGATCTCATCCCCTGCCTATCGGCAAAAAACAGAAAAACCTTTACAAAAATCTTATTTTGAGTCGATAACAGCGTCTCAAACATGTTCGATTTTTGTTAATACATACCAAGGTCGTGCTATTTGTCAGAATTTTAGGAAGTTCATTCAAAATTTACAACGCGTCCTTCTTAGTTTTCATACCCGAGCTTCAAGCACTTCTTCGCCAAACACAGCTGCCCGAAATTTTTTATTAAGCCAAGTCTAATAGCCAGACAGAAGAGCAAAAAAATACCAATTATAGATCAGTACCAAAAAATACGGACTTAAGTAAGGATGATATTTGTGAAGATATCTCCTTACAATAGTTTTGAAATGAAATGGATATCGTGTTTTAGAATTAAAATGAAGCGATCTAACAGGTATTTGTACCGAACTTGGATTAATGCAATTTAAGAATCTGATCTATCAAAACAGCTAAACCGACAACGAAGACAAAATAACCAAAGCCTTTCTTCAAAGTTTTTTCATCAACTGATTTACTAAGCGCCTGGCCGCCAAAAATACCAACTACGCCGATCGCAGTAATTATTAATAAAATATGCCAATTTAAAGAGTGTGTATTGATGGAAATCAAAAAACCGAATAAAGAGTTTACTGCGATAATTGCCAGTGAAGTACCAACTGCTTTTTGCATCGAAATTTTTAATAGAACGACCAATGCGGGAATAATTAAAAAACCACCGCCCGCACCGACGAAACCTGTGGTAATCCCAACCAAAAATCCGCTCCACCCAATCTTGACAAGACTAGCATGGCGTGGCGACGTTCCATCGCTCTTAGATGGTTTTACCGAGCTAATCATCGCGCGTGAAGCTAAAACCATAACAATGGCAAATAACCCCATAACTAGCAGACCTTTTGTTAAAATGATTCCGTCGTAAGAAAAAATAATTTCAGGAAGATTTGGTAATAAAAAATGTCTTGCCAGATAAACTCCAGCAAAACTTGGAATCGCAAAAAGAACTCCCGTTTTGTAATCGATCATTTTTTTTCTAGCATTCGTCAGGGCGCCGACCAAAGCCGTCGTACCCACAACAAAAAGTGAGCCCGTGGTTGCGGTCAGTGGCTCTTGAGAAAAAAGATAAACTAGAATGGGTACGGTTAAAATTGAGCCCCCACCACCAATCAAACCCAGCGATAGCCCCATAATTAGCGCTGCTAAATACCCGACGATTTCCATTACGGCCGCCTTTTGGTAATTAAAATCTGATAAATACGAAAGATGATCATGCCCAATATCATACTTACAACGAAAACTGCGGGGCGCAGTTGAAAACTAGATAGCGAAACAATCGCGGGCCCCGGACAGTAACCGGCAAGTGCCCAGCCAACTCCGAAAATGAAA
>JACMQO010000099.1 GCA_014376935.1 Bdellovibrio sp.
AACTAACAGAATAGATGGCGGTATTTGCTAAGGCCAGTTGGCCCGACATCTTAAGTGCCGTTAACAAAAATCCGCGTCTATTCGACTAGCTTTACTTTTTCAGATCCATGAATCGTATACAAAATGGCTTTTCCGGTTTCATCTATTTTTAATACTGGAAGAGATGATTCAGGATGACCAACATGATTCAGAGTTGGCCCTGACAAATGGTCGATCCAGGTTCCTAGATTCGCGTACCTTTCAGACGTATCTAATTCGTGAGTATGACCCATCACAATCACCGCATTTTTATATTTCGATTTTTGTTTTCGAATTAACTTTGAACCTTTTCTGGCATTTGTAATCAGTAACTCTTCTTTCGGAAGAACCTGTCGAACTCTTTCAACCATGACGCCGTTTTCAATAATTTTAGAAAGAAAGGGAACCTGGTTCGTTATTAGGTAAGTTTCAAAGCCGGAAGGACCCCATGATAAAGAGCGCTGGTGAATACAAAACCTGGATTCTGGCAACTGCCATTGGTATGATTTTGTGAATCAAATTGGTTTCCATACACAACAACTAAATGATCTAGATATTCAAACTGATTTGACCAATTTATTTTTTCTGGATCGACCTGTAAGACGTTTGCAAAAACCAATCTTGATTCTAAACTTAAAAAATCACAGTCATGGTTACCTGGAACGTAAGTCAGCTGCCCTTTTTCAATTATTTTTTCAGCGACAAAAAAAATTCGGCCAACCCATTTCGCGGTGGAGTCATTCCAGTAAAATCAAAAATATCTCCGGCTAAAACTAAATGACCGTTGCTATTTAAAATCAATTCGCATAACTGGCAAAATCGTATCTCTTTTTGATGGTTAAAAAGAAACGGCTCATCTCGGTCCATCAGGTGTAAATCGCTTATAACGTAAACGGTCATGTCCGTGATGCTAACCGAGCCTTAGTACTTTTATAAGTTTTCTTTTTTTAGTCACGGGCCGACGCGTAGCCAAGTTAAACTTAAGACCTGTGAAGTTAAATATAGAATAAATCCCATCCACGCAAATAGTTGAAAGTACTCTTCGTACTGCACGTATTTACTGTCGTCAATTTTAGTGGTCTCTAGGGCATTGATCTCTTTAAAAATGCCGGCTAGCGAATCTTCTTTATTAGCTTTAAAATACTTACCACCCGTTTCGGTCGCCATCTGGGTTAACAATTCGTCATTCACTTCATCTTCGAAAGGCTGATAACGCTTCACCTTATTACCGAACATATCTTCACTGTAAATGGGTAATTGCTTCACGCCGTTAGTGCCAATGCCCACAGTATAAATTCTTATTCCGTACCCTTTGGCGATCGCTAATCCCGTTTCAGGATCTATCGTTCCCGAATTATTACCACCATCGGTCATAAAAATCATAGCTCGAGATTTTGCTTGTGAGTCTTTCAAACGTGCGGCCCCTGTTGCCATACCGACGCCGATCGCGGTTCCATCCTTGATGTGGGCCGATGCCGAGGTCGTAATTTTATCAACACGGTCCAGAATCAATTGGTAATCTAATGTAGGGGGAACTAACGTGAAGGCTTCGCCGGCAAAAATAACAACACCAATTCGGTCTGAGGTGCGTAACTGAATAAAGTTTTTAATTGTTTCTTTCGCCGATTCAAGACGATTGAATGGCTTCATGTCTTCGATCAACATACTGTCTGAAATATCTAATACGATCACGATATCTAAACCTTCAACGTTTCTTTTTAGCTTCGCATCGGCTTTTTGAGGTCGTGCTAAAGCCAGAATGAACATAAAAAGCGCAAGTAGAAAAACACCTTTGTTCACTTGAACAAAAAAAACACGCCCGCGACCACGCCACGTTTTGAATGCCTTCAGCGAGCTGATCAAAAGACTCGATTTGGTTCTAGGCTGAACAAAAAATAAAAAATACGCCAAACCTAGCCACGGAATAGTCAGGCTAAAAAACCAAGGCTGCCCCCAAAGATACGTCGTCGAGAAAATATTCATTACTTTACCTTTTTGAACGCTGTGTTTACGGTTTCATTTTTTATCAACTTAGACCAATGACAAATTTATCATTGAACAATTTGGGATCAAAAAATGACTAGACTTCAACAGCACCGCGCGGCGAATCAGGTGGACCAGCTTTAAAAACAAATTAGACAAATTTTCATAAGCCAATAATAATGGTAAAAGCCTAAATCTAAAATTTAAGACGACTAAAAGAGGGGCCACACATGCGTCAAGACGGAATAGTCGTTTCTATTTTACTATTTCTTTTATCATGTAGCTCAGACCCCAAAAAAAATAGGCCCGCTTGAGTTTCAGAACCTACATGCATTGTTGACCATGGCTACATCGTTTATGTCGGCATGGGGGAAGGTTTGGGTTTAGGTTTAGATTTAGCGCGCGCAATTTTCGGCCGAAGGCCAAGCTCTAAATCGCTCCAAGTTTTGGAGCATTATGCTTCAAAATAAACCTTTTAAAATTTGCTAATTCAACCAAGCCCAGATAATTTTGTTTGAACAGGAATTGGACGCACCCCTTTAGAAGCAAAAAAAGAAAGTATCAAAGCGTGTCTTATTTCTGAAGGTTCAAATTATAAATGTTACGATTCGGCGATTAGTTGTAATTAACAAGGATCTGAATTCGAGCGGCCTATTAACCGCGCTCTTAAGTTTGGATTTCCGTAAGGATTCTGGCTTCGACCGCTGAATATCCCCGTATTTAATGACGACTGCTTACGAATATCCATTGTTACCGTAGGTCTATAGGTCAAGCCGTCAGTCCAGCTGAAAAAAATGTGTTTCAACAAAGCTTAGAAATAGATTCAGTAAGGAAAGGTAAACTGCCGATAAGAAGTGTGGCTCACAGATGCACTTTCTTAAATTCGAAATTAATCGATTTTTTGCCGGGATAATGTGGCTCCGATAAGGTTTTAGATAATGGCTTTACAGCTCAAAGAACTGCTCATTACGGATTTAAAGTCAGAGAAAATCGCTACCGATTTTTGCACCATGAAGTCTTCGCTTCCGCTCAGCGCGGAAGACCATGTAAGTCTTGATACTTACTTCAATTACAAGTGCAATTCTCTGATTGAAAGTATGCAAGATGTTTGTAGTGATGACGATGAATCAGAAGTTCACCGCCTACTTCCTCATGTCTGGATCGAATACCGCATGGAGTGGATTCGCTACAACGCGCAAATGCAATATCAAAACGTAACACAAGGCCAAACAAAACCGTTGCTTATGGGAATTGGTGCGGCACTTTCATCCCTCATTAATTTAGTCGAGAAGTACCTACCCTCTGATGAGCTTTATTGGTGCACGAAGCTGGCTTACGATCCTATTCCCTATATGAGCAGTCGCATGCAGCTGACTTCACGGATCGTCGATATCGCCGGCAACATAGGAGTAGCGGGTCACCAAGTCATTGAACAATTTATTCAAGTTCAGGAAAGTCTACGATTACAGCTTCTGAACTCAGAATTTGAAGATAAAATGGAAACAGTGATTGAAGATATCAAAAACTTACTGAGCGCCTCAATGGCACTGCCGGCAGACGATCTTGCAAATTCATTTGAAATGATTCTTGCAAATTCATTAAAAGAAAGCCCAGTTCAAATTGTCGTTAATAGAGATCTTTCTAGTGATGAAATACAAATACCGGCAGAAACTGTACACGGACTCAATCTGCTTTTCGAGTCTTGGCTGAAACAATTAATCAAAAATTCAATAGAGACCTCTCTCGAGCAGCGCCAGCTAAGCGGCAAGACAGATCACGTACAAATCCAATGGAAAATAGTAGCAGGTTCTAGCGGCCGTTTTGCTATGATTGTTAATGATGATGGGTGCGGGACTTTAAACTATACGCCAGATTTCAATTTACCTCAAGATTGGCGAATCGAAATGGAAAATACTATTGGAAAAGGCTCGCAACTGACTATCAACTTCAAAAGCTCGAACATAATACCCATGATTCATTTCGGGGTACTAAACAATGATCAGCCCTTCCACTTTATTGTACCGCTTTCTCACGTCGTCCAAATTCTTGAACCAACTCAAGTTGTGGTTCGCAATGACATTCTTAGTTTAGCGAACGTCAACGGCGAAGTAATGTCTTTGATTGACCTTGCAGTTCTTCTTAAATTTCAACATTCGGCCAAACCAAGACCAGAAATTAAAGCTTACGTTAAAGTTAAAACGACACTTGGAACCGTTTTTCTAATTGCCGTCGAAGAAATTTACAATCAGGTCCGCGGAACAACTCGAAGCGGACAATCCGGCACACCTTTCATTGAAGACTATATCCTGTTGCAAGGCCGCTTAGTGCCAGTCATTAACGTCGACATACTTAAGGAGGTTGTGGATGGAAAATTCTCCGTTTCAAAACTTGCTTAACTTGGGCGACTTTGATCAAAAGTACGAGCCCACTAAAGAACAAAAAAATTGCGCAGAGAAATGCTATAAAGGACTTATATCAAAACTTACGGCAAGCGCTGAAAAGGTTTACGGAATTCACACCGGTTATGGATCAAACGTCACATCAAATCGCGATCCAAAAGACTGGATGAATGCTCAACAAGATTTATTAGCTTATTTGTTAGTTGGCGTGGGGGAACACTTAAGCGAAACAGTTGTTCGACGCGCTTTGCGCCTGCAACTTGATAAGGCTTACCTAGGATTTTCCGGGATTCACCCTGAAACGCTTGAACATTTAACGTCGATCTCGAATGGAAAAGTTTTACCATCCGTTCCGTGTTTTGGAAGCTTGGGCGCTAGCGGAGACTTGATCCCGATGGCTCACGCCATCAGCCCACTTTTTAGCGAACACAGCCCTCGAGGCCCCCGTGATGTCATAGGCTTAGTGAATACGAATTCAATGATGGTGAGCTATGCGGCCGAACTGCTGCAGATCGTCCGCGCACAGTGGCAGCTAGCCCATCACATCACCGCGTTGATTATGGCGGCTGTCAACGCACCCTTGGATCCTATCACCGAAGATGTCGTGCTGTTGAGACCTGAAGGCGATCACTATCGTGATTCAGCACGGCTGATACGGGCCGAGCTGCAGTCAATTGATACGCGTCCGGAGTCAAACCGACCTTTTTCAAGCGTACAAGCGCGCTATTCGATTCGCTGTGCCCCGATGATTTTAGGTAACACTTTAGATCTTTTGAACCTAGCCGAAAAAAAAATTCTTTCAGATGCCCATAGTGTTGCGGACAATCCGGTTCTTGTTGAAAAAAATGATCGTCTTCATGTAGCCCATGCAGGTCTTTTCTATGCCGCAGCTACCGCCACCGCAGCCGATTTGATGTCTGATGCCCTTGGTAAAATTTGTGAGTTGTTAGATCGCCAAGTTCTTATCTTGATGGATCCCTTACTCAGCGAAGGCTTGCCAGAGAATTTAGCGGTCGCGGGAGCCAGCCACTGTAAGGGCCTTCATCAATTAACATCTGCACTTTTACAGCAGTTGCGAACACATTCTGTACCATCACGTATGTTAAGCTTTTCATGCGAAGGCAACAATCAAGACGTTGTTCCTTGCGCGATGGCCGCTTTGAACCAATTGAAAAGCGCCTGCACAGTCGCAAGTGAACTTACCAAAGCCTCACTATTTGTGGCGCTACGGGCCTATTCGATTCGCACAAATACCGCTTTGCCGTCAGAACTGCACATTGCAAGGTGGTCTGAATTTCAGCCAAAAAATGCAAAATTAATATTAAGCTCTTTAAAATTTAAAAATTAGAAGAAGCGGCATCGACCGCCACACCAAGGAGAAGAAAATGAGTTTTGTAACCGAAGAAATCATCACCAAATTAGGAACCCTTACCCGCGAAGAAGCCGATCGCGCCGAATACGGACTCGTCAAAGTTGATCCAACTGGAAAAATTTTGCTCTACAATCATTACGAATCGAAGTTAGCCGGAGTCGCACCATCCGCCGCCGAGGGCCGCAATTTTTTTAAAGATATTGCTCCGTGCACGAACAACCGCTTATTTATGGGTCGCTTTCTTCAAGGAGTTGAAAAAGGTGAAATCGATACTTCGTTCAACTACACCTTCACATATAAAATGAAACCAACTAACGTCTTAATTCGCCTTTTACATGATAAAGCTTCTAAGACAAACTGGATCTTTGTTAAAGCTGCGGCTTAAGGAAGGCGACTATGGATCAAACTCACGAAGTAAAAGAAATGCAGGAAATGATTGCAAACCTCGAGGCTCAACTGACTGACCTCTATCAGGACCGCGAAAATAATTCGCAAAACGAAGCCCTCCAAAAAAGTTTAGCAAGTTTGGACGCGCAGTTAGTTGATCTGTATGCAGAGCGGGCCGAGATGCCGTTGTCTCCACATCAGGTCAAAGAGGCGCTTCACAGCATGGAGGAGCAGATCATCTCTCTGGTTGATGAAAAAATCGAGTTGCAAAAAAACGTCGAAAATCTTCAGAACCAAATTGAGCGCCTTAAAAGTAGAAGCAAACATCTTGGTGCCGCGATTATGGAGGCTGCACTTTTTGAGATCGATGAAACGACCAAAAAGGTAGATTAAATGTTACGAAGCCCTTGGTTAAATGCTCTGAAAGAAACGCTGCACCTACAAGGGAGCCCTGTTTTCGAATCTAGAAACATCCCTGATGTCTCCGAAATTCTTTCAGCGGCAAATTTGTGGGCCAGGGCTCTTGCCCGAAAACGTTTGTTGGCAGCGCAGGGCTTTAAGTCCGGAGATGTGCTTTGCGAGCTGAGCTTAAGCCAAGACCTTCTTGTAAATCTCATTGCGTGTAACATGTTGGATGGTTGTTTTTTTCCGCTCAAAAAATCTGAATTTGAAGAACTATTAACAAATGAGGCGTCTGACCTTCCCGTTTATCTTTGGAATAATTTAGGGCTGGCAAAAGCCTATTGCAATGCTGATCAGGCCGTGCAAATTAGAAATGCCAAAACAGATTCCGTCCTTCTATTAAAAACTTCGGGAACAACGGGCTTGCAAAAATATGTTGGGATCAGTGGTGATGCGATTTTGCATCAAGTAAAAAGTTTTATTTCTGTTCTTGATCTAAAACCCGAAGATGGCCGGTTGATCGTCCTGCCCCTTCATCACTGCTTTGGACTAATCCTAGACCTCATGCTCGGCCTGTTCGCGAAACAAACTATTTTTTTAAGATCCGAACTTAAATTTGAAGCCGCGATGATTTTTGATTTGCTTAAACAGCATGAGATTCGTCATATATCGTTGGTGCCCCGTATGGTCGAACTGTTAGTGATTCACGCTGAACAAAATCCCCTTGAAGCCCCACTCTTACGTTCACTTCACGTTCATGTCGGGGGTGCGATGATAGGCGAAACTCTTCGAACAAAAGCCACAAAATTATTTGGAGGCTGGGTTGAAGGTTATGGTTTAACCGAATGCGCAGGCGGAGTATTGCTGAATGGAAAACCAAATAACTGCGAAGTGAAACTAAAGCCTTCATTCGATTCTAATGTCATTCACCACGCCGAGCTTTGGGTTAAATCCCCGGCTATTGGCAAATTTGCGAATCAGAATGAATTCGATGCAGAGGGCTTTTTTAACACCGGAGATTTGGCACGCCTTACGTCAGATCGGGGTATCGAAGTCGTTGGGCGCGCGGGTCAACTCATTAAAGACCAAAGAGGTCTTTGGGTCGATCTTAATTCTCTTCAAGAAAAAATCCAGCAGCAAATGAAGACTGAACCCATTTGGATCTATCGACACGGGTGCGAAATCAGAGTTGCGATTATTCAAGAAGACGAAAACAAATCAAATCTTATCACAAACTATTTAGAGAGTCATTTTTCATTGAAGGTGGCTATCTTGGTGGTTGAAAAATCGCTGATCCTTAAAATTATTTCTGATAGTCAAAAAAAATCATCACAAGAAGCTTTAGCAGAATGGGTAGGAAAAGTTCATGTATCTGGTCTATGAGATCATAGATATCACAATTCTTTACCCTATCCCAATATTTGCATTTCAATTCTGCATTATACTCTTGCTCTTGCGGCTCTTATCCAAAAAAATTAAACCAGCTGAGCCTTCGAAGAATAAATTGGCACCTCTCCTCATTTTGCTTTCGACACCGCAAACCCGCGAAGAAGTCATGACGTCCGTAAAAGCTGAAATCGAACAATTTCTTGAAAGCGGCACTACTAATCAGATCTTCCACCCCGCTTTGCACCACGCGCTAAAAAAAATAAAGTAAAATAAAATCTAAGCTGCGCTGAGCTGATTTTTCTGGATTTTAATTCGCATGAACCATGTGTAAACTCATTGACCGTGTCCGCAAAAAAAATCAATTCGAAATCTCTTACCAGTTTTGCCGTCACATTTAAGTAAACCGGCTGAGACTCCAATTTTTTCATTTTGATCAGGTGCAGTTATGGCTTGAGAATTTTGCAGATAAGTTAGGCTCAGAAAAAAAATAAGACTTCAAAGATCTGAATTTGCTATTTTTTGCTGGCTTGCTCGAAGGCTTGCTGATGAGAAGCTCCGGCTTTGCGCGCTTTCACATAATTGTATTCATCAACAAAAGCCCTTCTTTTCTTATCGTAAGCTTGGTCAGTAAAAAGGCCATTGACCGCTCAGGCACCAACCGTCTCAAATTTAGATTTCAATCGCACTCGAAAACCTATCCTATCGTTATCGCTGGTCTATTTGCCCAAGTACGATTTTCTTATCTGTGGGTTTGGTTCCAACATTAACTTATTCTATATACAGATCAGAAACGCAGTTTTGAAAAGTAAATTAACTTATAACCCGGAGTAAAGATGATCCAAGTAAATTCAATCCAAAACGAAATCGGTTCAACAATTGTAGCTAAGAAAGTAAGTGTTACGGCGATCGTCGAATCTATTTTATTCTATTGTGTATTTGGATTTAGTTCGACAAAAGCGACGACGTTTTTCGCCGGCTGGTAACTTCTGAAATGAAGGAACGATAATTGGTTTAGATTTGGATTGAAATTCGTTGATAAAAATGGTGTCCTGTCGCGGACTTGAACCGGCACGCCTAGCCGGCCGCGCCCCTATAAAGGAAGCTCAGGATTTTAAGTCCTGTGCAGCGTAAAAAATTAAGCCTATCCGCTGAATATGATCTTTTAAATTTTCATTATCTAATTGCGCGTATAATGAAAGATCTATTTTATAGGGCAAAAGTAAATCGTCTAATTCATTTTCTATTTTAAATAATCCAGATAAATCTAGTGAGGATGAAAATAGTGTTAAATCTATATCTGATGTCGGCTTGAAATTTCCTTTAGCTCTAGACCCATAAACTAAAACTTTTTCGATGGTCGCATACTTTCTAAAAACTGAATTTATTTTAGTGATCGTCGATTCATCAAGACCAAATTTTAATTCGGTCATGATTTTAATGACTCCATTTTTTTGGTAAATTCTTGGAATGCAGGTAAATACTTAGAAAAAACTTTATCGACAATGTCTTTTGCAATACCTTTGTTATATGTATGAGACGTCAAATTACGACTTTTAATCATCTCCATCCATGAATCACCATCTGTAATTAATTTCTTTTGAAAGGCTTCGCGACTGGCATCACGAGAGCCATTGATAGAAACGTTTCCTTGGTATTCAAAATAATCTCTTATAACATTCCAAGCTAGCTCGTGGGTAAATTCAAATGCTTGAATCACCCCTTGCTTTTCCAAATCAGACAATGGTCTTTGATTAAAAAGAGCCGCAGCATCCTCTAACTGTTTTAAAGCCATACTAAAATTTTCTAGTCTTTGAATCCAACGTACGTCCATGAAGGCTCCCATTTCGGGATAATATATACATTACTGTGCTTTACGGGAATTCATGTATACGGGTTAACTGGTATACCGGAATCCCGGTATTGTTATTGAAATGGTGCCCTGGGCCGGACTTGAACCGGCACGCCCCTGTAAAGGAAGCTCAGGATTTTAAGTCCTGTGCGTCTACCAGTTTCGCCACCAGGGCACATATATTAATCGCGAAGAAATAAGGTAATGGGTCTGAAAAAATTTGTCACGACTTTTTCAAAATATTTTTCATGGGCTTTTCGTTGACTTGATTTTCGTACCAGTGAATGATTTTTAGTTGTGTCACCAACAGCCGATGTTCAATTCAAAAACACATTTAAACCTGGTTTTCTGCTGGTTTTTCTAGCTCTTTTGGTGGCCACACTGATAGATCAAACATTAAATAAGCAAATTGAAAACTTAATTCAGTCTCAGCAAGGTTTATCGAACTCGATTTTTGTTTGGGGTGCGTTGTCATTAATATCGTCTTTGTTGTTTCCGCTGCTGACGTCATTTCTTTGCGCGCACACTTTAGCTAATTTTAGCGACAAACCGTGGTCGTTCGTCAGCCGTAAATTCGAATTGGGTCTGATAGAGACTTTGCGCGCCTGGGGTAAAACCTTTTTATGGTGCTTTGCTTTCATTATCCCCGCCTTATTCTACTACGTTTATTATTTACTAACGCCATTTGTGGTCATGTTTTCAAAAAAGTACGAGCTGGGTGAAGTTGACGCCCTAGAGTACTCAAAAAATATTTCTAAAAAATTCTTTTACCGGTTGAACTTTTGGTTGGCGATTTTTTATATGGCGATTCCGTTAGCGATTTCTTCGCTATTAGACGAATACCTGTTGTTTCGCACCCACCCGTGGACGGCGATGGCCGGCATACTGCTTGAAACTTTTATTTATTTTACGTTTCATTTTGTAGTCTTAAAATTATTTTTGCGCTATTTAAATGAGTTCGAACCGGACCCGTCAGAATTGACGGAAATCATCTTAGAAAAAAACGAGGCCCCGCATGTCGCTGATGTTTAATTGGACCAAAATCAAAGACCGTGACCATGGATTAACTTTTGACGATGTTCTAATCATCCCGTCAAAGTCAGAAGTACGTTCGCGCCGTGACCCTTCTTTAAAATCACGTTTAACAAAAACAAAATTCTTAGAAACCCCGATCATTTCGGCCAACATGGACACCGTCACCGAAGCCAAAATGGCGATCGCGATGAATGCAATGGGCGGCCTTGGCGTGTTACACCGATTTATGAACATCGAACAGCAAGTGATTGAAATCAGAGCCGTCAAAGATTCTGGCGCATCTATTATTTCAGCCAGCATCGGTGTGAACGCTGACTTTAAAGAGCGCGCCGATGCGATCATTAAAGCCGGCGTAAATTTAATGACGATCGATATTGCCCACGGCCATTCGGTTTCGATGATCGAAACTTTGAAATGGCTTAAAGACACTTACTCTGACCTTGAAGTGATCGCCGGAAACTTAGCAACACCCGATGCAGCCGTTGACCTGATCGAAGCGGGGGCTGACGCCATTAAAGTTGGAATTGGTCCGGGTTCAATGTGTACCACACGAATTATTACCGGCGCAGGCGTTCCGCAATTGACCGCGATCGCCATGTGCGCTGAAGCCGCCGCAAGCTACGGTGTTCCGGTCATCGCCGATGGCGGCATCAGAACCAGCGGTGATATGGTGAAAGCCTTCTGCGCAGGTGCCGACACGATCATGTTAGGCAGTATGTTATCGGGCGCGATCGAAACACCCGGCGACATCGTCAATGGCCGTAAACAATACCGCGGAATGGCTTCAAAAAAAGCGCAAGTCTCTTGGCGCGGTGACATGCCGGCGGGCATGGCTCCTGAAGGTGAATCAACTTTCGTAAACGTCAAGGGCCACGTGCAAGACGTAATTTTAGAATTAACCGGCGGTATTCGCAGCGGCATGAGCTACATCAATGCGACAACGATTGAAGAAATGCGTTCAAAAGCAAAATTCATGGAGATGTCTTCAAACGGTATCCGTGAATCACGCGCGCACGGAGTACAAGGTTAATGACACAAACTGCCGCCACGCCCGACACCAGACCCATTGGAGTTTTTGATTCCGGCATCGGCGGCATGACGGTATTAAAAGAATTGATTCGCGTATTTCCGCACGAAAATTTTATTTATCTGGGCGATACCGCGCGCCTTCCGTACGGCTCAAAATCGGGCGACACGGTTCGAAAATACTCAGTTCAAAATATGAATTTTTTAATTTCACGTGACGTGAAAGCCATCGTCGTCGCGTGTAATACGGCGTCGACACAAATTTTTGAAAATGAATTTCAAGGCATACCCGTTTACAACGTGATTGATCCGGGTGCTAAATTAGCGGCCGCCAAAACTGAAAATAATAAAGTGGCCGTCCTTGGCACCAGAGCCACCATTAAGGCCGCAACCTACACTCGAAAGATAAAAGAACACCGCGCTGAAATTGAAGTCTTTGCGCAAGCGTGTCCGTTGTTCGTACCCTTAGCCGAAGAGGGCTGGCATGATGACCCGGTCACGAACCTGATCGCGTTTCGGTATTTACAAAACTTAAAAACTGAAGACGTCGATACGGTCGTTTTAGCGTGTACGCACTACCCGTTATTAAAAATTGCAATCGCCAAAGTTTTCGGAAATCACGTTCACTTGATTGATTCGGGCGAAGCGATTGCGGCCGAATTACTAGCTGATATTAAAAACGGCCGCGTGCCTGCCAATACTCCCGAAACGCACACCCAATTACAAATTTGCTTAACGGATTCGGGCGAGCAATTTGAAAATTTATCGCTTCGTTTGTTAGCTGAAGTGACCGATATCCAACCTGTATTTGAAACAGTTTCTGTCATCTG
>JACMQO010000100.1 GCA_014376935.1 Bdellovibrio sp.
ATGATGAATCACGATGGAGCCTAGCCCTTGTTTTTGAAACAAAGGGTCACTAGCCATACCCCGTAAACGGTAGGGGTTTATTGCGTTTTTGAAAAACTCGTGGGGCTGTTGTAGAAAAGTTCCGTTGCAAATTACCTGACCGTGATCATTACGAATTCCTAAATGAAAAGAAGTTGCAAAATCATCTTCGGGATAGTGACAGATTTCTTTAGGTTGGCCTGGGCGCAACACGCGACACCGTAAATCAATGGTTTCTGCGGCAGAAATAATTTCGGCTTTTAATTTTTTTGGTAAGTTCATATTTAGTTAGCTTTATCAAATCGCAGATAGTCTTTCCAGGATAAAGGGGCCTTGTCGCGGTCGACCTCGTGCTCGATGACCGGTAACCACTGTGGCTCGCGCGGTGGTTTTAGCAATGGCATTTTCGCTTTTTCAGGCGTGCGATTCGCTTTTCTTTGATTACATGATCGACAAGCTGCAACAACGTTGGTCCAAGTTTTAGGGCCGCCATGGGACGCAGGTATGACGTGGTCGATCGTTAATTCTTTAAAAGGAAGTTTCTTCGCACAGTACTGACATGTATGAAGGTCTCGAATATAGACGTTTTCACGGCAGAAGCGAACTCCATCCGTGTGTTTCGGTCTGATATAAATTTTTAATCTTAAAACACTAGGTAAACTAAACGTGTTACTGGCCGATCGAACATGAGTTTTGTGATATTCTAAAACATCTACTTTATCTTGAAACCACATGATTAAGGCTTTTTGCCAACTGATGATACGTAAGGGCTCGTAACTTGCGTTAAGAACTAGGGCTCGAAGGCTTGTCGAAAATAATTCTGTCGCCTGCATAGATTAAGTATATGTTCTGTAATGAGGCATTTTCAATATGATTAAACTTATGGAACGAATAAGTAATTTTTAGACTTGTTCGAGACAAAAAACCGAGATAAATCCTAGACCAAAGTTTTGGAAAGGACCAAATATGTCTCAAAATACGACTCAAATGCCAGCCCGAGTGATCGCGTTTAATTACGTTTTGAAAAACGATAAAGGCGAAACTTTAGATGCTTCAGAAGCTAATCAACCGCTTCCTTTTTTAGAAGGTCGCCAACAAATTATTCCGGCACTAGAGCGCGTTCTTGCTTTATTGAATGAGGGCGATAAAAAACAAGTTAAATTAACTGCTGAAGAAGCTTACGGTGAATTTCGTCAAGATATGATCATGGAAGTTCCTAAAGAAGAATTAGCTCACTTAAAAATTAACGTTGGTTCTCAGTTACAACTTGAACTTGAAAAGCAAATGAAAGTGGTTACGGTTACTAAAATGACAGACACGATGGTAACACTCGATGGCAATCATCCGTTAGCCGGTGTTCCATTAACATTTGATGTCGAAGTCATGTTAGTACGTCCCGCAACTCAAGATGAATTAACGCACGGTCATGCACATGGTTTACATGGACATGCGCATCATCACTAAAGTTAATTTAAAAATTAAGTGTAGTTATTTTCTTAACAAAACCGCGTGTGCGTCGTCGCGATTTTTGTCTAGCTTTATGACAAAAACTTGTCTAGAAATGGGTTGCAAATTAGCCTGTTAAAAGAACTAAAGATCCCGCGTCCGCTTTGTAAGTTTTCTACTTTCTTGCTTTCGGGTTCTGTGAACTAACTATCTTCGGAGGAAGAGACAAATGGCAAAAAAATTGTACGTAGGAAATTTAGCATTCTCAGTAACTGATGACGAGCTTCACCAAACATTCACGTCATTCGGTAACATTTCATCAGCACGCGTGGTGATGGATCGTATGAGTGGTCGCAGCAAAGGTTTCGGATTCGTTGAGATGGAAGATGACCAAGCAGCCGACGAAGCGATCAGCAAAATGGATGGACAAACAATCGGTGGTCGTCCAGTTCGCGTATCTGAAGCTAAGCCACAAGAAGATCGTCCACGTCGCTCTGGTGGCGGTGGATTTGGTGGCGGCGGCCGTGAAGGCGGTGGCGGTTACGGAGGCGGATCTCGTGGCGGTTCAGGTGGTGGCGGTCGTTACTAGAACTTACTCTAGTTAACTGACAGTTCTGTTAAATACTAATTAACATTTTTATAAATCAGATTAAGATCTTAAGCTTATGTTTAAGATCTTTTTTTTTACAGCTGCATTGTGTTTTTTTTCTGAAGCTGCATTCGCGACTAAAACTTTTGTTTTTTTAGGAGATTCTTTAACTGAAGGTTACGGAGTTGCACAAAGCGCCGCGTTTCCGCAGTTGATTCAAGAGAAAGTTAAAAAAGATAAATTAGATTGGAAAATTATTAGCTCGGGCTCAAGTGGCTCAACCAGCGCATCGACATTGTCTAGATTAAAATGGGTTAGCAAAGAAAAGCCTGATTACGTTTTTATTCTAATGGGTAGTAACGATGGTCTGCGCGGATTAAAAGTTGAAGAAACTGAAAAGAATTTAGAGGCCGCCATCGAATGGGCTCAGCAAAATAAAATCACGATTATTTTAGATCAATTAAATGTACCGCCGAATTACGGGCCTGATTATTTCAAAAAATTTGCGGCTATTTACCCGCGCTTAGCAAAAAAATATAAAATCGAATTAGCCCCATTCTTATTAGAGGGTGTTTTTGGTAAATCAAATTTAAATCAAGCCGATGGTATTCATCCGAATGAAAAAGGCCATCGAATTATCGCCGACCGCATGTACGACTACTTAAAAAAATTCTTAAAATAAAAAGGTCCTTAAAAAATGAGTTTAGATATAACGAACGTTGTAAAAAGTTACCGCCAGGGTTCTGAAAAATTAACGATCTTAAAAGATTTGAACTTAAAAGTAGAAACCGGAGAAGTTGTCGCCATCGTCGGCGCATCAGGTAGCGGTAAATCGACATTCTTAAGTTTAGTGGCGGGATTAGATTCATACGATAGCGGTGAAATCACCATTAATAATCAACGTCTAAGTGGTTTAACAAAAAAACAAATGACCCATTTTCGCGCTGAAACAATTGGTTTCGTGTTTCAGCAGTTTCATTTGATTTCACACTTAACGGCTTTTGAAAATTTAGCTTTGCCATTACAAATTTTAGATCGCCAGTACGATGATCAATTTATTCTGCAAGAATTAGAAAATGTGGGTTTGCGTTCGCGTGCTGAACATAAACCAACTGAAATGAGCGGTGGTGAATGCCAGCGTTTAGCTTTAGCCCGCGCATTGATTACAAAACCTTCTCTCTTATTAGCGGATGAGCCATCAGGCAACCTAGATAGCGAAACCGGACAAAAAGTGATGAGTTTATTTTTTGCCCAAGTTCGTAAAACGAAAACGACCACCTTATTAGTCACCCATGATTTAGAATTAGCAAAAATGTGCGACCGTAAACTTATTCTAAAACAAGGTCAGTTGTGCGATTAAAATATTTACTTAAATTAGTGTGGATTGAATTGTTTCGCTTTAAAAGGGTCACAACCTTTTTAGTGTTGAACTTTGCCTTGGGCCTAGTTGGATTTTTTCTACTTCAAATTTTTCAACAAAGCTTATCTGTACAGACGGCTGAAAAAGCGCAAATTATTTTAGGTGGCGACCTTACTATCAATGCCAGAAAATCGTTTACTGATGCTGAACGCACGGGGTGGGAGAAAACCTTTACCTTTGAAAAGAAATCGCAAACTTTTTCAATGTTCGCGATGCTACGTGGTGCGGGTGATTCTAGATTAGTGAACGTTGTCGTCTTTGATGAAAATTACCCGCTGTATGGAAGTTTTAAATTATCGAATCGGTCATTAAATTCAGATCAGTCCGATATTTGGGTCGACCCTGAAGTTAAAGATATGCTTAAGGTTAAACTAGACGACAAGATGTCTTTAGGTGAAGGTGAATTTAAACTAGCCGGAACAATCGACGAAGACCCTTCAAGATTATTTCGCGCAGGTGGATTTGCGCCGCGGGTTTTGATTTCTAAAAAATATTTAGAAGCCTCTAAGTTAGTTCAAACGGGCAGTACTTTTAATGAACGTTGGTCCTATTTAGTTCCTAAAACTGAAGATATTTCTAAGTTAAAAGGAAAAGTAGAAAAACAAATCACCGACCCGGTCGTGCAAATTGAAACGACAAACGATACCTTGCAAGAAGGTAACCGCGCTTTAAAATACTTTACGGATTACTTGGGGTTAGTTGCATTAGTGGCGCTAGGTCTTTGCTTTCTGTGTGGAAGCTACTTACTGCAATGGGTTTTTAACTCGAAACGAAAAAACATCGCCATTCTTAAAACTTTAGGTTTGGACGATCTGCAAATTATTTCGATCTACACGCTACAGACTTTACTGATTTCGATTTTCTCATGTTTGATTGCGGTCGCTTTCGTGGGAACAGCGTTACCGTTGCTTCAATCGTTCTTAATGAACAAGTTTGATCTGCCCGTTGTGCTTCAATTGAACTGGAAAGCGATCTTGATTATCTCTGTCATAGGAATTTTGGGCCCGATGCTAATGACGGTACCGCAAGTACTACAAATATTTAATTTACATCCATTGCAGTTATTGCAGAACTCTTTTGTGCAAAATAAGAAAAGCCGTTGGTATTATATTTGGCTTATCGTTTCGGTCGTGATTTTTTGGTTACTAGCCATTTGGCAAAGTCAGTCGTATAAAATCGGATCTGGTTTCGTAGCTGGAATTTTAGTTTTAATTGTTATTTTTTATCTATTTAATATTTCGTTATTAAAAGTATTAGATCGCTTAAGCTCTTCATTTTCGTGGTTGGTACAGTATGGAATTAAGGGCTTAACCCGCAGGGCGGCTTCGACAGGATTAGTTTTTATCACCATGAGCTTATCAACGCTGGTTTTAAGTTTGCTTCCGCATATTAAAGCTTCGATTCTACACGAAATTCGCCCTGATGAGGGATCGCAAATTCCTAATTTATTTATGTTCGACATTCAACCCGATCAGGTTGATGGGTTGGAAAAAGTGGCTAAAAGATTTACGGGTAAAGAATTAGTATTTAGCCCGC
>JACMQO010000101.1 GCA_014376935.1 Bdellovibrio sp.
CAAGCGATGGATTTTCGCGCGAAACAAACCGAATCAAAAATCGTCGGTCAGTTCTACCGCGCAAAAACAACGCCGATTCGTAATAATATGAACAAAGCGTTAGATGAAATTGCTCAGATTCATAAAGCTGAATTAGAACATAACCAAGTTAAAACGATGGACGCAGCGTCTTACGCGCAAACACAAATTCCGATTAGCTTTACTTGGTTTGCCGGAGCCGTTAGCTTTTTATTTTTCTGTTTAAGTTTAGTCGTTATTCGCGTTCTTAGCCAACGTTCACGTCAATTGGCCGAGCGTTCTCGGTTATACAACGAGGCGCAAAAGGCGATTTTGTCTCGGGATGAAGTGATCGCGGCGGTTTCATATGATTTCGTCGAGCCCTTGATGACGATTGCGCAGGCCGCGCGAACGCAGTCAGAAGATAGCTCTGAACTGATTCAAAGTGCGGTGGGCGTCATCGAAGATCGAGTGCGTGACATTTCGGATCAAACCAAAGCCGATGCGGGTATTTTATCTTTGCGTTTAGAACAGTTAGCTTTAGATGCGATTCTTGATGAAGCAAAATTGATGATGCAGCCCTTAGCGAAACAAAAAGAGATTCGTTTAGATTTTACTCCGGTGAATCCTCCGGTGCTGGCGTTTTTTGATACCGAGCGTGTTTTACGTGTATTAACAAACCTTGTTGGTAACGCGATTAAGTTCAGTCCTAAATTTAGCAAAGTGACCATTAAAGTACGTAGCGATCAGCAGTACGTTTACGTATCGGTCAAAGATGGCGGTTCTGGCATTTCAGAAAAACAATTACCGATTCTGTTTGATAATTTCTGGCAAGCGCGTAAGACGGCCGATCAAGGGGCCGGTGTTGGATTAGCGGTTGTAAAAACTGTTGTGACAGCCCACGGTGGTGTTGTGACGGCGGAAAGTCATTCGAACGGTAGTACCTTTACGTTCACTTTACCGCGCCGACGTCCGGTTGGGTTTCATCAGCGCGCGGCCGCAGCACCCGTTGTGAAAATTGCGCCGCGATCGTCAGATATTGGATTATAGTTTTTTCTGTATTGATAATCGTTCCGCTTTGGGCGATCGAAACAAACTTTTGCACTTTTTTAAATTGGGTCTTTGCTAATTTTGAATCAGGTTCAAAGCTCCACAAGATTTTTGAAAAAGAACTTAAACACCTCAAAAGCTTAATTTATGGCCCAAAATATCGGGATCCGTATTTGCTTTGGCCTTACAGCATGACAAAAACCTACCCAATGAATTTGCCGTCGGCATGCTTGAAGTCGATGAAAAAATTAAGCAAGTCGGTGCGTATAGCAAGAAAGAGCTGAAAAAATTTACCACCGAAACGGTCGTCCCCGTGGTGCGGTCGCCCGACAATAAATTCTATGTCGTCGACAAACATCACTTTCTTTGAGTGTGCTACCACATCGGCGTTGAAAAAGTGAAGGTCGATGTCGTAAAGGATTTTTCAGAAGATGACTTAACTTATTCTCAGTTTTGGAAGTGGATGTTTAGAACTAGAAATTCGTACCCCTTTTGTCAATTCGGAGAAGGGCCACGTAAAGAATATTATCTACCTAAAGATGTGTGCGGGTTAGCGGATGATCCGTATCGTAGTATCGCGTGATCGATTGATAAGGCCAGTAGACCAAAGATCAGTTCAATGAAAGCCAGACCAGCAAATCCTTAAGGCAGAAGCGTCTCATACCGATATTTATAGAATGTTAACAAAGGCGTCCCATGTCAGTTAAGTCCGTGAAAGCTGAAGAGCTTTCTGAATTATCTGATGCAGAAATTCTAAAACTACGTTTTAAAAATATATTATTGTCGGTCGAAGGGACCGATGTCGAAGAGCGCGTTCACCAGTTGTACGCCGAACTAGAAGCCAAGGGATTGGTCTTTAAGCCGCAAATATTTTTAGGCGATGAATGGTTTAGCCCCGAAGGTATGAATGCGATTTCTGTTCCCTTTTACCTTTCAAATACACGACTAAAAAATTTAGAGAAAGCACTGATGCTAGAAGTCGAAGGGGGCGACCCCGAATGGTTTATGAAATTACTTCGTCACGAAGCGGGTCACTGCTTTGATCATTGTTATAAATTTTCAAAAAGAAAAAAATGGAGCCAAGTTTTCGGTTCTCCCAATATTGAATACCAACCCGAAACGTACCGCCCGCAACCATACAGTAAAAGTTACGTCAAGCACTTAGAACGTTGGTACGCGCAAGCTCACCCCGATGAAGATTTTGCCGAGACCTTTGCTGTTTGGTTATCACCGCATTTGGATTGGAAAAAAGAATACAGCCGGTGGCCAGGAGCCCTAGCAAAGCTTCAGTATATGGAAAGTTTAGCGGTTGAAAGTAGTAAGTTAAAAAACACCTCTGAAAAAGGCCGCTTACCCAGTTCGGTGGCTCATTTAACTTCGACTTTAGAAAAGTATTACCAAAAAAGAAAACGTGAAAATGCCGATGACTATCCCGATTTTTACGACAGTGATTTAAAGCTTATTTTTAATGGTGATGTCAATTTAGCGAAACGCGAATTTTCGGCCGGCCGTTTTATGACCCGGCACCGAAAAGCGATTGTCGCGACCGTCGCCTGGGCGACCAGTGAACGCAAATTTACCATTGATTCATTAGTCAAACGTTTGGCCGAACGTAGCGATAAATTAGAGCTTCGCTTAGGAAAATCAGAAACGCAAACGACGATGGAAGTCGCAAGCTTTCTAACCAGCCTTGTGAAGAATTATTTGTTCACCGGTAAATTTAAAAGAGAGGTGTAAATGAAATCACTTAAAGTTCTACTTTTATTTGATTTGTCGATGAACTTACCCGCCAGCGAGTACGCCAATTACTGGAACACGCCTGACTGGAAACCGGAACGCGACGTAAAAAATACGCTGACAAAATTAGGTCACGACGTGATTCCATTTGGTATTTTTGATGACATTGAGGCCTTTGTAAAAACGGTCAAAGAGCAAAAGCCCGATTTAGTATTTAACATGAGCGAAGCGTTTAGTAATAAACGTGATTTTGAACCGAATTTGACAGCATTGATGCAAATGTTAGGTGTGCCGTTCACGGGCTCTGGACCACGCAGTCTTCAACTTTGTAAAGACAAAGGGCTAACGAAAATCATTTTAGATTATCACGATATTCAAACACCCAAATTCTTAGTTGCAAAAAAATCGCAGCCTGTGCCATCCCTTAAAAAATTTCAATTTCCGGCCTTTGTAAAACCTTTAGAATTAGAATCGTCAGAAGGTATTTCGCAGGGATCGCACGTCGCCAACGAAAAAGAAGCCTTAGCGCGCGTTAAGTTTATTCACGATCGTTTCGGAGTTGACGCCATTATCGAAGAGTTTATCGATGGGCGCGAAGTTTACGTGGGTATTTTGGGAAATGAAAAACTAAGTGTGTTTCCTCCGCGCGAATTATTTTTTAAAGAAATTCCTGAAAGTGAACCTAAGTTTGCGACCTATAAAAGTAAATGGGATCAAGAGTACCGCAAGAAATGGGGTATTGATTCAGGGTGGATGACCGATATGCCAGAAGCGACCCACAAAAAAATGAACGAGATGTGTAAAAAGATCTATCGTCTACTTCATATTCAAGGATTTGGCCGAATTGATCTGCGCGTGCGTGGTGATGATGTTTATTTTATCGAAGCTAACCCAAACCCATCCATCGCAAAAAAAGAAGATTATGCGCTGTCTGCTAGTAAAAGCGGAATGGATTATGAAGAGCTGATCGGAAAGATTGTTTCTTTGTCGTTAAGCGCTTTTGAAAGCGAAAACGCGACGCCCATTGATCGAAAGGCGTCGTAATTTTTTTAATGCGAAATTTCTGTTCCTAAAATCATGACGCCGTTCACATTGCCATCGACATCGAAACGCCCGGCATAAGTTAGATTGAAATAGCGAACGCGATCGCCAACGGTTACTGGAATTTCAATAAGTTCGGCGGTCGCTCCAGTGCGGTAGACTTCATCTAAAATATCATGAACCTTGACTGATTCAGGTTAGGTTTCATTGACGAATTCAAAAGTGTGTTCAGGGCCGGATAATATACAAACCATTTCGGGAGTTTGTTTAAATAAATTTCTGAAATTAGAACGTTCATTTTCGATTGATAGGCGGGTCATGACTTTTTCGGTAACGTCTACGCCATGAACAAAGATACGTTGAACTTGCCCATCAATAGTTACGTCAGGTTGATAAACGAAATCAAGGTAGTGGCGCACAGGTGGTCCACCTTCTTTTCGCTGTAACAACGCGACAACTGCCGTACCGATATAAGGTTTACGCGTTTTACGAACTTCGTCTAATAATTCGATAAACCCTTGTTCAACAATTGCTCGAAAACATAATCAAGGCCGGTTAGCATACACATGAATGAAGGGGATGTACTAATCATCTGATGAAGGCGATTTTCGCTTTCATCGATTTTTACTTGGGCCATTTTCTGAATATGAATATCCATACAGCCGCCAACGAAACCTTCAAATTTTCCGTTCGTAAAGCGTGGAACGGCACGACCGTTCACCCATCGGTATTCGCCGGAATGGCGTCGCAGGCCCAGGCATTTGCGAAAAACTTTGGGCTGAAAATAAGAGCGCAGCCAAAATAATGACGGCCAATCCTTTTTTCATCATAAAAAGCTCCTTGCGTAAAGCGTTCCTATCTTTAATTTCACGCCCGGAGCCATTATTTAACAAATGAAATTTATGTCATGCCCTCTATAAGATTTCAGCGATGGCCGAGCCCGTATAAGTAACCACGACGGTACAAAATTTTCCACGACCTGCATACACATTGTAAGCGGCAGGATTTTTCGTATTGGGGTCTACCGTCACTTGAACGTAGGTTTGTGGGCTGGTGGTATCTGAAACTTCGCCGCACAATTCGGCCATTCTGTTTGAACCGGTTACGTAGCTAAATGACGTAATCTTAACAGAAGGATCGGCCGCAAAAACTGAAGTGGTTAAAAGACTGATGATTGCAGTTAAAATGAATGGGCGCATAAAATACTCCTTAGATGGTTTAAAGTATCCTTTAAGCATCACGAAGCTTTCGGAACGAGTCAAAGCGGAAATATATTTTTGGACGTGTGTGGGTTTGTCAGATCAAATTTAATGTTAATAAAAATAAATTAAACATTAAAACGCACATATTTTTCTAAGAACGATCAGCGCTGAGTCGTTTCTTTTTCTAAAAAAGCGCCATTGCCCGCATCGATATAAACGCGAACCACACGTTTATTGCGTTCAGAAAAAGCCACGCGGTAAACTAAAAAATCATTTCTTTTTTCTAAAGAAGATTCGATTAATTTTCCGGTTGAAACTTTCCGAGCCGCCTGAATCGCTTGCTGCATGTCAATTTTCGCTAAATCTAAATAATTATTTTCACCGTACTTTTGCGCCATAATACTTGGCTTAGCTGACGCATTCACAAACTTTGTTAAGCTTGGGTCATGAGCAAAAGCTAAAGATGAAAAAAGAAGTAGGATTAGGGCCATGAATTAGAAAATGCAGCAGTTTCGCCCGTAAGTACAATGACAAGTTGGTCATTGTACTTACGGGCAGAGAATCAAAGGATCAAGTTATTTTGATACGCTTTCAATCAGCTTTTTCGTAAAGATTTCATCTTTAGATAGGCCTTTTATTTTTGGGTTGGATTTTTTTTGGCTGCTGACGAAGATTTTTGTCATTTTCCCTTCTTGGAAAGTGCTGAAGACGCCGGGGTGAATATAGTATTTGCGGCAAATGGCAGGTGTATTTCTGAGTTCAGAGGATGTGTGCAAAACGGCCTGAACTAATAATTTTTTAAGCTCGGTTTGGGTCGGGGGCGGATTTTTATCTTTTAGAAATAGGGCGGCTTGCATGGTTCCGCCCCAAGTTCTAAAATCTTTTGCAGTGATGTGTTCGCCCGTAATTTCATGCAGGTAATGGTTAACAGCTGTGGATGTTACATCTTTAACTTCTCCATTTTTAGTTTCATAAGCAAATAGCTCCTGGCCGGGTAGATCCTGACAGCGGCGAACAATTTTAGCTAAAGTGGGATTCGAAAGTTCGACGTGATGAAACTTGCCACTTTTTCCTTTGAAATCAAAAATAATTTTTTGTCCTTTAACCTTCACGTGACCATTTTTTATGGTGGTTAGACCATAAGAATTATTTTGTTTGGCGTACTCTTCATTACCGACACGGATTAACGTTTGTTCCATGATGCTTACAACTGAAGCCAGTATTTTTTTTTCTCCCATGCCCTTTTCATTCAGATCGTTTGCTAGCCGGTCACGAATAGCGGGTAACTTTTCGGCGAACTGGATTATTTTTGAAAATTTATTCTCGTTTCTTTTTTGCGACCACAACGTATGGTAACGATATTGTTTGCGACCGCGAATATCGTATCCCGTCACTTGGATATGGCCGCGGGGCGAGGCGCTAATCCAGACATCTTGCCAGGCCGGCGGAATCACTAAAGCTTTGATTCGAGCTAAGTGATTTCTATCTTTTAAAGGTTTTAGATGGATGTCGAAATAGCGAAAGTTTTTTGCCGAGCCTTTACGAGTAAAGCCTTTTTCTAAAGGGTTCACGTAGTGCAAATGCATTTGCTGCGCGAACTTTTTATATTTGTCTTGAATCGAAACTTTTGCTGAGTGGGCTGTTAGTTTTGTCATAGCCATTTAAGTCTGCAAAAATTGTGTCGGATTAAACTATACGAATTAGCAGGGAATATTGCCTGATTTGCATTGATTGAAGGGAAATATATCCTTACACGAGACAAAATTCCCCTATCCAAATGTTGCAGGTTTTCTAAAATACGTCCATGCTGGAGTCATGAAAAAAATGATTTGGTTTATTTCGGTATCAATTCTATGTTCGACTGTATCTTTACTGGTTAAGGCTGATACTATTTTTGACGACGTTTCTAAAGGCCACCAGACCTTACTGACAGAAGCTTCGAAGAATAATTTTGATTGCGAAAAAGGATTTGAGTCCATCCTAGGCCAATTTTCAAAACTTCAAAGTTCGGTTACAATGAAAGATATCGAAGCGGCGAAAACTTTTTTACCAGAGCTATTTTTGTATCGTCTTAAGTTGAAGGATATCGTTCATCTGGATAACCCAGTTTGTTTAAAACAGATGCGGAGTTATTTTTTTCAATCTCGTTCGGTTCAAGATCAACTTTATATTTTACTTTACACCAATGAACAAAAAACGATTCAAAGTGTTGATTTTTTAAAAATCGATGTGCCGCAATTAAAAGAGCCGTCTCGAAGCTTTATCAACCCCAAGGTTTCTGATTCTGATTTACATCCGGGTGATATCATGATTGCCAAAGGCATCAGTTTTACGTCATCAACGATATCTAGACTTCCGGTTCAGCCCAACCAATTTAGTCATATTGCTCTTTTTGTTCAGCATGACGGGTCTTTGCACACGCTCGAATCGTACATTGGTAAAGGCGTTGATGCTTATTCATTGAACGACGCTTTAAAGAATGAAAATGCACGCATTTTAATTTTAAGACCTAAGAATGCAAATTTGGCAAAAAACGCTAACGAAATGATGGATTCCATTTACGCAAAGTCGGTCTCTACGAATAGAAAAATTAAATACGATTATAAATTAGATATGAAGGATCATTCTGAGCTGACCTGTGCAGAAGTTGCCGTAACGGCATTTGAAAAGGCGTCAGACGGGCGCGTGATTATTCCTGAATTTCAATCAGCGATTAATTTTTCAAATAGTGATTTTTTAAAAAATATGGGTTTAAGAAATGGCTCGATGATGATGCCCGACGATATGGAGTTTGATAACCGCTTCGATACGGTTCTTGAATGGAGCGAATTTACGTTGTTGCAGGATTCGCTTCGTAAAGATCAAATCATGAATTTCATTTTAAAGCGCATTGATAAAAATGAGTCGATTTTGAATCATTCGTACAAATCGGTCGCTTTAGATGTTTTA
>JACMQO010000102.1 GCA_014376935.1 Bdellovibrio sp.
GGCCGTGGCTATAACGGTTCCTTCAAGTGCTTTGTCTCCGCGTAGAACTTTTTTTACTTTCCAACTGGCCGTTTCATGCGGGCAGGTTGATTTCGATTTCTGTAAGCTAATCGATCCTAAAAAAATGAAGTCACTTTTTTCAATCAATTCGGCGCGTGTTACAGTGTGAAATACGGGGCGACCTGCTAATGCAACGTGCGTTGTGAAAAGAATAAGTACAGCTAGGAACGATTTTAAAGACGCTAGAGTTAAGATGGTTTTTTTTAGCATCTGACTATTTCACATTTGTCCTAGAACAAAGTCTAGAATTAAAAAACAAAATTTTATATACCCAGTGGTTCCGCCCACTTACGGCAGCGCATTTCGAAAATATAATAAGAACCATTTCGTACAGCTAAAGTCGTGGTATACTAAATGGGTATGAGAGATGGTTCCAGAAACTTTAGTGGTTTACGTGAAGAGTGGTCGTTGTTGGTTCATAGCATTATTGACGATAATTCGGCTGATGAAAAACTACAGACAGCTAATATTCAAGAGTTGTCGCTTGAGCAAATTAAAATTCTTAAACGTGATTTAAGTGAACAACGCAAAAATTTAAATGTAGCGATCGAACAGATCAAATCTAGAATCGATCGCGCCTTTACTGTTTTAGAAAATTTAGAACTTGTAGGTTCAGACCCTGAAGATACTCAAGATGAAATTGAAAAATTAAATCAACAGGGCGCAAAAGTTTCGGGACAAATTGCGACGCTTGATAAACAGCTAAATAAGATTCATGAATTAACAGACAAACTTATTCAGCTGCAGGATCAGTCGGCTTAAATTAAGGAACAGGTCCGATTTCGTTAGATCCGTCTGGTTTAATTTCCCAGCGGGTAAGGTGCGAATTACACTTAACAGGTAAATCATTTTCTTTTGAGAACGAGTATCCTGAAATCTGAAAAGACATATCCCCTAATTTGGTAAATGAAAATTGGTATGTATTTGCATCGATCACTTGGTCAGAAACGATTCCTATATTACTTGTTGAATCAATTATATTTGGTTCGCTTGGTAGTTTAAAATATTTTTTAAAAGGTGTGGCTGCCAGTGAAGTTTTAATTTGGTTTACAGCAGATTGACCATTCCATACTAAAAAGTTTGCTGTCGCCGTTTTATCTAACACGTCATAAATTAAAAATCTGAATTTGGCTTCAGGGTCCGTAGTCCAGCAACTTAAAACTACGTTGGGTGTGCCTGCTAATAGTGGAGTAAAATTATAATTTGCGAAAAGCAGGCCTACAATTTTGCGTGTGCGGTCTGATGTTAAATCGCCGGTTTGTCTTATTTGAAAATAAATTGATTCATGTAGTAAAAGCGCGGCTTGGCTCAATGAATCAAATTTTTGCCATATGTCTTCTACAAAATAAATCGATCGATTTCCATCCTTATAAATAGCCACTTGCTCTATCTGACAGCCTTTTTTAGAAGGTACAATACGTGGATGAGAATCGCCAACCGCAGGGATCGCCACACCCGATGGAATTCTTTTTGAATTAGACTCAAGCCATTCGACCCATTCTGTAGCTACATCAACCTTAGATGGCCAAGTTGATAAAAGTTTCGAACTTAACTCGTAAGAATCTGTAGGTATATTTCCAATCGTTGACGTCCATTTGGAAGTCGACAAACCTAAAGCCATAGATTCGCCAACAATTTTGGCTTTTTGGCGCGCTAAATCTAAAGTTGATAATTTAGAATCATATTTTAAATCAAATAAGAAAAAATTTTTAGCTTCGTAGATGTCTAGCAATTCGGCCGAAACTATTTGTGAGTTTTCGTCACGACATACAACGGCTTGGCCTCCGCCGTCACCAATACCGCCGATGGCGGCGACCGCTAAATGTGAATTAAACCAAATACCTAAAACTAACAGTAAGTGCATTGTTTTCATTTTGTTTCCTTTAACAGATCTATTGCTGTTGATTAAGATAAATAGTCCGATTGAATTTATTATTGTATTGGAATGAAGTAAAAATATACATTTTATCTTAACTTTTAGTTAAAATAGTGTGATAAGTATATAATATGACAAGTACTTTTAACATATTTGAATCTAAAGATTATAAGCATTATCTACTCTCTAAAGTAGGATCGGCTCAGCAAAAAAAAGGTGTTAAGTCAGCGATGGCACGCGTCTTAAGCTGTAAAGCTACCTACGTATCACATGTTCTAAATGGCTCGGCTAATTTTAGCTTAGAGCAAGCAGAGGCGCTGAATACTTTTTTTTCTCACACAAAAGAAGAAGGTCAGTTTTTCTTACTTATGGTTCTTCGTGATCGTGCAGGGACTTATACTCTAAAAAAAAATTTCCAAGATCAGTTAAATATAATTTTAAAAAATAGAATGATACTAACAAAACGACTTGGAGAGAACCAAACGCTAACAGAAGAACATCGATCAGTATTTTATAGTGTCTGGTTTTATTTGGCTGCCCATATTGGTTTGACAATTCCTGAATGGCAAACTGCCGAAAGCTTAAGTGAGCATTTAGGCTTAACTCTAAGTAAAACGACCGAAGTTTTACAATTTCTATGCGAGGTCGGGTTAGTTCAAAAAGATAGAAATCAGTTTGTACCGACCACAAAGCAAATTCGCTTAGGAAACGAATCGCACCACATTCAAAAACACCATACCAACTGGAGGATTAAGGCGATTGAGTCGTTAGAACGCGAAGAAATAGGTGATCTACATTATTCCGCAGCTTTAAGTTTGTCAGAGGCAGATGCAACAAAAATAAAAAATATACTTTTAGACCAACTAAAACAAAATTTGAAAATCGTAGCCGATTCAAAAGAAGAAAAACTTTATGGGCTAAATATCGATTTTTACAATTTAGGAAAAAGGTAAAAATAAATAATTCGAACAAACAAACTTATTCCGACACAAGATCAGTCATTCGCCTGATCAGCGTTGTAACCAGGAATTAAAATTAAAAAAATAGAGCTTGGGCTGACTACTTTTAATAAAATTCAATCAGCGGTTTAAGAATTAGAATTCTTTTCGATCTTGCTTTTTCCAGACCCATCACGCATGCGGCGAACACTTTGCTGAAGAGCAATTTCTAACACACGAAACTCTTTGGTTGATGGTGCATTCTGTAAAAGCATGCGCCGTAAAACGGTAAACACGTTCATCTTACGTTTATTTAAATCAAAGCCCATTTCTTCTAACCACAAACGTAGCGATTTTTCCGGAAAGACAGCTTCGGGTTTTTTCTGACGCTCTTTCGGAACCTGCTGGCCTTCAAGAACGGTGCGCGTTCCACCAAAGACAGATCTAAAAATATACATCGCCATTAGCGTCGCTTGGGCTAAGTTAAAACTGGTGTTGTTTCCATAGGTCGGTAACGAGCAGCAGTGATTTGCGTATTGAATATCGTCGCCACTTAATCCCCAGTCCTCGGGTCCGAACACTAAATGAAATACGACGGGGTCTTCGCCTTCCTTTTTAAAAGACGGGTGAGTATCCTGAATCATGCGTAGATTTGTTTCTAAATCAGTTGACTGACGTCCGCGCCCATCACGGGCGGTGGTGGCAATTTGAAAACCACGGGGTTCTTTTTCGTAAAATTCGGCCCAACTTGAATAAACGACTTTATTTTGTAAAGCAAACTGGCCAGACGCTGCGGCCTGATGACCTTCTAAAGTGATCTCGCATTTTGGATCAACTAAAATTAATTTTGTAAAACCCATATTCGCCATCGCGCGCGAAGTGGCTCCGATATTTCGTTCATAGATAGAGCGAGTTAAAACAATGCGTAAGTCGATGGCGCGTGGTTTCGTTGAATCAGTTTGTTTCATGCGATAAATTAATTCCGTCTTGAATAAGATCATTCGTTTTTTGATCTCTTAATCTTAAAGTTTCTAAATGTTGAGTGATCAGGTCTTTTGAAGACTCTGAAAAATTGTGGGCCGTCGCTAATTCAAAAAGTTCAACAAACAAAAGCCACTGATCGGCGGCCTCAGAAATAACTTTTTTAATGAGGTTATCAAAACCAATTTGCGATGGTCTTTTGCTGCCACGGTAGTCGCGCACGTCTTGATAAATTTTAAATAATTTCTTTTGAGCATCTGTATAAACAGGTGCCACAACTTTCGCAGCGATAAAATCAACGGTTTCGCCATATGCCACGCGGTCGGCAGGACCTCCAAAAACGGAAATTATTTTTTTGCCAACGACGATATCGTAATTACCCCAGTCAGGTTTAAATAAAATTTCACCTTTCAAAATACTTGTCGCTTTTGAAAAAGTTAAAAGAATCGAGGTTTTATCAAGTTTCGTTATTTTTTCTAATGTTCCATCAACTTGAACGCCCGATGTGTATTTTAAAAAATAGTTTTTACCCACTTTAAGATCTTTAAAATCTTGACCGATTAAATCGCCCAACGGAGTGCTGTAGCCGTCTTTGTGGTAATCTTTGCCGTGGCCAGGAATTTGAATGTCTTTGAATGAAAGCTGGGTTGGGCCTGAAAACTTCAAGTACGAAACGTGACCTGAAGAATCTAAAACATATTTTTCAAGCTGACCGCTGATTTGAATATTTGTATCAAGTTGAACAGTGTTTAATGATCTAGCCTTAATGGCCTTATCAAGTCCTTTTGTTCCGCCCTGGCGATATGCCATGCCTTCAGACATCTGCTTTAAGACATCGACCAGAGTTTTAAAATCTTTCGTCACAAATAACTGTGGTTGCGGTTCTGTGATGTCATAACCTTGCTGCACGCATTTGATCGACATCGGAATTTTTTTAACTTTATCTGAAATGCAAAGTTTCGATTCACCCTTAGATGATAAAAGACCCGCACCATAAATTTTATAGTTATTAACGTCGCCGATAAGTCCGTATTCAGCCGTCCACCAGTTCATGCGCGATAATTCGGCCGCTTCTGAAATGGAAGTCATTTTACTTGAAACGTAAGATAAATTTTCTTCGGCATCTGCAATTTCTTCGGCCGTCGAATTTGGATTTTCTTTTAAATCAGATAATGTACGAATCGCTTCATACTGGTCTAAGTCTTCTTTGCTTAAAATCGCTTTCTTTGCGACTTGGGCATACTGACGTAAATATTCAGCGTACTCGGGATGAACCAAGATCGGCGCGTGCCCCGCCGCTTCGTGAACGATGTCTGGAGCCGGCGTGTAAAGTAAATGATCGATCGATCGCATGTCAGAAGCAATCGGTAATACGTTCAGTGATTGAAGCTCCATAAACGCCGCTGGCGGAATAAATCCACTAACCGGCAAAGCTCTCCAGCCAAATTTTTGCAATTTTTCGCTAATCGACGCGATACTTGGAATTTTTTCGATTTCAATTCCAGTTTTTTCTAGACCGTCTAAATAACTTTCATGAGCGTGAACTTTTAAAAAACTTCTCAATTGACGAAGCACGTAGCGCCAAACGGCGTGATCGATTGGCGTGTACTTCGCGTAATTTTGCTCGACAATATATTTTTGTAAATGTTGAGGTAGATTTTCCATATTACAACCAAGGGTCTTGTTTAGATAAATAATTAACGACGTAATCTTCGATGGCTTTTTCAAGTGGCCATTCAGGGGCCGACATTTTTTGACTTTGCCATTTTGTCATATTGGCTTTCGTGAAATACTGATATTGGCTTTTGATCGGCTCAGGCATTTCTAACCAGTTGATCTTGAGTGGTTTTTTCAAAGCGGCAAACAATGATTTCGCCATATCTAACCAACTGCGGGCTTCACCGTAGCCCATGTTGTAAATTCCATTTTCTGGTTTTTTGTCCATGATCTCTTTGATCCAACGGGTAACGTCTTTCACGTAAACAAAATCACGTAATTGTTCGCCGTCTTTGTATAAAGAGTTATAGGATTTAAATAAACCCAACTGATCGGCCGTCTTTAATTGATTGTAAGATTTGAAGGCGACGCTGGCCATCGACTCTTTTTCATATTCGTTCGGTCCGAATACGTTAAAGAATTTAAGTCCATACCAATTCACGGGTTGTGCTTTTTGCTTAACGGCCCAACGATCCATGATGACTTTTGAATCGCCGTATAAATTAAGTGGTTTTAGTTTTTCTGAATCGTACGTGTCATCAAAACCGTTTTCACCAGCGCCGTAAGTCGCGGCTGAACTGGCGTAAATTAAACTTTTTTGATTTTGCGAACACCATTCAAATAATCTTTGCGTGTATTGAAAGTTATTGGCGTAAAGAAAATCCCAGTTCGTTTCTGTTGTCGAACTGCATGCACCCATATGAATGATCCATGAAACACTTTTTTTAGCTTCGGGCGTTGCTAAGAAGCTCCATAGTTCGCTGGCTTCATAGAAATTCGTGTACTTGCGCTTTTGTAAAAGGTTCCTGGTTTGTAAGTTGACGCTGTCGACAGCGATGATGTCTTCAAATCCGGCTTGGTTTAATTCCCAAACGATCGCGCTTCCAATAAATCCATTTGCACCTGTAACAATAATCATAAATTTCATTATCTGGCATGACTCGCAATGTTCGCAACTATTTTTACTGTGGCTCTATTAGACAGCCTTGAAAATAGTTCTTACAGGTAACTTTATAAGCAAATGACATAGGTTTGAGGGTCAAAAACCTAGGCACACGCGTTGCTCTTATTTGTCACTGCGGGGGAGATCTTATTTTGAAGTCATGGGGAATTTTCATAGTTTGCGGAGTGGGGTTTTTGGCGGGAATGATCTTGGCCGGAGTCGGGGGACTTATGGCCAAGACCGTTCCACGCGTCGTTCCGGTGACCGAAAATAATCTAGAATACTATTGGAATGATTCAGGCTTAACTTCAAAAGAGCTGTTTGAGTTGGTTTCAAATTCGAACTGTCAAACGTCTGAAAAATACTTCTTAGCGTGCGTAAATTCAGTCATTCAGGCCGCCCCTAAATATCACCTCGAGCTTTCATCGATAACGGGTCAGTTGATGACCTTAAGTAGCGTTTACGGTCACGACGGCAAAACCGAAAAAGAAAACCTAGCGCTTTTCGTAAAGATGTACGCTAAACAAAATAATCACTTAATCAATTTTGAATCCGTTTGGGCTCAAATTCTAAAAGCGGCCGAAATGGTCGACTATAAAAGTATGGCTGTCGGTAACGGAATCAACGGCTTTTTATCTGTCTATAAAGATCCACACACATATATTATGCCGACGCGGTATTACGAAGAAGTTAGCTCGAAAGTGGATCGTTCCAATCTATTCGTAGGGCTTTCGTTCGAGAAAAAGTCCGAAGCCATTTTTATTCGAAAAGTTTATAAAGGTTCTGACGCCGACGCCGCAGGTTTAAAAGATCAAGATCAATTGATCGAACTGAACGGAGTTCCGGCCTCTGAATTACTTTTGGCGGATATCAGCAGCGTATTGCGTGACGGAAAAAGCAAACAGTTCGACATGACCATTAAGCGTGACGGTCAAGCGCGTCCGGTTAAAATCACGCGCACGTTTAAAGTCTTAAAACATGTTGTCAGTGAAAAAAGATCAGGCTTACGCGATTATTCGGTCATTACGCTTTCTAAATTTAACACGGGCGTGTGTGATGAGGTCGCGAATAAAATTAAAGAACTATCAGATGATGCCGTATCAGGATTAGTTTTAGATTTACGTGACAACCCAGGGGGCCAGCTTGATGAAGCCGCTTGTTTAGCTGGATTATTTATTGGCGTAAATAAAAAGATCTATTCGGTTAAATATTTTGATCCGTTAAAATCAGATGAAGTTGTTTTAACGTCGGGTTCTTTACTTTATACAGGTCCATTAGTCGTATTAGTTAACAGTTCATCAGCTAGCGCATCAGAATTGTTGGCCGGAGCCTTACAAGACTACAACCGCGCCGTTTTAGTTGGCGAACGCACTTTCGGTAAGGGCACATTTCAAGAGCCTGAAGTTTGGAGTAAGAATTCAAAGATATCTTTGTTTAAAACTCAAGGATTCTATTTACTACCCGGTGGAGAGTCTCCGCAGTTAAAAGGAATTGCTCCTGATTTCGTTCAATTTGAAGCGCATATTCAATTGCGTGAAGAGATGAGTTACTTCAACCCGATCACTTCAATTCAGTATTTACAGTCATTGCCAGAGCAAAAAGTGAAAAACTTTTCAACCGAGTTTGAAAAATGCTTACCGAATATGGCTTTTGATAAGGAAGACTTAATTTTAAATAAAGGTTTAGAAGTCTTAGCGTGCCACCGCATTTCATCTTTGATGGCGACCCAATTTACGAATGAAGAATTTAATTGATAGCTAACCTAATCGACAACGCGCACGCAGGCAAATCCGCCACCCGCCGTGCGTAAGTTCGTCGTTTGCCCTTGATATAGCCTTGCAACGATCAGCTGCAATTCATCTTTGTAAGCATAACAGCGAAGATCATATTTTAATTTGATTGGTTCGTTATTTAACACAAAGTCTAATTCAGAGGGTGTTGAAATTTGCTGGGCAATAAAACCAGAATTACAAACTTCTTCAAATGCTTTTTTAGAAATCGAAGATCCGCGATAGGCTTGTTTGCTGCCGAAAGACGTTTTGGGTTTAAAGAATAAACTTTTACGCTCGGCCCACATTTTTTCGGCTGATTCTTTTCCCATATCGTAAACGGGGATTAAGCTAGAAGGCTTTTCGACTTCGGTTTGATTATTCCAGTCGATCAGGCGCTGCTTGTCGGCTAATAAAAAATATTCGTAAGGGTGCGGCGAAAGATGAACGTCGCCATTGTTAAAAGCATCTTTAAGTGTGTTCGATTTTGGTTCTTCTAAGTAAAAATCAGTGTAGCGATTGTAGACTAAAGAATGCTCTTTTAATTTTTCAATTTGATCAAAACTAGAAATTTCCGTTTTGATATTTCTTTTCTCGAACATCATTTTGTAAACTAAAAATTCTAAATAAAGTCTTTGTTGTTCAGGGTTTTCATCAATAATCGCAATTGAATTTAGATTTTTAGTCGATCCCGATAATTTGATTTCTTCTAAAAACATATCGACTAATTCTTTTTCGCCAAAATCGCCGGCGGCATTTTTAATTTTCCAAAAGGCGTAAAGTTCTAATCCTAAAGCTAAAAAAGACGCGTTCGTGTTGATTTCGATCAGTTCTAAACCGTTATTCGCATTCACATGAAAGTCATAGCTCATGCAGGCTGAATAATTTTTTGGTTTTGTTAAGCCTAAAGCGTCGTATTGGGCCGATAAATGTTGTTCGGTCCAAAAGCGCAATTTCCAGTACATTTTAATTTGAAGCTGGATGTTTTCAATGTTCGACTTTGGCAAAGAAATTTGAAACGGAGAAACCAGTTGATCAGACACATAGCCATCAAGTTGCTGTGCTGAAAGCTGGGGATATTTGTGCAGTAGGTGTTCGATGAAACTTGATTTCAAACTCATGTGCAATTAGTGTTGCCACATTCAGCCGCCTGTTTCAATGAAAACTAAAATGACATAAAGAGTGACAGCCATATGACATCAAAAAAACAAATCAAATTAGTGACCTGGAATGTGAACGGAATTCGCGCAAGCTACGCAAAAGGCCTTAGCCAATTAGTAGCTGAAGTAAAACCTGATATTCTTTGTTTACAAGAAACAAAAGCGCACCGCGCGCAAGTCGAACCGGTCGCGCAAACGTTAGGGTTTCCCTTCGATACTTGGTCGTCGGCCGAGCGCAAAGGTTATTCAAGTGTAGCGACCTTTAGTCAACTTGAGCCCAACAAAGTTAAGACCTCGATCGATTATCCTGAGTACGAACGTGAAGGGCGAATCGTTTGGTCAAGTTACGATAACTTTGATTTATATAATATTTATTTTCCAAATGGTGGCGCCCGTGAAGAGCGTCATAATTTCAAACAAACCTTTCTAAAACATTTAAAAGCCCACCTAGATTTTGAAATTAAGCGCGGTAAAGAAATCATCGTGGTTGGCGATTACAATATCGCGCACAAAGAAGTCGATGTTTATTCACCCGCGCAGCTTTCGACTGAATCAGGATTTTTACCTGAAGAGCGGCAGTGGTTCGATCAGTTTTTAGATTTGGGTTTCACAGATACGTATCGCCATTTCAATCCCGACAGGAGAAAAGTTTATTCGTGGTGGTCGTACCGTGAATTAGGTCGCATTAAAAATAATGGATGGAGAATCGACTACATCTGCGTCACGAAAGGATTACTTCCACACGTGAAGTCGTGCGAAGTGATGATGGATCAACACGGTTCTGATCATTGTCCTGTTATTGCTGAATTAGAATTTCAATTAGAATAGTCGCCGCGAATTAATTCTTCGCGGCTCGTTTTTCTTCTAGGCGATCTTTGAAGTATTTTCTGAACATCATTTCACCTAAAGCAGACGATTTAACCGTCCACGTTTTTACATTGACCGTGATGGCAGCGATTGCAATTTTGTCTTCGCCATCTGTTGCGTAACCCACGAACCAATCTGTGCGCCCTTTTGGGTTCATGCCGCTGAAATGGCCGGTTTTTCCGCCCATTTCAACTTCTTTAAACTTTTTATCGCGAACTAATTTACGAAACGTTTTTCTAGATGTGCCGGTTAAAACAGTTTGCTCCATCATCTGACGAACCTTTTCGGCCGATTCAGGTCTTAAAATTTGACCGCGCTCTAAAACTTGAGCTTGGTAAACTTTTTGTGAATTTGAATCTTCTAATGAATCAACGATATACGGAATAATCATTTTACCGTCGTTAATAATCGATGCCGCAATCATGGCGCCGTGAACGGGGCTCATGGTGTTGAAGCGATTGTAGCCAGAAGCCACTTCAGTTAAAGCAAACCCTTTTTCAGTTGGAACAGAGGCTTGGCTTGTTTCAACTTGAAAATCTGCAGGAATCACTTCGTTAAACATAAAGCGTTCTGCGTATTCAGAAATATCTTTTGGTTCTAAATTTTCTAAACTTAAGCGCCCGAAAGCGGTATTGATTGAGCGGGCAAAAGCTTCTTTTAAAGTAATGAAGCGTGTCCACTTGGTGACTTTGTCTGAAAGAACGTTCTTTTTATATAAAGTGTAGTTGCCGCCATTGAAACCAATACGGTGTTCAGGGCTGACCCCTGCTTTATCGACGGCCGCAGCCGCAGTGATCACTTTAAAAACGCTAGCTGCTGGAAAAGTAGCGCGTAAAGCTAAGTTACTGCCATTTTGCTGATTGGCTTTTTCAAAGCTAGACATCGTTAGGACTTGGCCTGTTTTGGCGTCCATCATAAAGATAGCTGCATAATCAGGCTTATATCTTTTTAAAAGCATGTCGGATTCTTTTTGAAGCTCTTCATCTAAGGTGTAGTTCACCTTCAACTTCATTTTTGCCGTTTCCCCTTCAGGGGCGAATTCAGCTGAAGCCGGTAAACGACTTTGCTTGACGCCTTTTGAAAGTGAGCTTGAGATCACAACCCGAGCTTCTAATGTCTTTTTAAGCCATTCGTCTTCGGTTGTCGGTGGAGCTTTTTCGTTAAAGAACAAAAAAGCAGAAAGTAATAATCCTAAAGGCATCAACATCCATGATGCTATACGTCGTCCATGTACCATCTAATTATCCTAACATGAAAAAAAAGATCTTCTCAAGTCATACAGTTCGAATCATTATAAAAATATGAAAACAAAAGAACGTATATTGCTTGGAGCCCTAGACCTTTTCAATAAAGACGCTGCGACAGAGGTCACAACGAATGACATCGCTCGTGATTTGAAGATGAGTCCAGGAAATTTATATTTTCACTATAAAAATAAAGAGCAAATTGTACGCGAATTATTTAAGCGACTAGCCCAAGAGACAGCTCAGATCTGGAAACCAGAGGCTAAGCTTGCGAAAAAGAAACAAAAAATGCAGCTGGTTGATTTTATTGATCGCAATTTAGAATTGTATTGGAAGTATCGTTTCTTTCACCGCGAATTGTACACGTTACGAAAAAAAGATGCCGAATTATCTAAGTTATGGCGCTTACATTTAGTCAAAATGGGTCGATTGATGATCGTACTTCATAAGCACTGGGTCCGCAGTGGCAGCATGATTCCGATCGAATCAAAAAGCGAAATGGAATTTGTCGGCGAATTATTATTTATCGCCTCGAACAGCTCGATGCAGTTTTTTGAAACTGTTGATCGGTCTCCGAATCAGCGCACGATCGAAAAAGCTCGTCGTCACATTATGCGTATGTTGATGCCGTATTTAAGTGTCGAAACCAAAAACAGCTTTGAAAATTTTTTCAACTAAACAGCCCTAACAGCGCATCTAAGCGACTGTAGCTGCTTTTAGCCGTTCAAAATTTGGCCGCCCACTTGCTATGTCATCCAGGTGGGTGGGAGACATTTTATGAACAAGGCAATTCTAATCAGCGTCGTGGGATTCGTATTTTCGGTCAATGTGCTAGCTAGCGAGTGCGCCATGCTAGTGGCAGAGCTTCAGGCTATGAAAAAAGCAAATAACACAATTCACGCGTCACTTATTTCAAATCACCAGATGTTTTCGACAACGATGGAAAGTTACTCTGAAGCGTTGTCAGAAACGGCAGGCCGCGCTCATAAAACCGTATCCGAAAACATGATCAGCAGCGCGAATTCATTTCGTGAACGCGGCTTGAAAGCGCAAAAGATGTCTAAGAAATTAGATATCGCTAGCGACGATCTTATTCATCGCGTATCGAAGTGTTTGAAGAACTAATCATTTATTTAACGAAATAATCCGGAGCGAACATATCGGGTCTTTTCTCTGCAGAAGATCCGTTTTTTTCTTGAGTCAATTGGCCATAGTATAAATGGCCTTCTTCAATCTTATAAATTCCAAATTTTAAATCGGTGACGGTCGGTATTTGTGTCGGCTTATTCACGTTGAATAAAGCGCATTTAAGACCCGTGATTACTTTCGCAGTGCCAGCTTGCCAGTCTTGAAAGCCGCACACAGAGCGCATATTGAAGTCGCTAACGACTTGCGGAACGAAAACAGTTAACTCAACCGCAGAGTAAGTGAAATCAATCCAGAAAGGCTCATTAGCATTAAAAGCCAGCCTGCCGACCGTTTTAAAACGAAACGATTCTTGGGTGCAGTCTTTATCTTGGTGAAAGAATTCGGTCGTGGTGGCGATGTTGTCTTGAATGACCTGTTCTTTGCGAAGACCTCGGTCACAAGGCATCGTCCATGTTCCGCTCAGGTCAGAGGGTAGGGCTAAACAAACTGGGCTTAAACACAGAAATAACAAAATAGAATTCAACTGGCTTACGACAGAGTTCATGAGGGTAACCTAATCTACGGTCTAATTGATTCCAATATTTATATTGTGTAATTTCAGGTAGTTAAAAAGCTCAAATAATTTAAGTTTTAATCACTTTTTCGACAGTTTGACTAAAGTAACGCGATATAACAATTGTGATAATTTCCATAAAACTAAGTAATTTCAATAGTATGTGCAATTTCATATTATTTAAGATTTTTTATTGCAAAAAATACAAGAATACCATTAGATAAGGCGGTTCCAATTTGGAACTTAAGTTTTTGGCAAGGACGCCGATAAGGGTAGCCAAGTAAGCGACCCAGACACGATTAAAGCTCAGATGAGCCACAACGGAGGGTAGAATGGCAAGAAGCACAACGACTAAGATGACTGATAAAGTGATCAAAGATTGTCGCGATAAGCTGTTAAAATCAAAAATGGATTTGTTAAATCGCGTGAAAGAAGCGCGTGAGAAGCTAGATCTTGGCGAAAAGGGCGGAGACGAAGCTGACCAAACGATGCGTTTATTAGCAGAACAAGAAATGCTAAACCTAAACGACCGTTTACGTTCTCAATTATACGAAATCGAAAGCGCTTTAGGCCGCATCGACAACGGATCATTCGGAACATGCGAAGAAACTGAAGAGCCAATCGAAGTTGAAAGACTACGTGCGATTCCTTGGACTCGTTTAAGCATTGAAGGCGCCGAAATGCGCGAATCAATGAACAAACGCTACGCCCGCTAAAAGGTACCAGCGCGGCCGGCTAGGCTCACTTTTGGTATGGCTGCGTGTCAAAACTAGCAGTGAGCGACAGGTTGCGAATTTATTTTCTAATTAATTTTATCTTAAAACCCTGCGCGGCGATCGTTTCATTCGAAACCGACCCTTCAGGGTTTTTTTCTTTTTGAATGTCTAATTGAGTTTGAATTTCTGAAGCCAGCTTCTGCTGGTCGTGTTGAGTTTCGACGATCATTTCGTTGAAGTTGTCGACTGAGGCCAAAGCACTTAATCCGTAAGCGACTATTAGCACTATAAAGGCCCATCTGAACCCTAAACCCATAAAAGCCTCCTTGCTTTACTAAGTTTACGACGGTTCAGGCAGTAAAACGGGTTAAACCTGCCTGCACATTTAACGCAGAACATTCCAAAAAGTGAGCTGGAACCAATTTACTTATTCGTAACGACGCTCCAGTTGCAAAGTTTGTAAAGCATGCGGGCGCCTACATTTCCGTCCCATTCGGCTTCATCAGCTTCGCCGGTTGAAACTTCGTTTAAGTCGAAACCTACGATTTGACGTCCACTTTGCGCTAGTAAACTAAATAAGAAAAAGACTTCATCCGTCGACATGCCGCCAATGACCGGAGTTCCAGTCGAAGGGCAGTAGCGTGGATCAAGGCCGTCGATATCAAAGCTAATATAAACTTTTTGTGGAAGTTCTTTAATGATATCGGTTGCAACAGAGGCCCACGATTCGCCTTTTAATAAGCGTTGTTTCACTTCCATATCGAAGAAAGTGCGAATGTCTTCGCGTGATTTGACGAATTTGTATTCGTCTTCGCTGAAGTCGCGAATGCCGACCTGAACTAATTTTTTTGGCTTAATCGGTAGGTGCATGACGTTGTACATGATCGATGCGTGCGACTGTTTGAAACCTTGGTAAGCGACGCGCGTGTCAGAATGTGCATCTAAATGCAGAATTCCGACTTCGCTGGCTCCATTTATTGAGTGGGCTTCGCAAATGGCCTGAATCGCACCCAACGGGGTTGAGTGATCTCCGCCGACAAGTCCGAATAATTTTTTGTTTGCTAGAATTTTTTTAGTTTCAGCGTAAACCCAGGCCGTTAAACGCGCCGATGCCGCATTAACTTCGGCCACCAAGGCGTCGATTCGAACCGTGTCATTAGACTGAGCCGTGCGAAGGGCGATTACTTCTTGTGCTAATGCTTTATATTTTACATTCTCGGCAGCCCATTCTGCAGAAATTTCTTTCATGAAATAGCCGGCTTCAAAAGCGTTTTTTGTTTCGTAGTCGAAAAGGTCAATCTGCTCAGAGGCTTCGCGAATGATACGTGGGCCATTCGAAGCGCCGCGCCCGTAAGAGGTTGTTACTTCCCAAGGAACCGGTAAAAGGACAACTTTGCTTTCTTCTTCAGACAGCGGAATGCCGAAGATTCCAAACTCAGAACTGATGGTGGTTGTGGGGTCAAATTTTTTTGTTTCCATGCGGATTTCCTTCGGTTTTTTTAAACTAGACGAATGGGCAATTTACCTGATTTTTGAAGAAAAAAACAGAGTCATTTGAATAAGGCCGAATTTGAAAAAAAGAAATGAAATCCTTTACTTTGCCCATTGCGCCACGAATCAGAAGTTGAATAAAAACAGGATTTCGATCATCTTTTCAAAGACTTAAATATCAATCCATTTTTTGGGAGGTAACGATGTTATTAAAACGTTTCGTGCTAACAACTTTAGCCACTGTCATCGCCGGATCTTTATCATTGGCCGCAGCCGCTGCAGGACCAAATAAAGAGGCCCCTCAGGGCGGAATTATGAATTACAATTTCGATGCTGAGCCTGAAAGCTTACATCCAATTATGGGTGGCGATTTGTACAACGCTTACTTGCGAGAACTAGCGTTCGATACAATGTGTACGAACAGCGACCAAACTTGGGAATTAAAACCACGTTTAGCTGAAAAGTGGGACGTTTCAAAAGACGGTTTAACTTTTACTTTCTTCTTACGTAAAGACGCGTATTTCCATAATGGCGAAAACGTCACAGCTGACGATGTGAAGTTTTCATTAGACGCTGTTCGCGAACCAAAACACCAAGCTTTAAATTTAATTCCTTATTTCGAAAAATTCACAAAAGCTGAAGTTGTTGATAAATACACAATTAAATTCACAGCGAGTGAACCTTATTTCCAAAATTTAACAACTTTATGTACTATGACGATTTTGCCTAAATCAGTTTACGGCAACATTGAAAAATCAGTAAAGATGCAAAAGGATATCGTTGGTTCTGGCCCATACAAAATGGAAAAGTACGACAAAGGCCAATCGATCATTTTGAAAAAATTCGACAAATGGTACGGCGATAAAACAGCTGATTGGAAAGGTTACTTTAACTTTGCCCAAATCAACATTCGCTTCACTAGGGAAGAGAACATCATGCTAGAGCGCCTTAAAAAAGGTGAACTTGATTTCGCACGTATGGGTGTTGAATCTTTCAAAAAAGCAACTGGTGCGCCATTCGGAACAAAAGTATTTGCTAATAAAGTTGAAAACAGCGAACCAAAATCATACGGTTTCATCGGCTTCAATTTTAAACGTGATATTTTTAAAGACAAAGATGTTCGTACGGCATTTGCTCATTTAGTAAATCGTGAATTAATGAATACAAAATTTTTCAACGGCTGGAATTACTTAGCGACAAGTCCAACTTACGTTAAAGGTGATTTTGCACCGTCAAACAAACCCATTGAATTCAACCCTAAGAAAGCTCAAGAGCTTTTGAAAAAAGCGGGTTGGGGTGATTCTGACAAAAACGGTATTTTAGATAAAATGATCAACGGTAAAAAGGTTGATTTCAAAGTTTCGTTAATCTACGCCAACAAAGATTCTGAAAAATATTGGACCATCGTTAAAGAAGACGCGAAAAAAGCGGGTATCGACTTAGAACTTCGTTTCTTAGAATGGAACAGCTTCGTTAAAAATATCGATGACAAAAACTTTGATATGATGGCCATGGGCTGGGGCGGCGGAGACGTTGAAGATGACCCTAAGCAAATCTGGCATTCAACATCTGCAGGCAAGGGTGGATCAAACTACATCAGCTACGAAAATAAAGAAGTTGATAAGTTAATCGATCAAGCTCGTGGTGAATTAGATAAAGAAAAACGTAAACAGACGTTCAAAAAACTTTACGGCGTAATTGCTGATGATGTTCCATACGTTTTCATGTTTAACAAAAAATTTGAATTCTACGGTAACTCAGCAAAAATGAAAAAATCGGCAGAAACTTTTAAATATAACTTTGGTTACAGAGCTTGGTGGGCAGCCGAAAAGTAGATTTTTAAAAATCTACTTTTCAAATCACTTTTGCTGAACTGTTAATCGATCCGAGGTTAGTTATTTTATGTTAATTTATATCATCAGACGTATTCTAATTTCGATCCCTACATTTTTGGGGATCACGTTAGTCACATTTCTTATCATCAATGCGGCTCCGGGTGGGCCTATTGAACAAAAAATGCAAAAAATGCGTATGGGTGGCGGAGAGGGCGGTCGTAGCACCGGCGTCTCTCAAGAGTTGTTAGATAATCTGTCTAAACAATACGGCTTCGATAAACCAATTTACGAACGTTATTGGATTTGGTTAAAAAACATTACGCATTTAGATTTCGGGGATAGTTTTTCATATCAAGAACCCGCGATCGATGTGATCACTTCTAAATTTCCGATTTCTTTGCAGTTCGGCATCGCCTCATTAATTTTAACTTACCTTGTTTGTATTCCGCTGGGTGTGAAGAAAGCCATCAATGCAGGTGGCGTTTTCGACCAAGTGTCTGGCGTCGTTCTTTACATGATGGTTTCTATCCCCGTGATTGTTCTTGGAATATTTTTAATTGTTTGGTTCGCGGGTGGAACTTATTTTGATTGGTTCCCCATCGGCGGTTTTAAATCAGACGATTATGATTCACTTTCAGTAGCTGGTCGGATTTTAGATCGCGCTCATCATTTTGTATTACCTTTAATTTGTTACGTCATGGGTGGTTTTACCGAACTTAGCATGTTGGTGCGAAATACCATGTTAGACGTTATTAAATCGGATTACATCAGAACCGCACGCGCTAAAGGTTTGTCAGATAGAATCGTTTATTACAAACACGCTTTAAGAAATGCTTTGATTCCGGTTGCAACAGGGCTGGGTGGATTTTTAAGAGTCTTCTTAGCAGGATCATTACTTGTCGAAACCATATTCAATCTAGATGGGATTGGATTGTTAGGTTATCAATCGATTTTGGCCCGCGATTATAATGTGATTATGGGCTTAACATTTATTTCAGCTTTATTATTATTGGTCGGAAATCTTATCAGCGACATCGTTTACGTAACGGTTGATCCGCGCATTGATTTTAAATAGGCATTTGGGGTTGATGTGGGATTAATTGAAAGTCGAATTCAAAATGATTTAACTCTAAAACGTTACCGTCGGTTTAAACGTAATAAAACTGCGATGGTATCGGTTTGGTTATTAGCACTTCTATTTTTTCTTAGCTTTACGGCCGAGTTCTGGGCGAATAATTCTCCGCATATTATGAAATATCACGGTAAAATCTATGCACCGTTATTTTTTGATTATCATCCAAGTGAATTTGCACGTGAAGACATCTACGTTATGGATTACCGCGCGTTAGAGTTTGGCAAAGACGATTGGGCCGTGTGGCCTTTAGTGCAATGGGATGCTTACGAAAGTAATAAGACAGTTGCTGAATACCCATCGCCGCCTACTAAATATAATTTGATGGGAACAGACGATCGCGGCCGTGATGTCTTAACACGATTGTTGTACGGACTTCGCTACACGATTATCTTTGCGATCGGAGCTTGGTTCGTCAGCTACATGATTGGCGTAATTATCGGTTCGGTGATGGGTTACTTCGGCGGCAAAGTCGACTTGGTCGGCATGCGGATGGTTGAGATTATTCAAACCATGCCGGTGACTTTAATTTTAATCACAATCATTTCTATTTTTACCCCAAATATTTTTGTGTTGATCCTATTTGTATCGATGTTTGATTGGACTAAAATTGCGATCTTTATGCGGGCGCAGTTTTTACAGTTAAGGCAGCGCGAATTCGTTGAAGCGGCCCGTGCATTGGGTGCCTCTAATAATCGAATTATTTTCAAACATATTTTGCCGAACGGATTAACTCCGATCGTAACTTTTGCTCCTTTTGATATTGCGGCGAACATTACTTATTTATCTATTTTAGATTATCTAGGTTTGGGTTTGCGGGCTCCAACTCCAAGTTGGGGTGAATTACTTCAGCAAGCTCAAAAATGGTTTAGTACGGCCGAGTGGCTTGTATGGTGGCCTTCGATCGCTTTAGTTCTTACTTTAACTTTACTTATCAACATTGGCTTGGCCGTAAGGGATGCATTCGATTCTAAATCGTCTGTTGGTTAATCTTTCGTGCAGGTAATCATCACTCTAAATAATGCTGAATCAATGCCGCTGGCTCCTGTGATGGGGCGATCGGCGATCAGTTATGTGATTGCTAGTTTTTCTCCGAAATGGAAATTAATTTTTGCAGTTAACGAAAAATTTAAAAATACTGAATTAGAATCCGAGATCAAAAAGCATTCTGAAGATGCTGTTGTTAGTTACGTTCCAGAAACAGTTCGGGGAAGTAGCGATGCGGTTTCGGCCGTTCTGCATCTTTTAGATCCAGATGATTCTGTTGCGGTTACGCGCGGCGATTTGGCGATGACTTGGAATGCGGATGCCTTTGAAAAATTCGTTGCAAACTCTAGCTGTAATTTAAGTGTTGTTAGCTTGACCGGGTTTCACCCATCGCAGTTAGGTCCCAGCACGTATTTATTTTTAAAAGTCGACGAAGACACGCGTACCGTGACCAAGTTTAAACAAAACTTATCTTTCGGTACAAATATTGAAAAAGAGTGGATGGTCGCAGGGTTTTATTATTTCAGATCTGTCGGCTTATTAAAACAGGGTTTTGAAATTAAGCCGAACCGCGATGTCGAAAACGAAGATAAAAATGATATTTCATTCGTGGTCAACGCGTTGATTTTTGATCGTAAGATCAGCGCCTTGAATTATCCGATTTCACATTACTTACAATTATCTTCACCCGAAGATATCGAATTCATTGGGTCATGGTACAAATTTATCGTCGTCGAAAACAAAAAAAGTCAGTTCGAAACTGATTCAGTCGAAGCCAAAGTGCATAGCTATTTTAAATATTTGTTTCGTCGATTAAGTCGGTAGTTCATAATTTTTTTATTTACACTAAACTACTTCGCTTTGATTTTGACTTATTAATTTTAAATAAGTATCTTTTAAAAGATGAAAATAATTTCTATTATTTTATTTCTATTTTGTTTTCAAGCGAAAGCAACAACTTGTGCCGAATGGTTCGCTAAAATTCCACTTAAAGCAACAGACCTAAATTGCGTTTCAAAGTGTACAACTGCCAAGATAAATATGTCTTCCTTTGGTTGCACGTCCGAGTGTGAAAAACTATGTACCGTCTATATAAAAGACAAAAATATACCGCATTTGTTAGCGTCCTTGTATCCAGGTTTGAATGAAGAAGAAAAAAAAATTATTGCAAAATATCCCAAAGAATCTTTTTTTGGTTTTTTATTAAAATTCAAGGCAGAGTCCAAATCTGCGACTTTGTATCCAGAATGTGGAATAGATGACGAACAAGACGCTGCTAGGCACTTCTTATGGGCGACTTTGATGCGTAATGAATTAGGTATGGATATGGCTAAAGATATTTTAGATGCTCATGAAAAGACGTTAGGTCAAACCGCGGCTTCGCGCGCTATGGACTTAGCTAATAACCGTGCAGGCCTATTGGCTTCAGACAAATTGTTGAAAGAAAATAAATTTTCGGAAGAAAACATGGTGGCAGAATTACAAGACCAGATAAAAAATGGGAACCTGTCGATTATTAAACCCACCCAAGGTAAAAAATGAAAATAGTTATATTAGTTATCACGACAGCACTTTTATTTTCACCTGCCTATGCTGATGAAAGCAAAGTGGCTAAATTTGATTTCGAAAAAATCATGGCTCAGTATACTTTTTTGAGCCCCGCCCAAGTTAAAACCAAATGGGGCCGGTCTAAACTGAAAAAAGAAGATTTTAAAAA
>JACMQO010000103.1 GCA_014376935.1 Bdellovibrio sp.
AGGTTTTCAAATTACTAACAAAAACGTTTCGAAGGATGATTGGAAGCAATACATTACGACTGTTGCCGATATCGAAAAACAATCGGGGATCGAAATTTTTCCGGCATTAAAGAATAAGTAGTATCAATACGACCAATAAAATTTTAAATTTCTTTGAAACTCTACTGACTTTCTATCTTTGATAGAAAGTGCATATCCCAAAATTGACCGCGATGAAACTGTGCCGATTTTAAGGTTCCCTCATAATTCATCCCGGCTTTTTCCATCACGCGAATGGCACTTGCTTTCTAAAATTCAAAAAAGTTTCAGCGTCAGAAGAAAGAATCGTTCGAAAAACGATTTCTTTTCCATTCTTTAATTCAGTTTTTGTTGTCGCGATCGAAGCCATAAATAGATTTTAGTCCTTACAAATATATTAAAATAACTTAAGCGGTTCGCTCAAAATGGCAAGAGTCTGCGGGCCCTTTTTGGCGGCCCACTCTAGGCCATTTGCATCTAGGATGCCTTTTTTAGTAAAAGTTTTTACCCAGTGATAAACTAGTGCGGCCCGGTACTTATCAAAAATTTCAACGTTTGATCCAGATGGAATCAAGTTGATTTTCTAGGTTGTATCCTTCAAGAAAAGTTTCGTACGTTTTTTCTTTGTCGACGTGTCGATTGCCTTCATAAACATTTTTATGAATCGAAACTACGGCGAAAAATTTTAAAGGCCCTGGAATTTCAACAACAAATTCGTTTTGAATGGTGGCAATAGGATTCGCAACGCGCATGCCATTGGCGTGTAAAAAATTAAGCCAATCTAGTTCAGATTCAATCTCTTTAAATTTTCGATGTGTCGGCTCAGTCAAGCGAAGTATAACTTCGTTTCCGTTTAACGTGGTAAAGTAGACGATATTCGCAACGCGCCGGTGAAATTTAATTTCACCGGTTAGAGGCCAATGCTGTTTTAAATAATGGATCTGTGAATCTGTTAGTTGCAAGTCTATTCCTTGTTAAAAAATTTAGCCATGGCTAAGCAATCGAAATCTTGGCCATCAAGTTTACGGTATTTCTTCAATAGACCCTCTTGCTCGAACCCAAAATTTTTGTACAATGCTATCGCTGAAATATTTGACGAATACACGTGAAGTTCAACTTTTTCTAGTCCAATTTTTTGCGCGTGTTCTAGCGCCGATTTTAATAATTTAGAACCTAATCCTAATCCACGAAACTCTGGCAATAGCCCCATGCCTAAACCACCACGATGACTCATACGTGGATTGTTCGACGAAAAGATGTCGCACCAGCCAACAACTCGGTCACCCTGAACAGCGTAATAAACCGCGGCATTTTTACTAATATTGTCTTGTTGAAAACCCACAACTTTTTCATAAGGTGGAGCTTCGACCATTTCGATATAAATACGCTCTTTCGCAACTTGCGATAACGCTTCGTAAAAACTTTGAAAGTATTTTTCAGACGCATAAACTATTTCAATTTTCATAACCCACGACCTTTTTTTATAGGTCTACCTATTCTAATGCCTAAAGCCCTATTAATTAATTCAATGAAGGTCATAATGAAAAGCCATACGATTTGAATCTTTAAGCCAAAACCGCATTTTTAATGACCATGACCGCGGCAATTTGAATTTTTGGTCCAAATACGCCGGCTGCACCCGCTAAAATTAAGCCGATCAAACCGTACACTCCAATTTTTCTGAAATTTATAGATTTGAATTTGCGCGCGATGGCCGCTTTAAATCCAGAAATGTCGGATCCTTTTTTATTTTTCGCCTTATTTGCCCCTGTGACTTTAGTTTTCGCACTTTTCTTTTTGCTAACTTTCTTTTTTGCCATAAAACCTCTGTTCTTTAAATATACTCTAACAAGCTTGACCTTAACCATACGTAATACTCATCGATACAGACCAACATCTAATAGTCTTTGTTATTTCAAACCTTAAATTATCTAAACGAATGCCGTTGCAATTAAATTTTTGTATACAAAGTTGCTGATTTGAAAACAGAATGTGGAGTTAGAAATCCTTAAACTCGGAAAGAAGGAAACATCATGAGCAAATACTTAGATAAGTGCATGCAAGCGATTCCAAAAAAAATAAAAACGAAATCAGCCGACGTGCTGATTGTTGAGTTAACTGGATTCGTCGGTGGCTTTAAACTTCTTGTTTCAATCTAAATAGTAACAGGAGAAATTGTATGTCTGAAACTTATGTTGTCTGTGATCAATGCAGTCAAATGAACCGAGTACGCTTAGGTACAAAAAAAGAAGCCGTTTGCGGAAAATGCCAAGCGGCACTTCCTATTCACGAAGCGATCGTTAAAGGCAGCGATAGAAACCTTCAAGCTTTAATCGAAAAAAGCCCGCTGCCGATTGTCGTGGACGTATGGGCACCTTGGTGCGGACCATGTCGATCTTTTGCCCCAACCTTCGAGCAGGCCAGCACGCAGTACGCAGGAAAAGTTGTTTTTGTAAAATTAAATTCAGACGAAAATCAACAGATGGCCGGACGCTTCGGCATCAAAGGCATTCCGACGACGATTGTATTTAAAAACGGTAAAGAAGCTACCCGTCAATCCGGAGTCATTCCGCGCGAGCAATTCGGTGCGTGGCTAGATTACAGTACTAAATAAAACCCTAAGAAATAAATTTGTGCCTGGCCCAAAATTATTTCTTATAAAACTCACCTACAACGATTTCTTTTTTTTCACAGAAGCATTCTTAATAAGTTCGGCCCAAATAATTTTTGCGACAGGGCGCATAGGCTTATTTTTACAGCGCATGACGTGTAAATCTAAAATAAAGGGCTTCACGTTTTCATCTTTGATTTCGACCAACTGTACTTTTTTAAGTGCGGCTTGAATTTCATAGCGGTAATCGTCCCCATCCAAGCCCGCTCATGATCATTTGATTCTTCAGGTTGTAATCCGTTACAAAACATTTTTTCGATTCAGACATGACACCGGCGGTTTCTCGTTTCGTTAACCCCGCTTTGCTGCCGGCTTGCGATACGATGACTTGTGGGTATTGTTTTAAATATTTAAAGTTTGCTTGGCCCAATTGTAAAATACAATGCCTTCTGCGGTTAACTTTGGGCGGTATTGATCGCGGTTGAATAATTTTAAATCAAATTCTTCTTCTAATTTTTTGATGGCGACACTTAAGCTAGGTTGAGTTTTGTGTAAGTGGTCGGCCGCCGCTTTGAAACTGCCTTTTTCGACGATCATCTCAAGCGTTTCTAATTGATCAAATGTCATTCAGCCTCCGAAAACTTTATAAAAATATACTATCATCCAGACGGATTAATAGTATTTTTTATTAGTATCCGCTGCCAACGACCGTCGGTGAATTTTGTTGAGTCGTATTGCCGATGCCTAATTCTCCTGACCCGTTACTGCCCCAGCATTTTAAAACCCCACCCGTTGTGATACCACAACTATGAGAATAGTAAGCCGATACCGTTTTATAGCTGACGCCGCTATCAACCAAGACGGGTGACGAAGAGGTTGTTGTGGTCCCGTTTCCTAATTGCCCTGAACCGTTTTCTCCCCAACATTTTAGTACGCCAGTCGTTGTGACAGCACAGGTGTGATAAGAATAAGTTCCACCCACCGAAACTTTTGAATACGTAGTGCCCGCATCAATGATCGTCGGCGAAGATCGATCAGTCGCCGTACCATCACCTAACTGGCCACTGCCGTTACTACCCCAACATTTTAAAACGCCAGCCGTTGTGATCGCGCACGTTGTGTCTTCGCCTGCAGAGATCGAAGAGTACGTGACCGAACCATCAATAGAGACCGGCGCAACCCGCGGAGATGTTGTCGTACCGTCACCTAATTGCCCGGCACTGTTCGTCCCCCAACAACGGATTAAGCCCGCGGTGGTAATTCCGCACGAATGATTTCGACCCGCACTGATACGACTGTAACTAGTGCCTACATCGGCTACGACCGGTGAATCTTGCTGAGTACCAGAGCCATCCAGGTTACCGAGTTTACCCTCCCAACCATCACCCCAACAAGAGGCAACGCCCGAAGATTTTACGGCGCATCCATGATAAGACCCGGCACTGATATCAATGTATGTCGATGAACCACCGTCATTAATAAAAACAGGAGCGTTACCAAGCAATCCGCTGCCATCACCTAAAAACAAGCCCCAACATTTTATTTTTTGTGAACTGGTTAGACCGCAGGTTAAGGTTTCGCCTGAACTTATAGACAAATAAGTCGTTCCAGAATCTAAAAGTTGCGGCGTTGTATAAGTGGCGCCTCCAGAGACTCCCAACCCGAGTTGTCCGTCTGAACCATTATTGTTTTCGTAGTTTCCACCCCAAGCTTTAGAAATATTTGATGAGTTGATCGCAAATGCTTTGCTTTCACCCACGGCTAATTTTTGTTGATTTACCGACGCAGGTGTTGTCGTGCCACCACCACCCGTACCACCGCTACCTCCGGTTGCTGCAGGTGTTGACGTTGTCTTCGTTTGCGTACAACCGAAAAGACTCATACCAAGACAGATTATGACTATTTTCTTAAAACACTTTAACTTTTCGTCTGATAAGTATGCTTTGCTCATACCTATTGTTTCGGAGTAAATAATTATCTGCTTAAGACTGTTAAGAAATAATTAAGATAAATTGAAGATTTCTATTCGCACACACTCATTTTAATCTTGGGTTTGTGCTATTACAGTTAAGTACTAGTTAATTCTGAGACTAGAACGAATAAAACTTGAGATCTGCAAAAAACAGTTTTTTACTTTTTTATCCTCTGAAACACCATGTAAACAATCATCCTGATCATATCTTACCCGTTTTCTTTTTAATTTTTTTCTTCACCTTTTTAGTGGAACTTTTTTCGCGTAATTGTTTTTAGGATTGACCTTGCATAAGGCGGTCATAGATTTTTTCCACCCTAGTTTTATAAACTGCTGCGGAGTTTTAATACCGGCTTTTAAAAATGCTTTTTCGGTTTCGGGACCTAAGTTTTTTAAATCTGTGATTCGTCGTGCTTTAAGCAGAACATTTTCTGCAGGCTCATCACTAAACATTCTAGGTTTGCGAGTATCTACTTTCGAAAGATCTTCAGCTTTAAGTTTTTTGACCCGCGTGGCCTTCTTACTACCCGCGCTAAATGATTTTCGTTTTGGATAGGTACCAAAAAGTGGATTTTTACGCCGAAACTCTGGTAATAAATTTTCGATATGACTTTCAAAATCTTCGCTTTCAGTTGGCAAATAAAGCCATTTTGCTAAAATCGGATGAACCACTAAATGCGGATGTTTTTCTAATACGGCCACTTGATTTTCTTTTTCTACCGGAAACATGCAGCCATTCCAAATTTCAAAATTGAACGTTTCTGAGCGATAGGTTTTATGGCCAAAAGATTCAAACATCAGCAGCACTAGTTTTTCATCGACGTAATAGGCAAAGCCACCGAACATTTTTTTACGAACGTGCACTTTCGGCAGCAAGTCTTCGATCCAATAAAGATTTTCTAATTCTTTGGCCATCGATTAAATGCCGCACTTTTGTTTCAATTCATTCAACGCCAAGAAGAATGGATCAAGCCCTGGAAACGGTGATATCCGACCCAGTTTTTTGCCTTGATAGAAAAATAGAAAAGTCGGGATTCCAAAAAGCCCAAATTTCGTACCTAGATCGAAATTTTCATACGTATTCACATGAAACCACTTAAGCCCAAGCGCGTTTAAAGTGGCGGCCTCTTCGGCTAGCCTTGCTTTGGCGATTTCACAATTAGGACAATTGTGTCCCCAGAAAAAAACTCCAACCAACTTGTCTGACGATTCGACTAAGCGCTGTTCAAAGTTTTCTGAATTTAATTGTTCAATCTTAACAGCCTCAAAAAAAGGATGTTCCATATGATTTGTCATTGCATAATTATAAATCTGATTTGATTCGTTGAAAACAAAAAATACGCTGTCGGTAAAAGGAGTCTTTTTAAAGTGAATCTAAATGTGAACAAATCCAATTTGGATGCAGCACATGAACCACGTCTGACCAAACTTCACGGTCACCTGTGGATAAGTCTGTGAATTGGGGGATTGGCAAGTTAAGCTTCTGCGCCCAGTCGGTGTAATATGCATCCTTTCTTGGATGGAACGGGGCAACCGCATTTACTAATTTAATTTCGTCATCACTAGCAGCCGCAATGATAATTTGAATCAGGTCTGATCGGTGAATCAAATTTAATTTTTGATTTCCGCCAGCGACTTCGGCCTTTTGGCTTAAACTGTATATCGGGTGACGATTGCCACCAATTAAGCCGCCGGGTCTGATAATCGTCAGGCGCTCTTTAAATTTAGAACGTAGGCGCTCTTCGACTTCAACTAACCACTGAGCCGATTCTGTTGTGGGATTCGGAATCGTCATTTCATTCATAACGCCCGCGTTGGTTCCGTAAACTGAAGTTGAACTGATAAAGATAAGCTTAGTTTTTGAATCAACCGCAACTTTATCAACAAAGTCCTTAGCTGATATTTTTCTAAATAGCGGGGGCGTATTTAAAAAAAGAACGTCACAAAATTTTTCAGGAAATGAATCCGTTACAAAATCAAAATCGCTACGGTGCGTACCCCAGACCTGGTCACCTATTTTTACTAGCTGCTTTGAAAGCTCTGTCCCTAACCAACCTAATCCGACGATACCCCAAGTTTGCATTAGTCGGCCTTCATTTTTTCAGTTTGTTCGCGTGTTAAAAATTCCGACAAGAATAATGCTAGGATCGTGTAACCTAAAAATAAATAAAAGCCCGGTTGCAAAGAAGTTCCATTCGTCGTTAACAAAACGACTTCATTTTGGGCCGAATGCATCTTTCCGAACTGACTTGAAATAATGCCATTAAACCCAATGTACGCCATAAATATCGCAATGATCATCACGTCGGTCATTGACCATTTACCTGATTTTAAAACGAAGAACTGAACAATCTTACTTTTGCGTCCGTTCCAGTGGTTATAAAAATAAAGCGCCGACGATAAAAGTTTAACAACCGGAAAGATAACACTGAACGACACCATCAAAATACCGACCAATTTCATTTGAATATCTTCGTGAGTAATCATGATCCAGAAAACATCCAACACACTTTTTGTCTGGAAATATAAAATTTGATTTAAGAATTTAACGGGATGATCAAAAAGCATAAAGCTCATTTCAGAAATTTTAGCTTCTAAATCAATCATCGGCGTCATAATACCCGCAATCAGCAACACAAATAGAACGCCGACTAAAGATAAGTACTGACCACTTGATAGGGCTACCCGGTGGGTTCCCGCGATTAGAAATAAAGTTGTACATACCGCTAGTAAAATCCAAGTTAAGTTAAAAATATGCTGTTGCGACTGAGCGATCTTTTCATTTAACTTGGCTTTGGCGTCGTCAATGTCGGTGCCACCCATTTTTTGAACGATGATATTGATTTGAGTCATATCCTGTTCTTCAAATGTTTTATCAAAATATTCACCAACTTTATCTAGTATCATTCCTTTTATGTTCTTCTTCGTCTTCGGCTTTTCCATTAACTTAATAATAGAATCTGCATACTGCGGAATACCTGATTTGATGTCTTTGATATCTACGAAGGTATTAATAAAAGCTTGCTTAAAGGTTCCCTTGACTGTCTTTTTGTTTTTTTCGCGAATCTTTTGATCCACATTATCAATGAGCTGATTTAACTGCGCTTCAAGTAGTGGCTTTAAGTTTTTTTCGCTATCGCGCACATCTAAATTTGAAATCTCGTCATTAATAATATCTGACAATTGGGCTTTCCATTGATTGATACTAAATAAGCCGTACTTAATGTTATTGATTTCAGAGTAATCATGTTTGCGCTCTTGGTTTTCCATCGATAAAGAAATAATCTGCTGACATAAAGCTGCTGATACCAAAAGACCAATAATAAATATAAAAATTTTTGCGTGTTTCATCCCTTTAGGTATAAAGACGAATGGGTCAATAAGCAACGTCATGAAAAAATTTGGTCTAACCAGTCCCAAATTTCCACAATTAGAAAAAAATCCACTTTTTAACCCTGTGCCAAGCCGGTATTTAACTAAAAATTATCCAACCAATTAGTTAATCGGCCAAATAGCGACTAGGTTTTTAAATGATTGCGGGAGTCTTTAAACCGGCGAATCAGTGGCGGAATACCGAACATTGCTCCCATAATAATGATCATGGTCCATGTTCCATCGCCTAAAATGCTATTTAAGCACAACGTTGATATTGCAAGTACGGCAAAGAAAATCATGTCGCCCATGATCGCGATCGCCCACCCCGAAAAAAAATTGTGGCCGGCCGCTTGGGCGGCTGCACGTCCGGTCATCGGGTCTACTCCAAATGAAATGACGACTAACATGAAGGGCCCTGGCGTTGCGCCGTAACCAGATAACGTGCGCGCCGTTGCTTGTTTGACGTGATCACTTAAATTCATCAAAAAGGTTGAACGACTGCAGGCCCAAATGAAAAGCATCATCATTGGTTCAAACAATAAAGCTAGCAGTAAGTCAGATATAAAATAAAGAACGGTCATCGTTTGCCAATCAATGCCGCGACTCTTAGCTAAAAGGACACCCGCTGGAATCCCGCCACCAATTGGAACAGTGAATAGGAAAAAAACATCCCATAATTTTATTAAATAATCGCTTGAAATTAGAGTCATGCCAGCAAGTCCAGTCCAGTTTTGTGATGTCTGATATTTTGCACTTATCAATACATCATCTTCAATTAACATTATCTTATGCGATTAATAACACTAGTTAAATTTACTTTATGCGGGATTTTATTTTTTTCATCTAACCTAGCGCTTGCTGAAGGCGCTGCAGATTGTTCTTTGAGTCGAAAAATGACCGAAGAAAATCTTCAAAGTATTTACACGGTAACCAACCGTGCACCTACTTTGTACATGATCAGTCGCGATCTATACGGCACAACAAGCAATTGGTACGAAATTGCACAGTGGAATAATTTAAAAGATCCTTTCGTTTTAACGAAAGGTCAGCGCTTGGTTATTAAAAAGCCCGCGACAATTTCAGAAGCTGAAGGAACTAAGAATTTAATTGCGGCTTCGAAGCGATTTAATTCTACACAAAAAGCTGAAAGCCTAAATAAGTATTTACAAGTCGTTGATGTCTGCGCTCCGCAACCGAAAAAAGAAGTCGTCGTTATTGCACCCGTGATTTCTGAACCACCAGCCGCCGTGGCGCCACCCGCAGAACCTTTAGCGGTAACAACAGCCAAAGAAAAAATGCCAACGGCCGAAGAAACTAACAAAGAACTTATTTTACCGCCGTCATTAATGAAACCCGAAGACAGAAAAGAACTTGAGGCCAACCACGACGATCACCCCTGGGGATTTTCGGCGGCCATCGTTGGTTCTTCTTTCACGTTGAATAGCAAAGTCAAAGACACTGGAGCGGAGAATAACTACAAAGCAAATTTCAATTTTGGAATCGACTTAGGAGTGACTCGTCATTTTGCAGAAAAGTGGGAGCTGACATTTGTTGCCGGAGTTGAAAAAATTCTGATCGAGTCGGCTGATGTGGCGACCGTAGAACACCGCAATCAAAACTACTACAAATTCGCACTTAATTTAGATTACGAAGTAACTGAAGCCTTTGTCGTTTATTTAGATTCTTTATACGTTCAACGCCCTGGTGCCAAACCAACTATTGACGGTGCCGACATCGAAGCGATATACGTTCCTGAATTTTCTTTAGGCGGTCGCTATAGTTTTTACGAAAACGAAAAATACAAAACATGGTTCATGGCCGAAGGAATTTATTCGTTAGCCACAAAATATCACGAGACTGAATTAAAATTAGGCTACGGTTATAGCGCCGGATTTATCGGTGAATATAAAGCAGATGCCCATACAACTTTATCGTTTGCACCGGCTTACAGATTTCTTAAACAGGATTCTAAAGACACCGAAGATAAACAAGATGCTTTTGTATTTCAGTTCGGTATTGCTTGGTAAAATAAATTTCTTAAATTAGTTCAGGCTGATAGTCACTTAGGTTTTCGAAAAAAGTTTCAATTCGATGATAAAGCTGATGCACCAAATGTTCAGGATTTTTTCCTGAAAGGTTCGCAGCTTCTTCGATCTTTTCGGTGCAGCGTAAATCACGACATAAAATATAAGCCGCACTAATATTCGAATTCGCGGCCACCGACATCATACCAATTTCTTCAGATGATCCGTCCACGTAAAGTAGGAATGCACGCTCATCGGGAATTGCAAACCCGCAGGCGTAGTCAATTTTTTTTATTGGCGTTTCGAAACGATTGAATAAATTCTTGTTCTGAAAAAATAAAGAACGTGATTTCTGACTGAAAGTTATTTGCCGCGTTTAGCATATTAAGACTACATCGATTTAATAAATTCATCAGCTTGCGAGATCGAATTATTCATATCCTTCATCAAGGATTCAATATCGCCTTGAATTTTGCCTGATTCGGTTTTAAGTCCTGCAATCGCTTTGGCATTTAAATTATGTTTCAAAAATAAAACGTGGTCTTTAAGTTTTGCTAAAACCGGATCCATTTTAGCTTC
>JACMQO010000104.1 GCA_014376935.1 Bdellovibrio sp.
AGTTAACCCAACTGAGTTCATCATTTTAAAACTCTGCTGCAGGAGTTTTTCTTCGCGAAAGTTATTTTCACCAGCGAACCACCAAGATTCTTGAATTGTTGAATTAAATGGACCGACCGGAAAATCGACCGCCGGTAACGCCCAATTAAGAACTTTGAGATGGATCGGTATTTTTAGAATACTTTTTGCGGAGCTTACGGTAACCAACGAAGAGTAAGTTCCCGGCGGCAAATTTTCGGCGGTGGCTTCTAGCCAGACGCGCCGGTTTCTATTTCTCTTTATTAAAAAAGAATTATCAGTCGACAAATATCTTTCGGCCACCGTAAATGATTTACCGGCAGGCTGCAGGCGTGTTATCAAGCGTGAAACGGGCCAAGCTTTAATAGCGAACGAAGATTTTTTTTCGGTTTTAATTGTAAAACGTGCGTCTGAATCGAAATTAACTACGGCGATGCTTGCGCTTGAGGTCTGGCCCCGAAGTAGGGTTAATTCGATCGGTTTTGAATCGAAGCGTGCGGGAAAATGCGTTTCAGGTAAGTCGTTCATGAGCGGGTATTTAAACCATTTGACTCCGGTTTTTTCTGCGGGGGGCACAGCTAGTGTGCTTTTAAAAGTAAAACTAAAATTCTGCTGAAATTCTTTTTTTCGTTGCTTGAGTAGATTCGCTAAAAAAGTGTTTTCTTTTTCTTTTAATTTGCTGGGAATAATAATCAGGGACGTTAAAGCCATTCCAAAGCAAGGATTCTCCGCGCAGTTGTCGCCCTCAAAGCGAATTTCAAGTTGGCCGTTGGAAACAACAGTCGAAAGCTTATATTCTTTAAATATTGACCCATAATATTTAGAAAAAAAATCGTCATCAACAGAATCGTCGTTCTGGGAAAATTGAAAATAACGAGCGGCCGCTTGGTCCCGCGATAGGGTTAAGTTGAGGACTTCTTTGTTTTGAATAAAAACTTTGCGCTTTTTAAACAAGGGAAACTCACCCCAATATCCGGACGAAAAGTCCAGGTTCAAAATGACAGAATAAACCTCATTAGGCAGGTCCACTTTAAATACACCCTGCGGAATAAAAACGGCATCGCGGTAAAGTGAGTCGGGTTGCAAGCTATCTTCGGCATGCAAATAGGGAGTCCAAAACTTAGCGTTTTCAAAACCGTATCCTATTTTTTTAGAGTATTGGGCTTGATCCGTCACACCAATAAAGCCCGGAAAGACCGGCGTGTCTGCGGCACCGAAGTCAAAGGCGTAAACGCCATCCGGCACGATCGAAATATCTTTATCAAAATAAATCTTTTGTATTTTTAAATCTTGAATCGAAGTGCTTACGTTGACCTTCGCTAGAATCACCGAAACTATTTTTTTTAAATTGATAAGGCGGCCGGGTCTTGAAACATCACCCACATGTAATTGAAGCGGGATTCGAACCAACGAATGACCAGAAGAAGCCGTAAAGTAGTAATTAACCCGACTCCAGTAATCTTTCGAATCTGAATCTTTGATCTCTAAGTTTAAATCCAGCGGCCGCGGGTTTAAGTTTTCTAGTTGGACAAAAATAGAATCATAAGCACTTGCATCTATATCCCGTTTGATTCCAACGTAATTTTTTTCGATGATATTGAAATCTTTTTCAGGTTGATTGTTATTGAATAGGATTTCTGGTTCGGCTTGGGCGCAACAAATAAAAAAAAGAAAACAACAAAACAAGACGACATTACGACTTAACATGATTAATGAGTTCCTGAAAAAGTTGAGATTGTTTTTGCAAAGTAAAATGATCCTTAAGCCGCCCGTAAGCTTTTTCGGCCATTTGCTTCATATCGATCGAATGCTGCAAGCCCCACTGAATTTTTTCTGAAAGTTCTTGCGCTTGACCAGGCAGAACCAATAGACCGGTGACTTCATTTTGAATTAGCTCGCGATTTCCCCCGACATCAGTCGCAATAACAGGGAGCTTCTTTGAAATAGCTTCTAGAATGACAACCGGTAAGCCCTCTCGATAAGATGGCAAAACAAATAGGTCACATTCCGCCATCCAATCGGAAGCTAAATCTAGTTTTCCTAAAAAATGTGTGTGGCGGGTCAATTTTAATTTTTCTGCAGTGGTTTGTAATGTGGTTAAGTCAGGCCCATCACCGATAAAGATCCAATGAACATTATTTTCATCAGCGTTCAAGCGTGAAAAAGCATCGAGCGCAACCTGCTGACCTTTCTCGGCGCTAAGTCGACCAACCGTTAAAATTAATTTTACGGGTTCTTGGATATTTAAGAATTTCAAAAGTTCGACGCGAGATTTATTTGCTTGCGGTTTTTCTAGATCTAAACAATTTGAAACAAGAAAGGCTTTTATATTCTTGCGGGTTAAGTAATGGATCTGCTGGACCGAAACACATCCGACTCCGTTAAAAAATCTCAGCAAAAAACGATCTATATTTTCATAAAGTTTTATTTTGAAATTTTGGGCGGTCCAACCGTGAACCATAGAAACAGTTTTTATGCCACTTTGGCCAACGGCGATTAAATCGCATAAATACCCCGAACTAACTAAAACCTGATAATTTATTATTTTTCTAGCTAGGTGCTGCCGAGCTTTCAAGAGTTGAAAAATTGACGGAGAAGTTAAAATTTCTAGTTTGACTTCATATTCATTAGCTTTGCGCTTGAGCAAGTTGAGGTCGTCTGCTGAACACGCAGGGCTGTAGTAAAAAATAAAATCGATTTTCGCAAAACCCTCTTGCGCTAATTGACGGGCTAGCTGAAAACTTTGAATTTCAGGCCCACCCCAAAAGCGATAAGGAAGTATTTGTATTATTTTAATCACAAAAAGCCCTGCAAAAAAGCGAGCATATTTTTTTGATCGTGTCCCCAGTTATATTTCTGTTCGACAGCTTGACGACCACGTACGCCTTCTTCGCCCGAATACGTTCGAACAAACTCTAAAATCGAAGCAGCAATGCGCTCTGGAGACCGTATGTCGATCACCTTGCCTGCGCCTGTCTGTTCAACGATCCGCCGTAAAGCCTTTGTATCCGAGACTAAGACGGGTTTCCCAACTGCCATATAATCAAAAAGTTTATTCGCCACGGTGTGATCTAAAAACTCAGTAAGTTGATAAGGTAGAATTCCAATATCGATGGCCGAGATCATTGCCGGAAACTCCGAGAATAAGTAGGGGCCCGTAAACTCTACGGGTGCATCTAAATTAGTTGCCAGTTGTTTCAATTCCACCTCACACTCGCCGGCACCGGCCAGTCTCAAGCGGAATGGGTGCCCTTGATTTTTTAGAATTGAAAAAGCACGAATCGCGACATCTAAACCACGTTCAGGCGTCATAAATCCATGGTGGGCGAAAACAGTAATTTCAGTTGGCGGCTTCACGAGGCCCGCTGGAAAATAATCAAGATTTGGAGTATTGTAGATCGAACATAAATTTTCTTTTTTTACTCCAAAATTTAATAATCGCAATTCTTGTTCATAGCACACCGTCATAACGCCGCTTGAATTCTTTACCGCATATTTCTCAACCCGGTCCGGCACTCTAAAAGTATGTATAAAGGATTTTAAAAAAAAGTTTTTATTATATTTCTTCCATCCGCGCATGGCGGCTGGATAGTGTTCGGCCATATCCAATATAACCGGAATTTTAAATTCATTTACCGCACGGATAGCGGCCGGCGCAATGAGTATATCTCGTGCAATAATCAGATGAATTTTATGAAGGCCAACCAGCTCTTGAATTTTCTTTTCCCACACCGGACTAAAAGGGATGGCATAATTCAATTTACGATCCGATAAGTCATGATACAGCAAATGCGGGTGGTTAGGCTCGGCTTTTTTTTGTCGGCAAAGTAAATGAACGTTCGCCCCGGCTTCAAGCAATGTCGTTATGGTTTTATCAACGCGAATTTCCCAGGGATAGCTATTTTGCCAGACATAAAGAATATTCTTACCGCGCATCGTTAAAGCGTGCCACTAGTGCTTTGCAAATGCAATCGCCGAAAGACTGAGAGTAAATACCGCGATGAGCACAAAAATGAACAAGGTGCTGCGAAAAATTAATTTCTGAGCTTTAGCTGGGGTAGGAACTTCATGCAAAGCCATCTCGCCCCAGAAAAATTTATTAATGATATGGACGAAAGTTAAAATAAGACAAATCATATCCATGCGAAAGCTCATGCATTTAATATAATGTAAATCGTAAGCCAATTTTACTTTTGAACCTTCAACCGAACGACCGTAGCCCGCAAAAACTTGCGCCCAGCCAGTGACGCCCGGACGAATAATGGTCCGCAAATAAAACAACGGAATTTCTGATTTTAATTGATGATAAAATTCAGGTCGCTCGGGGCGTGGGCCGACAAAACTAATATCTCCAACAATAATATTCCAAAGCTGCGGCAGCTCATCTAAATGTAAATTTCGCAGCAAGGCACCCACGCGAGTTATCCGAGGATCTTGCTTTTGCGCCCATTGCGCTCCGGCCAATTCGGCATCAGGTCTCATCGTTCTAAATTTATAGATCGTAAACTCACGTCCGCTTAAGCCTAAACGCTGCTGTTTAAATAAGATGGGACCTTTCCCCGAAATTCGCACCAGCAGCGCCGTTAGTAACATAATGGGCGCCAGCAAGATGGCTAGTGAAGTTGCCACAATAGGTTCAACAATCAACTTAGTACGAATGTAAAATTGAACTGAAAACGGAAGTTTACGAGCCCAGGTCAATACATCAGAAATATGAGTTCTTTCTAAATTAACATGCGAATCGAATTCTTCGGCAATGTCACGAATATCAATTAAGGGAGCATGATGAAAGATAAGTTGAATCAGTTGATAATCTTGTTCGTCACTATGTTGCGAATTTTCAGAGTAGGCGTAAATATCATACGAATTGACGCAAAAATTATTTTCGACCAAAGAAAAATGAACAAAATTTTCAGCTTCATAGCCACGGACTGATTTTGCAAGATATTGAATGTCTTTTTGGGTTCCGAAAATACCGATTCGAATTTGATATTTAAAAGCGC
>JACMQO010000105.1 GCA_014376935.1 Bdellovibrio sp.
ATACAAAAAAACGGAAGATCATTGGTATTAAGCGATTCTCCATCAATCAAACATTTTCCTGCGCCGTTAGATGGTCCGCCATTTATAATTCCAACATCTGTAGGGCCGGTTCCAAGCGTTAATGGAAATTGTATTCCAGGAGCGCTTGATTGAAACCCAAACGTCCCCACCACCCGGTACCGCCAAGTCAAAAGCTTCCACGCCTGACGAATCTGATAATTCACGTGCGCAATCGCATTCAGCGACTCGGCCTGTTTCATCGCTCCGTAATAAGCCGCTAAATCTGTCGACTGCTGTAAATTAATTTTATGATGAACAAGTAAACCCACGTTAATCAATAACGCAAAGAAAACGAAGATCACTTGAAAGATCAATGCAACAAAAATGGCAACTTGGCCTTTTTGATTTTTTCTAGATAAAACGAATTTGGGTTTTTTCATTCTTAGACTCTAGTTTAAACGTAAACTTTTAACGAACAACAGTTCTTCAAAGAAGGTCGGTAAATTTTGAAACTCTCGACTTAAATCGAGACGAAACCTGCTCCCAGCCCTTCGCCTAGCTTATTGACACTGTCCATGCCTTTTTCACGTTTATTTCCTAATATGAATACATAGCAACATCTTGCACAAACAAAAGGGCACAATGAAAACATCTTTTTTCGTTAAAATCTTATTCGCGGCATTTCTACTTTCTTCAGCCGCACGCGCTGAAGTTATTTTTGAAGGCTACTACAAAGTTACCCAATTTAAAAAACACATTGGTTTTTTCGTTTTAAGAAACGAATTAGACCCAAAAACTAAACAGTTCATAACAACTTCGTACACGCGCTTAGCAAAAAATGGTTTTGATATGACTGAAAGTTTACACACCGTTTCTGATGCGGGCCTTCTACCGGTTAGCTACAGCTATTTAGGGGCCGAAGGTAAAAAAACAAAAACCATCGATGCCACTTTTAAGAAAGATGTGATGACGGCTCAGGTCACCGAAGACGGCAAAAAATCGACGATCACGAAAAAATTAAAAAAAGGAACTTTTCTATCATCAATCCTTTATTATCTGATGCTGAATAGTAAAGATGGTTTAAAAACCGACGCGAACTTTGACTTCACCGCTGTAGTTGAAGAGTTAGCCGAAGAAAAAAGTGGATCATCACACATTGATAAAAAAATGGTTACACAAGGTTCTTTGCAATTATTAAAGGTCACAAATAAATTTGCTGGTCCCGATTATGAAAACTTAATCACCGATCGCGGTGAAGCCGTAACCGCAAACACTCCAGCCACTGGTGTTGAAACCGAGCTAGTTAAATCCAGTGAAGAAGCAACTGAAGGTATTAAAACAAACTCATCTGTCTTTGAAAAACTTTTTGGCACAATTCCGACAGGCAAAGTAAACGTTTACCACGCTAAAGGAAAATAGAATGTCTCTTCGTGAATTGATTGGCCAACATTTAATTATTGGCGTGGCCGGAACGACTTTAACCAACGATGAAAAAAAGTTTATCGTTGATAACAACATCGCGGGCATCATTTTGATGGGTCGTAACTGCGTTAGCCCAGAACAAATTAGAAATCTTTGTGCCGAAATTCAATCGTTACGCCACAAGATGAAAGACAAAGCACCGCTCTTTATCGGTATCGACATGGAGGGTGGCCGCGTTCACCGCTTAAAACCCCCATTCACCCAATGGCCCCCACTTAAATTAGTCGGCGACTTAGATGCACCCACGGTTGCATTTCACTTCGCCCAGCGCATGGGGACCGAATTGATGAGCGTCGGAATCAATTTAGACTTCGCTCCTTGTATCGATATCTTCAACAATCCGAAAAATACCGTGATTGGTGATCGCGCGATTGGTAGTGATGCCCAGCACGTTGAAAAGATGACGTCGGCTTTAATTCGCGGCTACATCAAGTCCGGAATTTTATCTTGCGGCAAACACTTTCCCGGTCACGGCATGACCGTCGTCGATTCTCATGAAGAGCTTCCGGTTGAAGAGGCCGATCTGAAACGGCTTCACGACGTTGAACTTTTACCGTTTAAAAAAGCGGCCCGCAGTCGCGTCGACATGATGATGACTTCGCACATTCTATTTAAAAATATTGATCCAAAAAATCCCGTTACGTTGTCTGAGTTTTTTCTAAAAAAATTATTGCGCGAAGAAATGAAATACAAAGGCTTAGTTGTTACCGACGACTTAGATATGAAAGCCATGGCGAAATACTATGACAAAGAAGAAATTCCCGTTCTTGCAAAATTAGCTGGGGCAGATCTTATGCTTTATTGTAACGAACCTGCATCACCGCCAGCAGCTATCGAAGGCTTACTAAACGCCGTGGCTCAAGGCCGTCTAACCGAAGATAATTTGCGTCAATCCCATCAACGAATTTTAGAGGTTAAAAAGATCAAATTACTAAGCCCCGATCCACGCCCGCTTGAAGACGTGATGGAAATCGTCGGAAACCCCGAGCACTTGGCCTTAGCTGATTCAATCCGCAAGGGAATCATGCCTGACGGTTTACTGAACGAATAAGTAATTTTTTCACCCACACCCCCGTCTACTAAAAACAACCCTTCGCACAAGCGGCCCCGGAATTGAATATTTAAATGAAGTTATTCTTTTCTACGGGGGTTTTCTATGTCTAGAAATTACGATCTATTGGCCTTACACACGCAGCCCGAGCCGCAACAGCCATCAAAATATTTTGGACTCTCTATTTTTCTACACACAAGTTTAGCCATAGGTGCATTGTTCGTAACCGTACCGGCACTAGAGAACTTAAAAAAAGAAGTCGTCACGATTGAAATTCAAGAACCTGAAAAACCAATTCAAGAAGTAAAACACTTAGCCACTCCTTTAGGTGAGCCCGTTCCCGCAACTCGCGGGGCCGAGCAAGCCCACGCTCCGGCACCGTCGGCTCCAATGGAATCAGCCTTAGCAGAAAAAGTTCAAGCTCCGGTGGCGACATCAAAAAAATCGGTTAGTCTTAAAGCCCAAATGAAAACCCACACCGGGGGCGCGGTAAAGCCAGTCGTCATAGCGAAGTCGGCTCCATCACGCGCGGGCGTTCCTGAATCCATCGAAGATATCGCCGCACCCGATTTAGATTTTGATGGCGTCGTAGCATCTCAGCCCGGTAAATTAGGCGATGACGAGCTTGAAGATAATTTTAAAAAAATCGACAAATCAAATGCGGCCGCGATTCAAGCGCAGAAAGCTGAATTAGATAACGATCTAAAACAAGTGTCCGACGAAAAAGATCAAGCCCTTCAATCTTTAGAAGAAGATAACAAAGCCCAAGCCCGCGCGATGGAAGATGCGCTTGAAGCCAAACGCACAAAAAACGCGGCCGCGGTCGCGCAACTAAAAGCTTCTGAACAAGCGGCCCGCGAAAAAGCCGCACGCGAAAATGAATTAGCAAAACAAGCAAAAGCTGCGGCCAAAGGTAAAGGCTTTTCAGAAGACGGCGGAAGCGGTGCCGGTGCAACCGGAGAAGACAAACCCAGTAATCAAGCTAGCGGCGAAGCCATAGGCGTTCGTTCATTAGACGAGTTACGCCAAATGCCCGGCAATCCAAAGCCACAATACTCGGTCGAAGAACGTTTACGTCGCGAACAAGGTTTTGTTGCGTTTCACGCCTACATCAGTAAAGCAGGCTTACCCACGCAATTTCGAATCACGCAATCAACAGGGTTTAGAAATTTAGACGGTAAAACTTTATCGGCTTTAAAGAAATGGAAGTTCTACCCAGGACAAGAAGGTTGGGTCGAGATCCCATTCAAATGGGACATCAAAGGTGGAGTTCAAGAAGTTCCAACTTTGCTACGCAGAGCACGTTACGGTTCGAATAATTAATTTAGATATTTAATTTCAATATTTCATATTAGAAATAAAAAAAACCTGCCGACAAAGCAGGTTTTTTTTATTGATGAACAATTTTAAGTACCGAAATAAACTCAGTTAAAAAATTAGTCGCCGAACAATACTTTTTTAGACTTCGTAGAACCTTTAGTTCTTAAAGCTGCTTTTCTTTTAGTTCCAGCGCGAGCTTTTTTGTGTTTACGGATGCTTTTTACTTTTTTTGTTTTTGAAGCCATTTTTTACCTCTTTAAAATTGTTATCAAAATAGACATTAGGACTTATCAAAAAGGAATACCCAAGTCAACCGAATGTCGATTGTCATCGCTATTCGCAGGATTGCTTAAGTATGCGTAATGTAAGGCGAATTGTGGCCCCGCAAAGCCTAGACCTGCCGAAGTAAAATTTTTCGCTAAGACATTGTTATTCTGATATCCAAAACGAATGATCAACCAATCGTTCATAAAAGTCTCAAGCCCGGCCATATAAACCATGCGATCTATCTTATTATCGGGCGCCGTTTCAACGTCAAATCGAAAGCGAACAAAGTTTTGGTACGTGTAGTTCGTGCCGAATCCCATCGTGCGTTGCTTCTGCAAAGTCAGATCAACATCTGACTTTGAAGAGAAAATCTTATTCGCCACTAACCCAATCGCAAACCCTTTTGAAAAAGCGTAGGTGGCCCCAAAGTCGCCGACGGTTTGGCGATATTTTTGATCATTGACCGAATTATCAAACGAATACTCGACTAATCCCACACTTAAACCAACCGACAACCTTGGTAACAAAGAGTAAGCCACCGCCACCGCAATGTTCTGCGTTTGTAAATGGTCAACCTCGATGCGATTTAAAGCTAATGCGGCCGGAAACAAAGCATCACGACCGTTATCTGAAATCGTTAAACCCATTTGGTCTTTTGAATAATTGAAGCTGAAATATTTTGTCGGAATCTGCGCCACGATCGCCGGATTTAATAAAACGCTGTCGGTTGGTTCAACGGTTCCGCGCCCTGTTCCGCCCGTCGCGGTTGAAACCGAACCGACAACCGGCGTTGCAAAACTTATGTTTGAAAAAAACAAAGTCGAAAGAACAAGTATAATTTTAAAAGCTGATTGGTTTGTCATAGAAAAAGGCTAACAAACGTCAGCCTTAAACACTATTAATTCTCGCCCGAGCGGGTGCAAATACTGGCAAATTGGGCGCAGCGTCCAGCGGCTTTCACGTTTGCCAGCGATCCAACGTACGTTGTGCTGATACGATTATACAAATAACACTCTGTCAGAGGGTTGTAGTTGACGCCAACATCGGCACCCGGAATGACATTTTCAGTCGATAAATAACATTCATTATTTTTAGAAACCAAGCAAAGCGGTTGCGAAGAGCGAGTCCCCGGCGTGTAAACTTGATTTGCATCATAAAATAAACCGATATTCCAATCGGATTCTAAATAATGACGGCGTAATTTTTTGACGGCATTACCGATCGTCGTCACCGCTAAATCACTGGCAACAAGCGGGCTGCACGATGGCTTGTTCATGCGGGTTCCATTCCATTGATTTTGCTTCATGATCACGTAACTTGAACATGACCAAGTCGATCCAACTTCGGCGCTAGAAGCTAAATCATATTCTTTCACGGTCTTTAACGAATTATTTTTCCAACCATTTGCGGTCGTCGTGGCGAAAGTACTAAAACCTAATGCGTACGATCGGCCATAAGCTTTGGCTTTAACCGTATCATCTTTTCTGCGCAGAGAATTTAAACCTAAATCAGTTCCCGTACCGCTGGCCGAGCCAAACGTAACTGATAATAAATATTTATCATCAGTTGCTAAATTAAATCTGTTTCTAACCAGTTCAGAATAACGTTCACCAATACCGTAATCTTCCGTATCTAAAGACAAACCCTGTCTGCCAAAAGTTTCGTCGACGATATTTGAAAAACCAAAAGAGACCTGAATTGGAGTCGGCGTTACATCCGATGTTAAACTATAAATACGGGCGCCTTCAGATAAAATAACGCCCTTTTCACCGAACTGAACATTTTTAGTTAAGTTTGTTAATACCGGATCTTGATTTAATGCGGCCGTATTAAAGAAACCATCTCGGGGGATACTTAATTGTGTTAAACTTGCAGGCTGAATTAAATCGCTCATGACCGCTAAGTCGCTACGACGACGAACAGCAAATTGAATATAGGCATCTTTGTTCGCTTTAGACTGAGTCAGTAAATACTGAATCTGCGCCGGAGTTATTACCGTTGAAGGGTAACGAGACGGCACATTTAATCCCACGTACTGTAAAAAATCAGTTCTTAGTTTAAGTCCACCTTTAACGGCACCAGATCCGTCGCTAGTGACAAAGCCTTCATTCACGCCGATTTTTAAACCATGCAGACCCGAATTATTCAAATTTTCGCCCACGCACGAGTTGTACGAAATGGTGTCGGGCGCTAAATCATAGGCAAACGGAGTTGCAGCTGTGATCGTCTCTTCGGCCGTAGCCGCCGTACTTTTTGAACCCAGGATCCCGGCGTTTTGCTGAACACTACAGTTCTGAAAAAAGACAAAAAGTCCTGTAATGAAAATAAGTCCAAAGATTGTTTTCACAATTATCATAGTAACACGTTCCGTTAGCTTTCGCTTCAAGCTGAATTTCTGATTTCATTATGATACATTTTAGAAATGAAAACAGCGTTGATCTTGACCATAGTCCTGGGTATTTCTAATTTTTCTTACGGTTTCGTCCTTCCATTGCAAACCGCGATGAAGAAATCTGTCGCCTTATCTGGAAATCAAATTTTTTCTGTCGATCAAGACGTCATTTTTAAAAGTGAATCTGAAGACATCGTCATCAAAGAAAACTGGTTGATCGAAGGTGATAAAAATTTAGTTTTAACGGCCACCGGCCAGGGCGCTTTAAAAGATTCTTTTAAAGTCGTTACTTTTTATAACAGTAAAAACAAGACGACGATGATTGGAAAAAATCGCCAAAGCGAACCGGTCAATCTCGATTTTTTTGAACGCTTTTTATCAATTCGATCGATCGCGTCTTTTTCAAACTATTTAACTGATTTATCCGTTGCAAAAACGATTCGCCTATCGCGCGTCGCGGGTCTTCCGGCTTTGGCCATTGGCGAGCCTTCAACAAATATTTTAAAACCGGAATTTTGGTTAGACCAAGAAAACTTTCAGATTCGTAAAATTCGTTTTCCGTCAGAAACTGAAGTTAGTTTCGATGATTACGCCCAGTACGATAAACTTTGGTATCCAAGAACCAAAACCGTAAACTGGGGTCATCAAGTGGCCGTGATTCGCGTTCGAAATGTTTCAACAAAAATCAAAGCGAATCTAACAAATTTTTACCCACAAAAATTAGATCAGCCGTCTGAGATCAATTTAGCCAATAAAGGGCAGATCGGTTTAACGATTCAAGAATTCTATACAAGGTTTCGATAGATGTCTGTGGAACCGCAGGCAGAAGCTGTTCGCGGTGTTCAAGTTGCCGTCGACGCCCCGATTAAAGATAAATTAACTTACCTTGCAAGTGACGATTTCACGCCCGAACGCGGTCAAATCGTTAACGTGTCTTTAGGAAAAAGAAGCGTTAAGGCCGCAATTATGCAGGTCTTAGATGATGCGTACGCCGAACAAAATAAACTTCCACCTGAAGCTAAACGCTACACTTTAAAAAAAATACTGAGTCTTGATGAAGACTTACCTCAACTTAAAGATCCTTTTTTAAAATGGATCGAATGGGTTTCAAATTATTATGCTTATCCGCTGGGGCAGGTCGTCCAATTGTGCTTTCCACCATTATCTAAAAAAACAAAAGAGCGCGCTTCAAAAAGACCTGCCGTCGTTCCAACTTTAGAAAGAAAATCACAGCACAATCTAACCGACGAACAAAACCATTGTTTACAAGAAATTAAAAAACATGAAAACTTTTCGGTGCATCTAGTTCACGGCGTCACCGGTTCAGGAAAAACTGAAATCTATCTTAATTTATTTGAAAAAAATATTCGCGAAGGAAAACGCGGCTTATTTTTAGTACCCGAAATTTCGTTAACCCCGCAATTAGTCAATCGATTCGCCGAACGTTTCGGCGATCAAATCGCGGTTCTTCATTCACAATTAACCGCTCGTGAGCGCACAAATCAATGGTGGGACATCGTTCAAGGTGACAAAAAAATCTTGGTCGGCGCAAGGTCTGCTTTGTTCTGCCCGGTTGATAACGTGGGCCTGATCGTGATCGATGAAGAACACGAAGCCAGCTACAAACAAGACGAGAAATTAAAATACAACGGTCGCGACGCCGCAATCATGTTAGCTAAATTTTTAGATTGCCCAATTGTATTAGGGTCGGCGACCCCTAGTTTAGAATCATGGAAAAATGCTCAAGATGGAAAATTTCATTTACACCAATTAAAGTCACGCGTCGAAAATAGACCTTTACCAGATATCGAAATCGTCGATATGCGGTTAGAAAAAGATTTAGAAAAAAAATCTCCCGAAAAACCTTTCTGGCTTTCGCAAAAATTATACAACGAAATTAAAATCAAGATCGCCAACAAAGAGCAAACGGCCTTGCTTTTAAATCGTCGCGGCATGGCCAACGTCGTTTTCTGTCCTAGCTGCGGCTACACGGCCGAATGTCCGAATTGTGATATCGGTTTAACCCTCCACGCCCACGCGCACTTAGTTTGCCATTACTGCGATTATCACGAAAATTTCAAGGTGAAGTGTTCAGATTGTAAAGAGGGCGAATTAGTTCCGATGGGGCTAGGTACTGAAAAAGTAGAAGAAGATTTAAGAAAACTTTTCCCTGAATCAAGCATCGCCCGCGCCGATCGCGATGAAATTAATTCTCGAGCTGAACTTGAAGAGCTGATTGAAAAAATGGAAAAATCAGAAATCGATATTTTGATCGGTACTCAGATGATCGCTAAAGGTTTAGATTTTCCTAATTTAAAATTAGTCGGATTATTACTGGCCGATGTCGGGTTTAATTTACCTGACTTCAGATCATCAGAACGCAGTTTTCAATTAATGACCCAGATGAGTGGCCGTTCAGGTCGTCACACCAAGATTGGCGAAGACCCAGGTCGAGTTTTCATTCAGACCTACAACACCAGCCACGACTCTTTAGAGTTTGCACAAAGACATGATTTTGAGGGTTTTGCGGCAAACGAACTCAATCACCGAAGACAATTGAATTACCCCCCTTTTCATAAAATGGCGGCCATTCGCGTTCAGTCGTTGTCATTAGATAAGGTCCAACAAACCTGTTCGATGTTGTCACAACGTTCTTACATGATTAAGGAAAAATACCAGACTTACAAAGACGTTGAAATCTTAGGTCCAGCTCAGGCGCCGATGGCAAAGCTAAGAAATCAATTTCGTTATCATTTGATTTTAAAACATGCCCAGGCTCATTTATTGAATCAATTTATTACGTTACTTTTAGCTGACGAGGACTGGATTCCAAGCCAAGTGAAGGTCTTGGTCGACATTGACCCTATCAATTTATTGTAAAAGAATAGACCTATATGGTCACCTGCCCGCAATGTCATCTTAAAGTCCCTGAGATATCGTTCATCAGTGGCTCTTTGCGCGAAAAAATTAGACGAGTAGATCCTAGCTTTCATGTCGCCGAAAAAATTTGTACTCCATGCCAAAATTCATTGATGCGCCAAGCGACCAGTGCCGATGGTGTTTTGGTTGCACAAGAACGCGCAAAAGAGGTTCGCAAAAAGCGAATGTGGCAAAACCGCGTTCCGCTAGTTAAACATGGCCACACGATGATGAAACGAAAACGTTTTTCTGAAGCGGCCGTTTCGTACGAAAAATACATTCGCCTGATTGAAGTGGTTTTTGATTGTAAACCCGGAACCCTAACGCCCGAGATGTTAAAAGATGCCGCCCGCACGGCCGAATTAACCGTCATCACCGGCGTGTATTGGGACTTGGTGCGCATTTACGATTCAAGCGACAAGTACACGAAACGTCAAAAAGGCGCGGCCGCACAATTAGCTAAGTTCGCAAGTTTTACTCCGGTCTTTATCGATTTAATTCATAAGGCAGAGGCTTTTCAAAAACAATGTCGCCACCCCGAAGTGATTAAAACTTTCATCGCCGATTGCCAGAAAAAACGCACACGCTGTTTCATCGCTACGTCCGCTTTTGAAGCGCCGATGGCGGACGAAGTGACGTATTTAAGAAATTTCCGTGATCAAAAGTTAAAAACAAATCCGTACGGTCGAAAATTCGTTTATTTTTACTACAAGTACTCTCGACCCGTTGCTTGCTTTCTTGATAAGCAAAGATGGCTAAAACCTACCGTCAGAGCTGGTTTACGGGCTGTGATTAAATGCGTTAGGCATTTTTAATCCAAATTTTTACAGGATTTTCTTGCAACATCATTTGCTATTGTTGATCGTTAGCTTATGCACATCTACGACTACATCATCATTGGAAGCGGCTTAACCGGTTTAACTATTGCCCAAAGACTTTCAACTGAAACGACAAACGTTTTAGTTTTAGAATCTTTAGACGATATCGGAGGCCTTAACCGCCCCGTTACTTTCGCCGACCAACATATCAATAACGGTCTTCGCTTTTTTCCAGCGACAGAATCAGGTTTGAAAGCTTTAGATAATTTAGAAAATCAACTGGGTTTAAAATTGGTAAAATCAGTTTCAGAAAATAATCCTGAAACGTACGAAGCTAGCGGCTATAAATCATTTGTGGGCTTCGGCAATCACGCCCCTGAATTTTATGATCAGTTCTCGTATTTCTTAAGTGCAAAACAAGTCGAGCTTCATTTACAACCTTGGCAGTGGGTTCAATTATTAAAAGAAAAATTCCAAGGAACGTTGTTAACAAAATCATTCGTCACAAAATTAGGTTTTGAAAATTTAGAAGCTAAAAACCCAAATCTAACTCATGTTGTAGTAAACGGAAATAAAACGTACCATGGACACAACTTTATTTTCACGGCTCCGATCAAAGAATTAACTTATATTTTACCAGATGAAATCATGAATATTCGTTTAAAAAGTAAAATCAATAAATCAACATCTTGGCAGGCCGTGTGCGTGGACTTATTCCACCCACAAGAAACTGAAATGAAAGAGAATTTATTCGTTTTAAATGGAACGACTGACGACGATTTAGGCCCTTGTATCGGCAAGTTTATTACAAAAGATATGTCACAATGGTTAAGTTTTATCGACCACGAATTGGCCGAAGAAACTGAAAACGTTGGACTAGTTTTGAAAAAAATTAAACGCCAAATTAAGCGCGCCTTCCCTGAAGTTTCAGAAAAAATTCAAAAAGAACGCATCTTCGTTTCATCTTCTATTTCGGGCGCAGAGCTTAAATTAAGTGCAAACTTAACATACCCCCATGTAGAAAATCTTTGGATCGGTTCAGCGACAACCAACACAAGCCCAAATCTTTTAGGCAGCCTACAAACAGCCCAACTGATTTTAGCGAGCCTAGGTTTCGACCCACAAATGGCTTACGTCGAAAAAACTGACGTTGCTGAAAAAATAACTCAAGAAGCATCAATTTAAACTTAAGTATTCGAAATGACTTGGCAATAGACCAAATGGTTCCAGCTCACTTTTGGCATGGCGTCGCGTCACGATGTCTAGCTAATTAAGATCGAACTAAATAAACACTTTCAAAAAGTTATACCTATTTTATCAAAATTTTCCACTTTCCCAAGGCTAAACGTGGGCGGTCCCGCAGTTACCTTTTGGACCTTTTATCTCTCTTGTTGCCCTTGGGTTTTCGCTATGATAACTCTGATCTCCACTATAACACACGACGAGTATTAACACTGGTCTCGGCATTCATTTTCGGTGCAATTAAGCTACGAATTTGGACTGAGTACTCTTGAATAATTCAAGCTCTGCACGTCGGAGGCATAACCAGAAAAGGAAGTACCATGGCACAAGTTACCATGAAAGAAATGTTAGACGCTGGCGTTCACTTTGGACACCAAACAGCACGTTGGAACCCAAAGATGAAACCGTATGTTTACACAGCACGCGGCGGGATCCACATCATCGATCTACAAAAAACAGTTGTTCGCGCTAATCAAGCGGCTGATTTCGTGAAAGAAATCGCGTCTGAAGGCGGATCAATGATTTTAGTAGGAACAAAAAAACAAGCTATCGAACCTATCCAAGAAGCGGCTCGCCGTTCTGGTCAGTTCTTCGTGACTAAGCGTTGGTTAGGCGGAATGTTAACAAACTTCCAAACAATCAAAGCATCGATCGATCGTCTACGTAAAATCGACGCGATGAAAGAAAAAGGCGAATACAATCTTTTAACTAAAAAAGAACGCGCTGGTCTTGATCACGAAGCAACTCGTTTAACTGATTACCTTGAAGGTATCAAAGACATGAAGTCGATCCCTAAAGTCATGTTCGTTGTCGATCTTCCTAAAGAACACATCGCCGTTGCTGAAGCTCGCAAATTAGGTATCAAAATCGTTGCGATCGCAGATACAAACTCTGATCCAGAAGCAGTTGATTTTCCGATTCCTGGTAACGACGACGCTATCCGTTCAATCAAATTATTCACTAACTTAATCGCTGACTCTTTCATCGAAGGATCTAAAGTTTGGGAGCAAAAAATGCGTTCTCAAACTGATAAAGGTTCTGACTTGGCTAAAGAAAAGGGCGAGATGATGCAAGATGATGGCGCGAAACGCCCAGCTCGCACTCCGGCTCCGAAGCCAACAACAGCTAAACCTGAAGAGAAAAAATCTGCAGGTCCTTCAGTAGTTAAAGCTAGCAAGACACGTAAATTAGTTGCAGCTGGTACAGCTGAATTAGTTGAAATCGAAGCTGAATTAAACACTGAAAACAAAGAAAAAGAAGACGCTGCAGAGTAATCTGCAGTTCAAAACTTCTGAAATAAGGGGTTGGTGGTTTTACGTCACTAACCCCGTTTTAAAACAAGATTCATTTTCATATTGCTAAATTTTTATTTATTTAAACGATAAGGAGACATCCCATGTCTATATCTGCGTCAATGGTTAAAGAACTACGCGAAAAAACAAATGCCGTAATGATGGAGTGTAAAAAAGCTTTACAAGAAACAAACGGAGACTTCGAATCTGCAGTTGAATGGTTACGCGTAAAAGGTTTATCTGCAGCAGCTAAAAAATCTGATCGCATTGCAGCTGAGGGTATGGTTTTCGCCATCACAGCTGACAAAGCAGCAGCAGTTGTTGAAGTGAACTCTGAAACAGACTTCGTAGCTCGTAACGAACACTTCATCGGTTTCGTACAAGATATCGGCGGACACGTTTTAACTTCGGCTTCAATCGACAATCTTTTAGATCATCCACATGCAAAACACCCTGGTAAAAAAGTCGGCGACGTATTAAAAGAAGCGATCGCGAAAATCGGTGAAAACATCGTTATCCGTCGTTTTGAAAAATACACGACAAATGATTCTGGTTTAGTTCACTCGTACATTCACGGTGAAGGTAAAATCGGCGTTCTTATCGAAGTCACTGCGGCGACTCCTTCAGCAGCAAATTCAGCAGACGCAAGAACTTTTGCTTCTGACGTTTGTTTACATATCGCTGCGATGAATCCGATGGCTTTATCGTCTGATCAAATGGACGCAACAGTTGTTGCTAAAGAAAAAGAAATCTTAAAAGCAAAAAACTTAGAGCAAGGTAAAAAACCAGAAATGATCGACAAAATCGTTGAAGGCCAAGTCCGTAAGTTCTTAGCTGAAAACTGTTTATTAGATCAATCATTCGTAAAAAACCCAGATTTAAAAATCTCTGACTACCAAACAGAAGTTTCTAAAAAAGCTGGCGGCGATTTAAAAATCAAACGTTTCGTACGTTTTGAATTAGGCGCTGGTATCGAGAAAAAAGTAAATGACTTTGCTGCCGAAGTAGCTGCTCAAACAGCGGCAACGGCGGCATCGAAAAGCCACTAATTAAGAAAGTAAAAAAGGTGTCTGATAAAGACACCTTTTTTTTATCCAAAATTTGTTCTTGTTCAAAAGTTTATCGTTATAAAAATTCGTTTCTTTAAATTCACTCGTGATCCAAATTTAATCTTCAACAGGAGGCCCAATGAGCAAACCAGTTTACAAAAGAATTCTTCTTAAGTTAAGCGGTGAAGCCCTTGCCGGAACTCAAGGCCACGGGATAAGCACCGTTACGTTAAAACAGATCGCTCAAGATATTAAGCTAGCTCATGATACCGGTGTTGAAATCGGTCTTGTGATCGGCGGCGGAAATATCTTTCGTGGAATCGCAGCCTCGGCGAACGGTATGGACCGCGCAAGCTCTGACTACATGGGGATGTTAGCGACTTGTATCAACGCCTTGGCGTTACAGGATGCTTTAGAAAAAGAAAATGTACCAACCCGCGTGCAATCAGCAATCGAAATGGCTGAAATTGCAGAACCTTACATTCGTCGCAGAGCCGTTCGTCATTTAGAAAAAGGTCGCATCGTTATTTTCGGCGCGGGCACTGGTAATCCGTACTTTACTACAGACACGGCAGCCTCTTTACGCGCGATGGAAATCAACGCCGAAGTGTTAATGAAGGCCACTAAAGTTGATGGTATTTACGATAAAGATCCAACTAAACATGCCGATGCGAAACGTTACGATAAAATCAGTTATATCGACGTATTGAAGCAAGGCCTACAAATTATGGATTCGACGGCGATCAGCCTGTGTATGGATAACAAGCTACCAATCATGACTTTTGATCTTGCAAAGCCAGGCAATATCCTGAAAGCTATTCTTGGCGAAAACATTGGCACAATAGTTCATTAAAAATTTATTAAAATTAAACGACTTAGCTGGCCAAATCGAGGCTGGCGGGTTAATAAAATGGCCCGGTAAGAAGGAGATCACCTTATGTTAGAACAATCAAAAAAGAATGCACAAGCTCGTATGGATAAAGTTCTTGTTTCTTTAGCTGAAGACTTCAAAAAAGTTCGTACAGGTAAAGCGCAAGTTTCAATGCTTGATAACGTGCGCGTGAACTACTACGGCAATTTATCACCCTTAAACCAAGTGGCTTCTGTATCAACTCCAGATGCAAAAACTTTCTTAATCGCCCCTTGGGAATCTGCGATCTTAAAAGACATCGAACAAGCCTTAGTAAAATCAGATATCGGTATGGCGCCCATCAATGATGGTAAAGTTATCCGTTTAAAAGTTCCTGATTTAACTGAAGAGCGTCGTAAAGACTTAGCAAAACAGGTTAAAAAGGTAGCTGAAGACGCACGCGTTGCGGTTCGCTTAGTTCGTCGTGATTCAAACGAAGAAGTAAAAAAAGCTTTAAAAGACAAGTTAGTTAGCGAAGACGAAGCCAAAAAAGCTGAAACTGACATTCAAAAAGTAACAGACGATATGATCAAAAAAATCGACGCATCGACTGACGAAAAAGAAAAATCAATCTTAACAATCTAAATACAATTTAGATTTTATATTTTGATATTTGAAGAACTAACTTAAACTTTTAAAGAGTAATAACGATGGCTGCCAGATTAGAGCATGTTGCAATTATTATGGATGGGAATGGACGCTGGGCTCAGCAAAAAAACAAGCCCAGAACGTTCGGCCATATTAAAGGTGCACGCGTCGCTAAAAAAATTATTACTCATGCGGGAAACTCGGGCTTAAAGAATTTAACACTTTATGCTTTCAGTACCGAAAACTGGTTACGTCCCCAGACTGAAGTTTCTTTTTTAATGCGCTTAATGAAACGCTATTTACAAAAAGAGACCGCGACGTTGATTAAAGAAAATGTTCGATTTTCTGTGATCGGAGAAGTTGAAAAGCTTCCGAAAGATGTGCAGTTAGCTATCCAAACAACGAAAAAATTAACTGAAAAAAATACCGGTCTTCATCTGACTTTCGCGATGAGCTACGGCTCGCGCCAAGAAATTTTGTCGGCCGTAAAAAATATCGCTGAAAAGTTTAAAAACGGCGAAGTTGATAAAAACCAAATCACCGAAAGCTATTTCAATTCACATCTTATGACTTCGGGAACGCCTGATCCTGACTTAATTATTAGAACCAGCGGTGAAAGCCGTTTGTCTAATTTTATGATGTGGCAAGCCTCTTATAGCGAACTTTATTTTAGCGCCACGTTATGGCCTGATTTTACAACAAAGCATTTTGACCACTGCTGCCAAAACTATTTTCAAAGAGAACGCCGATTCGGCGGGACAAAAATAAAAAATGAAGAATCTTTCATCTAGAGTTATCTCGGCTATCATTGCACTAATTATTTTAACCTTGTTCATTTATTTCGGAAAAGAAAAAGGTTTGTACGTTATCGGTTTATTCACCGTCGTACGCGCCTCTTTTGAAATAGCCCGCATGTTTTTTAATGCAAGCTACCCTAAGTTTACTCGTAACCTTTTTTTAATTGTGTCCACTTTGCTTTTTATCTTAGTCACGCAAGAAGAACTTCGCTCCATTTCGGGAGTTGCTTTAATCCTAAGTTTTATTTTTCTGGCTTGCTTCGGAATACTGTACCACCGTCGCTTCAAAGACCTTGATCAGATTTTAAGTTTTGTTGCTAAATCTTGCTTAGGTTTGGTGTACACATGTTTTCTACCCGCTTGTATCATTTGGACGTCACAAACAAATAACGGTATGGAATGGTTTTTGTGCTTATTGGCCGTGGTTTTTGCTGGTGACATCGGTGCGTACATATTTGGTTCAAAATTTGGAAAAACAAAAATTGCTCCGACGTTGTCTCCTAACAAAAGTTTAGAAGGTTCTTTAGGTGGCTTATTATTTTCAACTTTAGTGGCTTTCGCATTTTCGTACGTGCTGCCTAACACTCCTGTATTAGCATTAGTATTCTGTGGATTAGTGGGCGGGTTTTTGGGCCAAGTTGGAGATTTCTTTGAATCGCTTATCAAGCGCGTTTCAGGAGTCAAAGATTCAGGAACCATCATGCCGGGTCACGGTGGCATTCTAGACCGCCTAGATGGTGTGTTATTAGCTTCACCCCTATTCTATTTAGCTGCGAATTATTTCTCGTTATAAAACATTCTTGATGATTAAATTCGATTACGTGTGTTCAGACAACATTGTCTTATATTAAGACTGGCTTTAGGTCGCGCAGCGCTAAAAAAAGAAACAACTGGTGTGGACGTTTTTGATTAATCGTTTAAAATAATAAGCATGTATATAGCAACAATTCTTGGTCAGATTTATTCGACGGTTATTCCATTTGTAATCCTATTGGGCATCTTAATTTTTGTCCACGAACTAGGACACTTCGCAGTCGCCCGCTGGAACGGCGTACGCGTTGAGGTTTTCAGTTTAGGATTTGGAAAAAAAATATTGACGTACAAAAAGGGCGACACCACGTACGCACTGTCTTTAATTCCACTTGGTGGATACGTTAAAATGTTCGGTGAACAAAATGGTGAAGGCATCAGTGAAGCCGATCGCCCGGTTTCTTTTACGCATAAAAATGTGTGGCAAAGAATTTCGATCGTTCTAGCTGGTCCATTAATGAATTTCTTTTTTGCAATTTTAGTTTTTGGTTTCATCTCTTTTATCGGCGAAGAAACTAGAGCACCCGTCATGGCTGAAGTTGAACAAGGCTCGCCAGCCGCAACAATGGGTTTAAGTACCGGCGATCGCTTTACCCAAATTGGAAACGAACCGATCCGCAGTTATGAAGAGCTTCAAAAAGCTTTGAATAAACATCAAGGCTCGTCAGTAGCCGTCAGTGTTATGAGTTTAGCAAACCAAAAGAAAGATTTAAACCTAACGGTTGGTTCAGCTCCAAATCCTAATATTTTTTCAACTGATAAAACAATCGGTGAAGTCGCAGGAATTTTACCGTTAGCACGTGGAACTGTTGTTGGCCTTAAACCAGGTTCGATCGCCGAAAAAGCAGGATTCAAACCGGGTGACGAAATTTCTGAAATTAACGGACAAAAAGTCACGAAGTGGACTGATCTTGAGCGCTTAACATCAACGCAACAAAATATGGTCTTTGCGGTCGATCGTGAAGTTCCGGGCGCAACGATTGATTCCGACAGAACTAAAACAAAATTATCTTTCACCATTGCTTCAACAGATATTCCAAAAGACGCTAGCGTTGCCGCTTTAGGTTTTGATCAACCTGATTTATTTTTAGATCAAGTCATCAAAGATTCTCCGGCCGAAAAAGCTGATCTACACCGTTTTGACAAAATCATAGCGATCAATGCAGAGCCGATTACAAAGTGGGATCAGGTTCTAAATAAAATTAAATCTTATGACGGCGTAGCCCCGGTCGAGATTAAAATCGTTCGCGATGGCGCCGAGATGGTAAAAAAAATCACTCCGCTAGTAACTAGTCAAATGACCCCGCAAGGTAAAGAAGACAAACGTTACACGATTGGTATTTTACCGTTTATCAATTACTCGCAACCGGAAATGGTTAAGGTCAAAGCCGATAACCTTTATTACGCTTTAGAGAAAGGTGTTTCTAGAACTTGGGAAATCACGACGATGACGGTTATTTCGTTCGTTCGTTTATTTCAAGGCGAAGTTTCTCATAAAAATATCGGCGGCATGATTTCAATCGGTAAAGCGGCTAAAGACTCTTACGAAAATGGACTTCAATCGTTCTTAATGACGATGGGTATTTTATCGGTCAGTTTGTTTATCTTAAACTTACTTCCGATCCCGGTTCTTGATGGTGGCCATTTAGTGTTCTACGCGATCGAAGCGATCAAAGGCAGTCCGTTAAGTTTAAAGAAAATGGAAATAGCCCAACAAGTTGGTTTCGTGTTATTGATGGGACTTATGGTATTAGCCTTATTCAACGACTTTACGAAATTCTTCTTTAAAGCATGATTGTATTATCTTGTGAATCCAGCACGCTTCTAGGAAGCGTTGCTATTTTTAACGACTCGAAACTTCTGGCGTATAAAGAATCTTTACGCCAGGGTTCTCATGCGGACCGATTAAATTTATTTATCGATGAAGTTTTAAAAGAAGCGAACCTTCAATTGTCTGACATTGATTTATTTGTGACCGGCATCGGCCCCGGCAGCTTTACCGGTATTCGTATTAGTTTAAACACCATCAAAACATTTGCCTACTGCTACAACAAGCCAGTCTTTGCGATCAATTCACTAGAAAACTTAGCGTGGCAATGCCCTGAAAAATCAAAGTCGATCGTTACAATGCTAAATGCCTACAAAAACATGGTCTATATCGCGACGTACAAAAAAGAAAACGATCGGTTGATCACGCTTAAAGAACCCGAAGTTGTGCGCGTGCAAAATTTAAATGATTACATTACCGAAAATGTAACCGTGGTTGGTGATGGATTTACAACGTATTCAAAATATTTTGATTCGAAGTTGATGACCTTAATTTCAAGAGATTTAGCCCCCGAAGATGACCCTAAAGCGTTTGCCGCACAGTATTTTGTATTTCAACTAACATTAAAACCCATACATTGGGCATCATTGCTACCGTTATACCTGCGTGCTTCTGAAGCAGAAGAAAATCTAAAAGGCATCAAATTTCAAGCGCTTAGCTGACAGATACGTAGGCTGATTGCTGCTTTTTAGCGGTTTTTTTAAACTATTTACCAATTTTAAATATTTTATTGCCCAGTTTGAGCAACGAGCCGTATCATATTTTTAAGATGAATACAGAAATGAAACACAACTATTACGAGATCTTAGAAGTTCCTCAAACAGCGACTCAGCAGGAAATTGCCATTGCTTATGAGAAAGCTAGAAGAACGTATTCAGCTCAGAACCCAGCCCTTTACGCCATTTTCGATAAAAACGAAGCTCAACAACTTTTAAACATGATTGATGAAGCTTACGCCGTTCTTGCAAACAACACTTACCGTAATATTTATGAAAAACGTCGCCAAGTTTCTACATTTACTGAAAATGATTTTTCAATCGACGCGATCAAAGCAGCCAGCGTTGAACTTTTTAACGAATCAAAACTTAAAAAAGAATTAGTTGAAATCGAAGAGCAAAGTAAAACGACTTATAAAGTCGATGAAGCTTTTGAAAACGAAATCAAAAACCAAACTCAATGGACTGGCGAATTTCTTAAAAAAGTTTGTACTTACAAAAAAGTGACGATTGATATCTTAAACGAAAAAACTAAAATCAATCCGTGGTACTTAAAAGCATTAGAAACAATGGACGGTAATAATTTACCCGCGCCCGTATTTGTTCGTGGTTACATCATCCAAATCGCTAGATTCTTAAATTTAGACGATACGGTTGTTGCGAACTCGTACATGAAGATCTACAAAAAATCGATTGAAAACTAAAACCTACACTGTTGAAGAAAAAGATCATGGCCAACGACTTGATAAATGGTTGGCCGAACTTACAGAAATCAACTCGCGAAGCTACGCTAAAGATTTAATATTAAAAGACTTGGTTTTTGTGAATGGCAAAAACAAGAAGGCGTCTGTTTCTTTAAAAGCAAATGACTCTGTCGAAATTCAGTTGCCTGAAGTTCAAAGCCCCACCGAACTTATTCCATATGATTTTAAATTAGATATCATTTTTGAAGATGCCGACGTCATCGTTTTAAATAAACCAACGGGCCTAGTCGTGCACCCGGCCGCCGGACACCAAAACGACACGTTAGTAAATGCTTTAATCCACTATACCCAAGATCTATCGATGAAAAACGAAATGCGTCCTGGAATCGTTCACCGGCTTGATAAAGAGACTAGCGGCTTACTTGTCATCGCCAAGAATGATTTCGCGCACGAGCACTTAGCGGCACAGTTTAAGGCGAAAACCAGTCATCGTATCTATTATGCGGTTGTCGACCGCGATATGAAAACGCGTGTTGGCAAAGTACAGTCTTACTTAACCCGTCACCCGGCTGATCGCAAACGACATGCCTCGGTTCGTAAAGATGGAAAAATTCTGAATACCTTTAAGCCTGACTTTGAAGAAGGTAAATGGGCCGTTACGCACTTTGAAAAAGTGGCCGCGACTCGCGTTGATAAAAACAATTCTTTTTCGTACATGAAGCTTAAACTTGAAACCGGACGCACGCATCAGATTCGTGTGCACTTAAGCGACATGGGTTATCCTTTGGTCGGCGATTTAACTTACGGATTTTCGCTTAATATTTTTAAAAATCTTCACCTGAATCGATTCTTTCTACATGCCGCCGAACTTGGATTTACCCATCCAAAAACGAACGAGTTTATGTTGTTCAAGGTCAGTTGGCCCGACGCTGATAAAATAAAGATGCAGGAGTTTGGCTTTGCCCACACACTTCCAGGAATGTGACCTAGGTTACACTTTTAAAACTGATGACGTATTTGCTTTCTTCGGAAACATACGCGCAACGCTCCCTGAAATCGAAAAAGAATTTCCTCAGTTTAATTTTTCTAAAGTTAAACAAACTCATTCCGATATCATCTTAAAAGCTTCTGCTGAACTTCATGAAGCTGACGCACATTGGACTGTCGACAAAAAAAAAGGCTTGTTAATATCAACGGCTGATTGCACACCGGTCATGATTCACGAAAAGACATCGGGAAAGATCGCATCAGTTCATGCCGGCTGGCGGGGGGTTGAAAATCAAATTGTTCTGAAATCTTTAATTTCGTTAGCTGAATCTGTGGATCACCCAAGCTTTGAAATTTGGATGGGCCCACACATTTTACAAAAAAGTTTTGAAGTGCAGGCGGATGTTCTAGATCTATTATTAAAATCCTCTTACGCCACCGATAAAAATTCGCAATTTGTAAAAACTAATAGCGGGTTCATGGTCGATTTAAAAAATATTCTTGAGTCGCAGATTTTTCATTCAAATTTACCCGTTACCGCTATTCACGCCTTAGATGTTGATACAAAAACAGATTTGCGTTTTCATTCTTTCAGGCGCGACAAAGCCAATTCAGGGCGCAATTTAAGTTTTATTACTTCGCTGTAGTTTCTATTTTAATATTACTTACTAATAGCTTATGGATCGGACAACGTTGCGCGATCTGTCCTAGACGTTCACGCTCTTCTGGAGTTAAATCTCCGCGAAAAGAAACTTCTAAGCTAAATACGCTGTCGGCGCCTTCAGACGTGATCTTTACGGCCACGTCTGTCGATTCTAACTTCATACCTTTATGATTGGCGTACATTTGCACGGTTAAAATTGTACACGCGGCTAGTGCGGCTTCGACCATTTCATGGGGGTTGGGGCCCTCGTCGTTACCACCATTCGTGGCGGTTAAGCCTGAAACTAACTTGTGTGTACGAATATTTAAATCAGCGACTAATGCGTCTTGTCTTCTATTTCCTGTGACCATGTTGTTCCCCTTACTGTGGTAAATCGAATAAAATAAATTCTGTCTCTTTGCCCCATGTTAACTTTAAAGTTTCAATGTCGCTAATTCCCGCGCCATCACCTGTTGTTAACTTTGTATCATCAATAGTGACTTCACCTTTAATGACTTGCACCCAAAAAAGTCGATGTTTAAAAGTATTAATCGTTTTTTCGCCAACATCTTGCGTTTTTGCAACGTACATATCGACATCTTGGTTGATCGTAATCGAACCATTTCGACCTAACTTTGAAGCGACTAAAATTAAATCGCTACAAGCAAAGTCATTACTAAATGATTTTTGCCCGTAACCTGGTTTAACTCCGTTTGCTTCGGGCATAATCCAGATTTGCATAAAATGCGTTTCTTTATCTTTCAAATCATTTTGTTCAGAATGTCTGACGCCCGTTCCGGCGCTCATGCGTTGCACTTCGCCGGGTTTAATGACGGCGTCTGTTCCCATCGAGTCTTGATGCTTTAAGGCACCATCAATCACGTAAGATATAATTTCCATATCTTTATGGCCGTGGGTACCAAACCCAGTTCCACCCGCAATGCGGTCTTCATTAATAACACGCAATGGTCCGAAGCCCATAAATTTTGAATCGTAATATTCAGCAAAAGAAAATGTGTGTCTTGATTTAAGCCAACCGTGCTCTGCTAAGCCTCTGTCGTTTGATTTACGTACTTGAATCATAAAATCCCCTTTTCTAGGTATCGCTTCATTGCGCCCCCCGTTTATCAGATAACTATAGGCCTATTGATTTATAATTAAAATTACTTCTTTTTTATCAAGATGATAGTTTTTATTTATATTGTTTTTAATGAAAAAAACCAGCCGCTTGAAAGATCTGAGAAGTTTGTGCTGTTTCTTGAAACGTACCTACCTACTAAATACCTACAGTACGAACTATAATAATAATCAGGTCGGAGGGTTCAATGAATTTAGCAATTATCGTCGGTGCTTTTTTAGTGTTTATCGGAGCCATGGTCGTCTACGCCTTTTTAATGGTTTATTTTCCGAAATGGGTTGGCATCACTGGCAAAAGTGCCTTTGAAACTATCGAGGGGCACAAAGAAGGAAGTCAAAATAACGATAAAGCTTTAGCAAACTTCGTCGACGAAAAATAAGACACCCCGAGAAGTGACATCAAGCAAAAAGTTTCGTGAAATTCAGGTTATGTCCAAACGAATTTCAAAAATAACCTCTACAAAAAACGCCAATACCCACCACCCGATCGAAGCCCTAGGCAATGTCACCGCCCCCACTGGGGATATTCGTGTGGAAAAGTTAGAAGACCGCCTAAATCCCAAAGTTCCATTTCCACATAAGCACGATTTCTTCCAGCTTGTTTTTATTTCTAGGGGTAGTGGTTGGCACCAGTTAGATTTTGAAAAGTATAAAGCCCACGCCGGCGCTTTCTTTATTGTAAAGCCGGGGCAAATGCATCATTGGAAGCTGGATTCAAAAACAATGGGTTTAATTATCGAGTTCACTCATGAGTCGTTACCCAAAGAAAATGTCTGGGCGTCTGATCTGTTAGGAAAAGCAAGAACGCTGCCCGATTTAATTAAACTTTCTTCAACGAAAAATAAAAATGAAATATTTCAGATCTTAAATTTCATGTTGAACGAATTTGCTAAAAGAGACGCGTCTTTTCAAGTTTGTTTACAAAATTATTTATCAAATTTGCTAATTCAACTTTTAAGACTTTCAAAAACGAATTCGATATCTTTAATTGAAACAGATTCAACCATCGAGTGAGTAGAACCGTAGAACCCAATTACTTCGTTCGTTTTTTTAACGAACATGTCGGCCTGACCCCATCAAAATTTAGAATGGCGAAAAAATAATTTTAACGAATAATTTATTTGAAGGTAAAAAATAAAAAATCCGACTCGAGCGAAAAAGTCGAAGGTGCCATTGTATTTTAGAAAAAATAAATGGCGGAAAGCGAGGGATTCGAACCCTCGAGCCCCGCGAAGGGCTGCCAGTTTTCAAGACTGGTGTATTCAACCGCTCTACCAGCTTTCCACCGTCTGTTTTATTGAAAAACAGCCCTCTTTACAACAGTTTACTATTTGTTGCGGCTTGTTATAGTTAATGGTCTGGTAGAACAGGATTCAATATTAAGCAGTTATTTGATAACAGCTTTGTTTCCCATGTAACTGCGTAGCACTTGTGGAATTTCTACGCTGCCGTCTTCGTGTTGGTAGTTCTCTAAAATCGCCACCAAGGTACGCCCCACCGCTAACCCACTGCCATTCAATGTATGAACGAACTGTGGTTTACCGCCATCTTTTGGCTTAAAGCGAATGTTCGCGCGACGCGCTTGGAAGTCTTCAAAGTTACTGCAAGAACTGATTTCACGGTACGCGTTCTGTCCCGGCAGCCAAACTTCTAAGTCGTAAGTTTTCGCTGATGCAAAGCCCATATCACCCGTACACAAAAGCATACGACGGTAAGGCAACTGCAATGCTTCTAAAATTTTCTCGGCGTGCGAAGTTAAAGCTTCGTGCGCTTCGTAAGATTTTGAAGGGTGAGAAAAAATCATCAACTCAACTTTGTTAAACTGATGCTGACGAATCAGACCTTTCGTATCTTTACCGTAACTGCCCGCTTCAGATCTAAAACATGGAGAATACGCGCAGAACGATGTCGGCAATTGGTCTTCGGGTAACGTTTCGTCGTAATGGTAATTCGTCACCGGAACTTCAGCTGTGGGAATTAAATAGTAATCTGTTCCTTCAAGATGAAACACGTCTTCTTTAAATTTCGGAAACTGCCCCGTACCCGTTAAACTTTTTGTGTTCACGATGAACGGTGGAATCATTTCAGTGTAGCCATGCTTTTCAGAATGCGTATCCATCATAAACTGAATCAACGCGCGTTCCATCTGAGCCGCGGCACCTTTTAAAAACGCAAAGCGCGCGCCCGTCGTTTTACCTGCACGGTCGAAATCGATAATATTTAATTTTTCTCCGATTTCAAAATGCTCTTTCGGTTTGTAAGAAAACTTTTTAGGTTCGCCGACTGTTTTAACTATTTTATTTTCTTTTTCAGAGCTTCCAACCGGCACCGAAGCGTGCGGTTTATTTGGAATAGTCATCAATAGCTGTTGAACTTCAGCATCTACTTCAGCTGATTTTTGTTCTAAGTCTTTTACTTGCGATTTTAAAGTTTCAAGTTCAGCTAAAACTTTTGTGGCATCGCCACCTTCACGCTTTAATTTTCCGACTTCACCACTTAGTTTATTTTGGTGAGCTTTTGCAGATTCAGACGACGTCATCATTTCTTTACGTTTGATGTTTAATTCCATGATGTTTTCTAGATCGGCGGTTTTTGCGCCACGATTTAACAAACCCTGTTTATAATCATCGTAATAGCTTTTACCGTCTTCTGGTTTTTTCTCTAACATCTTAATATCGATCACAAAAACTCCTGCGCTCTGGAAAGAAAACTTTAAATTTAAATTGAGCTATAAAACTAAATTTTATGGTGCGACCATAATGTAAAGACGCATCAAAGAGATGACTAAAACACAGATCAGATCAAAAATCAAAATCTGCAGAATCGAAAAACGCCCCAAGAAGGTGTAAATAATCGCCGTAAATAAAGTGATAAAGAACAGCAGCATCAACGTTCCACTCTGCATCATTTCTTGAATGATCAGCGCCAACACCAGTCCCGTGAAGAAACCTGAAACTAATCTTAACAGTTTGTGCGACAGAGAAACCGTTGTGTTCTTAGCGCCCTGTTGTAACGAAGCCGTCATATTCTTTAAATTATCTGTTAAGCCCACTGTAAAATCCCCTTAATGTCTTAATCTTGATTCAACCACGCTGCGATCTGGCGCATTGGGCGAAAGCTCTAAGTATTTTTCAAATGAAGCCTGCGCTTTTGCCGCCTGCCCCTGCTTTTCATAAATGTAGCCTTCTTCGCGGTAGATGTCAGGATAGCCAGACTCAACTTGCTTGGCAATGTTCAGCATATCTTCTGCAATATCTATGGCATCACTTTTTCGGTAACAGATCGAACTTTTAACGTACAGCTCTGCGCTAGAGGGGCGTAACTTGATGGCCTGCGAGTATTCAGAGGCGCACTCTTTATATTGCTCTTTACGGTAATAAATTTCAGCCGCTAATAAAAATGGGTCGGCGATATTCGGGTTTTTCGTTTTTTCTTCACGCACCAAATCGATGGCCTTTTGAAAATCACCTAGCTCTAGATAGCATTTTGCTAAATAGTAAGAAACCCGCGGGTAATTTGGATTGATCTCTTTCACTACATTAAATTTAGCCAGTGCTTGAGTTATTTTAGCTTTCGCCTCTTTGCCACCCGCTGTTTCGAATAGCAGTTTTGCATTTGAAAATAACGGCTCAACATCACTTGGGTCTAATATCGACGTCGCATTATAATAACGCTGCGCCAACGTCGCATTATTCAAAGCACGGTAAGACTCAGCTAAACCAAAATTAGCTTTCTTGTTTTTAGGTTCAAGATCTACGACTTGCTGATACATTTCGGCCGCTTCGTTGAACTTCTCTTCGTTTTTGTAAAATTCAGCCAACCCAATTCGGTACTCAGTCGTGTAAGGAAAATCTTTAATCTTTGATTTTAGATAAGTTTCGCCACGAATCGGCCCGTCGTAAGCGGCCAAGAACTTGGCGTATGTAATTTGTGATTCAGGCCAAGAAGGTTCTAAATCGATGGCTTTACCAGAAAGTTTTTGCGCCTCTTTCAGGGCTGTATTTTTTTTCTCTAAGGCATCTTTAACAGATGATGGAGTATTTAGATAATACGAGATATTGGCTTGCGCTAATATCGTTAAAAGTTCGACATCGGCGTCATACATTTTGTACGCGCGTTCGCCAAACTGAATCGCCCCGTTAATATTATTTTTTCTAAACTCTAGTAGGGCTTGTCCTTTTAGAACATCGTAATTTTGTTTTGATCCTTTACCAGCCTCTTGCAGCGTTTTGGCAGCTTCAACAAAGCTATAGCGTTGCGATTCGTAGTCGGCTTTTAAGGTATAGGCTGAAATTAGTTTGGGATCGACCTGTATGGCTTTTTGCAACCAGCTAATCGCTTCGCGCGATTGATTTAGCGCCCATAAACTTTTGGCCGCATTCATCGCCGCGGTCGAATTTCTTGGATCAATTTCAAAAGCCGCTTTGTACTGCGCAACGGCCGCTAAATGATCTCCGGCTCTGGCGAATTGATCACCCAACAAGACGATTTCAGTCTGCGCATTTTCAACTCGGTCACTTCCACCTAAAGTTAATACCAATTCTTTTAAACCACGGTGACTTGGATTTAATTGATATCCTTTTTGTGCAACTTCTAACGCCTTCGATCTGTCATTTTTTTCTATTAGCAATTGAGCATAAGCAAGCAAAGCTTCAACGTGAAAACTTTTTGGCAGAACTTGTTTCAATTGATAGCCGGTTGCAAAATATTGACTGGCTTTTTCGTTATTTTTGAATCCCTTGTATTCAACCAATCCCAAACCGTACAGTGCCGCTTTTGATTCTTTATCTAATTCGAACATCGACTGGTAATCGGCCCGGGCTTCGGCAAATTTATTTTGTTTAAAATCCATTCTCGCTAAACCAAACTTAGGCCAAACCCACGTGTTCCAAAGCTTGGCAGCTTGGTCGTAATAAGCCGCCGAGTTCAAAAAGTTTAGATCAGACTCTAACATTTCGGCTTTGATCGAATAGAGAAATGGTCCCAAACTAAATTTATCATCAACAATGTGATCTAACGTTTGTTCGACAAGACTTCGTGCTTCTTTGGATTGGCCTTTGGCGATCAAAAAAGTAACCTGACAAGATTCAGAATAGCTTGAAATGGGATTTACCGATCGCGCATTCTGCATCACCATCGAAATACTTTTCAAATCTTGAACGGTTTGTTTTGTGAACGGCCACAACTGTTGGTGAACCATGCACAATAAACCCAAAGTTTCTAAATCGCGGGGTGACTCTTCAGCCGCTTCGACTAAATACTTTTGCGCCAATAAAACACCTTCAAGCTGACCACGCTGAATGTTCGTCACTGCTTTTCTTTTTAACTGTTTAACATCGATATCGGCATTTGCGCTCGCAGCAGTATGTCTTGGCGCCAACAAAACCCATCCCGCACCTGAAGCTTCGTCATCGCTTAAAACCAAAAATCCAAAAACGGCCAGCAATGCCAAGCAGATTAAAGCGAATGGAAAAAACTTTTTTAATTCTTTCTTTTGAATTTTTTTAATATCGGTTAAATCGATATCCGAGCTTTGCGCCAGCGAAATACCATAAAAATTTTGTGCCGCTCCGGGATTAGAGGACCTTGATTTTTTAATCTCGGCCAGTTTCTGCATTTGTTTTTCATTTTGTTTTCTAATTTTTCCAGAATCCGTCGGGTCAAAAACTGGAAGTTGAAATTCATTCGACCCATCACCCGCAACTGGCATCGGTGGTATTAATGAATCGACTTTTTCGTTTTGCGGTTGTTCTGGTAAAATTGATTTTACCGGAACTCGAACGACTGTTTCTGCTTCCATTTTTTGTGATTTTTTCTGATCCACTTCGACTGGATTTTCTAAAGATTCTAGAAGCGCTTCATAAAATTCGGGTTGTTTCGTTAAAGACGTCCATTCTCCTTCAGGGTACGCACAGATCTGTTCGTTACCTGAAAAGGTTCCGTTCAGAATCATTTTGCGAACGGCATCCGTTGAATAAGGTCCCTTCACCTGTTCGGTTTCAAATTTTAGGACCCATTGCTCTGACGTCGACTTCATTCAATTATTATAAAAAGGCTTTCGTAAGGATGCAGCTGATAGAAACAAGAAAGACCCAACTCATGACCAAAGTCCACAGTTGGAACCAGACCTAGTTCCATGTTGGAACCAAAAATGGCGTTTAACTATCTAAAACCACTCTACTTTTTCTAATACCGTTTCAGAATGTGGCACAGCAGTTGCTTTAAAAGTTAGTCATGATGAAGTGGTTAATAGCAACGTACATAATTGTTGTCTTAGTTTTCTCGGCGAAAGCTAAAGCTATGAACCCCGAATCAGACACTTTGCTTCATGTTTTTAATCATCAGGCGAATGTGTAATCGAATAAAAGTTCAGGATCCCCTCCCAGGCTTTTCTTCAAACACATTTGTCAGATGAGTAGTTTTACAAAACCTGTCGGATCAAACTGACAATTCGTTTTAGTGCCTCAGTCATGGCCCCTCCTTGACTGAGGTTCAAGTTTCTCTTCTGAATGTCGCCTCTCCCCTTTTTTAGTTTTTATTATTTAATCCTGAGCTTTTTGGCTTGGGATTTTTTTTGCTTTTTGTATCGAGGTTTATTTTGCGTAGGTTTTACTTGTCGCAGCTGATTTAGGGTACAGCTAATTGTGTCCATCCATGTGAGGGCCTTTCAAATGGCCGTCGTGGCCATTTGATCGAGAGTTTAAGCTAGTACGATTTATATTTTTTGATTTTTTATTTTGAGTATTTGCACTCTAACTTTTCGACCCACGATGGGCCGAAAACAGCAATCGCAAGGACGGAAAAGTTAACGAACTAATCCTCTCTGCGTTTGTGGAAACTCTCGAGCAAACTAAACGCGCGTAACTTTCGCGCCTAACTGACCCAATTTACCTTCTAAATTTTCATAACCACGATCTAAGTGGTAAATACGATTTACTAAAGTTTCACCTTTAGCTACTAACCCCGCCAAGACTAACGAAGCACTGGCGCGAAGATCTGTCGCCATGACCGGAGCCGCCGTTAAGCCGCCTGGTCTACCGCGCACAACTGCGACTTGTGTTTTTGGAGTAATGTCTGCGCCTAAACGCATAAGTTCAGTGACGTGCATGAAGCGATTTTCAAAAACTGTTTCTGAGATGATGCTGGTGCCATTAGCGACAGTCATCAATGCCATGAACTGTGCTTGAAGATCTGTTGGAAATAATGGATGTGGAGCCGTTGAAATATCAGTCGCGTCCCATTTTGCTAAAGGGTGTACACGCATCGTCGTTGCCGTCGTGTCGATTTTAAAACCGCAGTCTTTCATTTTTAAAATTAACGCTTCTAAATCTTCGGGTCTGCAGTTTTCGACCGTGACGTCTCCGCCCGTGATCGCCCCGGCGATTAATAATGTACCGGCCTCGATGCGATCGGCCATAATTTCATGAGTAGCCGCATGAAGTTTTTCAACGCCTTCGATTCTGATAACGCCCGTGCCGTGACCGGAAACTTTCGCTCCCATTTTATTTAAGTAGTTTCCTAAGTTTACGATCTCTGGTTCTTTGGCGGCGTTTTCGATGATTGTTGTGCCTTCAGCTAATGTGGCTGCCATCATTAAATTTTCGGTTCCACCAACTGTCGTTTTTTCGAAAAGAACTGTGGCTCCTTTTAATTTTTTGGCTTTCGCTAAAACGTAGCCCTCTTTAAGTTCGATCGTTGCACCTAGTGACTTCATGGCATCTAAGTGAAGATCGATCGGACGAGTTCCGATCGCGCAACCACCTGGCAACGAAACAACCGCTTCACCGTATTTGGCTAAGATTGGCCCTAAGCACAAAATACTGGCGCGCATTTTTCTGACTAGTTCATAGCTAGCTTCAAACGAAGTTAATTTTTCAACGTGAACCGAAAAGGTGTTGCCGTCGCGCTTTGTCGTGCAACCAAGGCTTGCTAGTAGGTCGGCGGTTGATTCGATATCTTTTAGTAGTGGAACATTGGTAAATGTATGTTCACCTTCAGCAAGTAAAGTTGAAAATAAAATTGGTAAGGCTGCGTTTTTTGCGCCGCTAGTTTTAACGTGTCCGTTTAATTGATAGCCACTTTGAATGAGCATTCTGTCCATAAAGAAAACCTTTCCGGTTAACGAAGGTGATTTTAAGATTTGAAAGAAGATGTGATTATCGAACGCCTTTGATGACGCGATCAAGTCCCGACAAGTCTTTTACAACTTGTACTGTAGAAAAAAGATCTAAAGATTGAAAGTGTTTTTTCATCTGTTCGCCTTGTTGATAACCCATTTCAAAGGCCATCAGGCCAGCGGGTTTTAAAGTGGGTGCAAATATTTTAGACCACTCTGTCAAAAGCTGATAACCTTGTTGCTCTGCAAATAGTGCTTCGCTGGGTTCGAACTTTTTGACCATGGCTTCTGTTTGTGGATCATCAACGGCGATGTACGGTGGGTTTGATAAAATAATATCAAAATTACCCAAATCAGAAACTTTTAGGTCATTTACATTTTTTAATAGTAATTCTGCACGATCAGAAACTTTTAGCGCTTCAGCATTCTTTTTTAAAAATGCGAAAGCGGCGTCAGACCTTTCCACGCTAACAAGTGTGGCATCTAAAACATTTTTTACGACGGCTAAACCAACGCAACCAGATCCTGCACCTAAATCAAGAATGCGTGGCGCTTCTAATTTCTTATTTTTAATAAAGTCTAAAGCCATTTCAACTAGAAGTTCTGTTTCGGGTCTTGGAATAAGTACGCCTGGGCCAACGTGAAACTCTAATCCGTAAAATCCTTTATCTTCCGTGATATAAGCTACAGGTTCGCCTAGGCTACGACGTTTGACGACTTCGCGACAGTCAGAGATTTCTTTTTCAGTTAACGGAGAATCATATTTTAAATAAAGCTGCATCCGCTCTAGCTTTAAAGCGTGCGCGATTAGAAGTTCGGCCTCAAGCCGGGCCGATTCAAATTTTTTGTCTTTAAAAAACTGAATCGACTTATCTAGAACTTCTTTTAATTTCATTTTTTATTTCTAATTTCCTGAAGCGGATTGTCTTTTTAAGGCTTCAGCTTGGAAGTTGGCGATAATCGGATCGATTAAAATTTCAAACTGACCGGTCATCACTTGGTCTAACTGATGGACCGTTAATCCGATGCGATGATCTGTGATGCGTGTTTGTGGAAAATTATACGTACGAATACGCTCTGAACGATCGCCCGTTCCGATTTGATCAAGACGCGCATCAGACGCTTCTTTTAAACGTTTGTCGTCTTCAATCTGTTGCAATTTCATTCCTAAGATCTTAAACGCTTTTTCTTTATTCGACGTTTGTGATTTACCCTCTTGGCAATGCACTAGAATTCCAGTTGGGACGTGATGAAGACGAACCGCTGATTCGGTTCTGTTGACCGACTGTCCACCCGCTCCGCTGGCGCGCATAACGTCGATCGTGATATCTTTCATGTCGATCTTCACTTTCACTTCATCGACTTCGGGGATGATCGCCACCGTTACTGTAGACGTATGAATGCGGCCCGCTGATTCCGTTTTAGGAACACGCTGCACGCGGTGAACGCCTGATTCATATTTCATTTTACTGAAAACCGAATCGCCAGAGATTGTCGCGATGACCTCTTTAGCTCCTCCGACGTTTCCGTCAGAGTACGATACAAGTTCTACTTTCCAACCTTGCTTATTGGCGTAAGTGACGTAGCCACGGAATAGTTCATCCGCGAATAACGAAGCTTCATCGCCACCGGCACCGGCACGAATTTCTAGAAGAATATTTTTATCGTCGTTAGGATCTTTCGGAATTAACGAAATTTTTAATTCGGCTTCGATTCTTGGAAGGTCGGTTTCAATCTCTTTAATTTCTTCGCGGATCATTTCTTTCATTTCGGGATCAGATTCAGAAGTTAAAAGCATTTTGCTGGCTTTTAAATTTTCTGTTTTCTTTTTGAAATCTCGGTAAAGAACCACGATCTTTTCTAGATCTGAAAGTTCTTTCATCAAGGCGCGATATTGCGTTTGGTTCGAAGCAACATCGGGCCTTTGTAAAGCCATGTTTACTTCTTCATACCGCGAATCAACCTGATCAAGTTTTGAAAACATATCTTCAATCCTAACGAAAGAGCGTTCAGAAAAAACAAAAGCGGCTGTTAGGCCGCTTTGTATAAGTACTCCATCGTCTTTGGATGACGGAGACTTCGATATTTGTAGTTACTTAGTAGTAGCTGGAGTTGCTGCTGCTTTTGGCTCTGGCTTGCTGTAACGTTTTTTGAAACGATCAATACGACCTTCTGTATCCATAATACGTTGCTTGCCTGTGTAGAACGGGTGAGAAGCAGATGAAATCTCAACTTTAATAAGAGGGTACTCTTTACCGTCTTCCCATTTTACTTTATCTTTAGAGTCCATAGTCGACGTGCCTAAAAATTGAAAATCACATGACATGTCTTTGAACACGACTTGTCTAACTTTAGGGTGTAAATTCTCTTTCATAAATATTCCTTTTATTGATTTTGAAGACTTAGGTGATAACATATTCATTGGCCTTAGCTCAAGAGAAAAGCATCGTCGCGGCAAGTATTCTAGATTTCTTAACGATTGAATCAACCTTTGCTATATATCGAAAAGTTGTCGTATTTATTAGTGATATTAATAACTTAGGTGGTCTATTTGAAAACAGCAGTCGTTATTGGAGCAACAGGGCTAATCGGACAAATCTTAGTTGATAAACTAGCCCAAGACAGAACTTGGTCACAAATCTTAGCGATTACCCGCAAACCGACTACCTGGGCGAACCCGAAAGTTCGCACTTTAGTGTTCGATTTCAAACAGTGGGAAAGCTTGGATTTACAGATTCAATCCTTTGGTGGCCGTGCTGATTTAAATTTTTTTTGCTGTTTGGGAACTACGATTATGGCGGCCGGGTCGGAAGAGGCATTTCGTAAAGTCGATCATGATGCGGTTGTTAGTTTTACCAAAGTCGCGTCACGTTGTTCTGCTGAAAATCTTTTTGTGGTTTCAGCCTTGGGCGCCGACGTGAATTCTTCTGTTTTTTATAATCGCACAAAAGGCGAGATGGAGCGCGACGTTCAAGCCGTGTCCTTAAAGGCTGTTTATTTTTTGCGTCCTAGTTTGCTGTTGGGGGACCGTGGTCAATTTAGGTTGTTCGAGCGCCTAGCGATCATGAGTGCGCCCATTTATACTCCACTGCTGTTTGGATCCTTAAAAAAGTATCGTCCCGTGAAGGCCAGCTCTGTGGCGAATGCGATGATCAACATCGCCGCGAAGAAAATCACGGCTTCGAAATTTATTGAAAATGAATCCATTGAACATTTTGCGGCCATACATAACTAAATTCAGTGTGGATATCTTTTTGAACTATCATTAATACCTCTTATCCCCGATGTTTGCCGTTGGTACGACGTGCCAACGGCAAACATCGGGGATAAGGCTGGTCCCGACTTTGAATGAATTTTAATAGCTAAACTTATTTTTTACTAATTTCTTTAGTTTCGCGGGTACATCAGTCACTGAAGGTCGTATTTTCTTCAGAAAAAGAAATGCTGTTGAGGAAGTTAACAGCATTCACCTTGCAGTGACTTCATTCTTTACTCGCTGACTTCTAGATTTGGAACTAAAACGGATTCGACTTGTAAGCAGTTGTTTTCGTTTTTGAAAATAAGGCCTACTTTTTCGGTGTCTTTACTTTTAATTGAAACAACGACGTCGTCTTGTTCTGGTTCTTCCTTAGGTTCGTCGACGGTAATAGTGCCTTCAGTTAATTTTGAAATTATTTGAATGGCTGACGAAATTTTTTCTGGGCAGCCCAAGTCTGATTCCGGCTGACCTAACCAAATAGTTTTTTCGTTCGAAAGCATTTGCTTTAGAACATCAAAGTTTTTGCTTTGAAGCTGCGGCAGCACAGTCGTTTTGAAATTGGCCACATTCACGCAAAGTTTTTCTTTTGGTAACTCTAGCGATTCCATGTAGGCGTCGATCACGTGGTGTGAATCGCAACTAACAGGCCCCATGTAGAATTCCCATGGTTTTAAAGTCTTTGCGAACTCTAAAACTTCTTTTGCTTTGACCATATCTGTTTTGTAAGCCTGGTGGGCGATATCAACCGCTAGATCGGGATACATACCTTCACGGCGAAATGGCGATAAGAAATCGATCGAAAAATAAACTTCGCGGCAGTTGACCGCGTGGGCTTTGAATTCGTCTTCGATATCTTTAAAATTTTTCAGCGTCGTTAATTTCACGGCCGATTGCTGACACTCTTGTTGTAAATTCGAAGAGATCTCTGGAGCCCCTTCGAATTGTTCTTGCGATGAAGAATCCCCACCGCCTGATAACAAGTTTTGAGTTTTGATTTTCGATAAAACCACGTAGCCGACTAATGCGACGGCTATCACGGCAACAGTAGCTGAAACCGCAAAAATGACTTTCATATTTCTTGAGGTTTGTTGGTCTTGTTGATTGTTATCCATTCATACTCTTTAAGAAATCACCGTTAGTTTTAGCTCTTTCGATCTTATCCATTAAAAATTCCATCGCATCGACAACATTCATCGGTGCTAAAACTTTTCGGATGATCCACAGACGGTTTAAGTCAGCTTTATCAATTAAAAGATCTTCTTTACGTGTTCCTGATTTATTGATGTCTAAACAAGGGAAAATACGTTTTTCCATTAACTTACGATCTAAATGGATTTCGGCGTTACCAGTTCCTTTGAATTCTTCAAAGATAACCTCATCCATTCTTGAACCTGTATCGATTAACGCTGTTGCGATAATTGTTAAAGACCCACCCTCTTCGATGTTACGTGCGGCACCGAAGAAACGTTTTGGTTTGTGTAAGGCATTTGAATCCACACCACCCGATAAGATTTTTCCTGATGGCGGAACAACCGTATTGTAAGCACGAGCTAAACGCGTGATAGAGTCTAGTAAAATAACCACGTCATGTTTATGTTCAACTAAACGTTTCGCTTTTTCTAAAACCATTTCGGCCACTTGAACGTGACGAGTTGGTGGTTCATCAAAAGTAGAAGAAACAACTTCACCTTTTACGGTCCGTTGCATGTCGGTAACTTCTTCTGGACGCTCATCGATTAGTAATACGATTAGTTTTACTTCGGGATGATTTGTAGAAATTGCATTCGCGATGTTTTGCATAAGAACAGTTTTACCCGTTCTTGGTGGAGCAACGATCAGCGCACGTTGTCCTTTCCCTAATGGTGACATCAAATCAACAATACGAGTCGTCATCTCTGCCGGATTATGTTCAAGACGTAACATCTTGTTTGGATATAACGGCGTTAAGTTGTCGAATAAAATTTTATCTTTACCTGATTCAGGTAATTCGTAATTTAAAGAATCAACTTTGATTAAAGCGAAATAACGTTCACCTTCTTTTGGCGGACGAACTGTTCCGGTAACCAAGTCACCCGTACGTAAACCAAATTTACGCATTTGTGACGGCGAAACGTAAATATCATCTGGGCCTGGTAAGTAATTGTAATCTGGTGAACGTAAGAAACCGTAACCATCTGGTAGAATTTCTAATACGCCCGATCCGTAAATATCACCTAGTTTAGCGGCACGTTTTAAAATTTCGAAAACCATATCTTGGCGGCGCATGCCGGCTGCATTTTCAATTTTTAGTTTTGTTGCTAGATCAGTTAATACTTGAATGTTTTTTGATTTTAAATCTTTTGAATTGAGCCAGCTTTTTTCTTCGTCTGATAAATTGATTTCAGCTAAGTCGATATCTGGTTCAGTATTTGTCGAATGGGTTTGATCTTGTGGTTGTTGATCGTTTTCATTTCGGCTGCTGTTGTTACGATCGAATCTTTCACGAAAGTTATCGCGGCGTGGGATATTGTTACTACCACCACCTTGATTATTGTTGTTGCGATATCCGCCTTGATTATTATTATTATTATTTTGCTGACGGTATCCCCCGCCTTGATTGCTTCCGCCACCTTGATTATTACTGCCGCCACCACCTTGGTTGTTGCTGTACTTTCTAAAATCACGACGCGGTTGGTTTTGATTATTGTTTTGTAGCGGCGCTGGGTTTTGCGTCGGTGCTGGTGCTGCAGAGGTTGCTGCCGGAGCTGGAGCTTGAACTTGAGAATTTTGCTCTGTTTTTTCTTGGGCTTGTGCTGCGGGAGCTTTAGATTCATTCGAAGAGTTTTGTGCAGAAGAAGCTTGTTGAACCGGTGCTACGTTTTCTGAGGTATTTTGTTTTTCTACCGGGGTGCTTTTTGCTTCAGTAAACTCTTTTTGCTCGGGCTGATTATTTTCAGCGGCATCTGCTTGAGGTTTAACGCGTGGTCTTTTTTTAGTGGCCTCAACTATAACTTCTTTTTTTGCCAAGACTTGCTCCTTGTGGCTTTAAATATATCTGATTAGATAATTTACGGGGGTTTGTTGGTAATCGAATTCCTTAGAATTTTTTGATTGATTGGATTGTCATGTATGACGACCCGATTACTATCTCTTAATCCCCGGACCAAAGTCAACAAAACACCAGAAAGCGTACCAAAACGAGAATTCTTTAATTTTTTCCAACAGTTAGCCGATATGACCTTACCACCAAAGAAACATAACTCGGAGGTTATTGAATGGAAACTATGAATTCGCCGGCACCGCGTACGCCACTTAACTTGGATGTTTCGTTTAGGCGTAATTATGCTCGACAAGATACGACTGGCATTCTTAAAAACATCAGCTTGTCTGGTGCTTTTTTAGAGATTTCAAATCACGATTTGCGGGTTGATGAAAAAGTTAACTTAACTTTTATCGTTGGTTCGCGCGAGCGTAAAATTTCGGCGCAAATTATTTGGAAGAACTCTTACGGAGCAGGTATTAAATTTTTACCTTTAAATAACCGCGACGTTCAAATCGTTGATGATTTAATTTACTTTGTTGAATCGAAACGCATTGGTCACCGTGGGATCTTAGACGGCATCCTTAAAAAAGTTGCGTAACGTTTAGATACCGGACCTACATTTAAAAAATCACATTCTCATCTTTAGTGGTGATAATAAAAAAAGGGAGCATTAAGCTCCCTTTTACTTTTCTTAATTTTATTTTTGTTTTCTAAAAACTAAGAACCGATATGTGTTTCATTCATCATCGCAGCACTTTCAGCTGCTTTTTTCTTTTTACGACGGATAAGAACAAACGCTAAGGCTGCGGTTAATACACCGACGGCACCTAACGACATCATCGTATCGTTATCAATTCCACCGATGCCTTCAGTTGTTTCTTCTTCTGAAGAAACTTTCTTAGGTTTTTTAACTGCCGTCGCTGCTAGGTCATCAACTGGCGGCGGTGGAGCCATTTCAGTTGGTGGCGGTGGCGGAGGAGGGGGTGGTAATGCAGAAGCCTGATCTGGAGGCGGCGGCATTTGGTTCATATCAGGTGGTGGCATTGCGGCCATTGGCTGTGCCATCGCCGGAGGTTGCGGCGGAGCTTCAGGCATTTGCGGCATTTGCGTGTGATCAATTAACGCCGCGTTATTGTGTAGTTCAGGTGGGGTGTTCATCGCAACCGTAGTTACGCCCGATGCTGATTTCCAATAACGTAAAGTTTCGCCTTCGTTCAATTTACTTTTTGATTCAACCGGATTCGCTGAATAAAGCTCTACCGATCCTTTTTCGTAACCTAAAATATTTTTAGCCACTTTTCTTAATGTATCACCTTTTTGTGCTACATAAGTTTCTGGAACCATACCCATGTCTTCATAATAAAATAGTGTTTTCGTTGAATCATCTGGGCGATTTGGTGATACGTAATAAACTTTGTCGCCGGGTTGTACGCCTCGCGATTTAAGGTAGCTATTGCCAGCAATTTTTTTCATTTCTTTAGTTTTGTCAGAAGAATAAATTTTTTGGCTGATCTCTTTTAGTTTTTCACCTGGGCGAGCCACGTAAACGGCATTCACCCAACCGCTATCCACTTTATAAGGAACGCTAGCTGCGATTTTTTTGATTTCTTGTCCCGCTTTTTTCGGAGCCGGAGCATCGTAACTAACTGGCGCGGTTTCAGTCATCGCCGTGTTTGTGCCAGAATTTTCAATGACCGGAGTTTCAGTTAAAGTCGAAGGCTCAGACGTTGCCATTGCCGTATCAACCAATGGTGCTTCAGTGATGTTTGTCGCCGCGATATCAACCGGAGGCGGTTGAGACACATCGTTCATTGGCGAAGTCGCATTCATCGAAGGATCGTTTAAGCTTGATTCATCTAATGTCGGAGCTGCAGCCACTTCATTTGCTAAAGCATCCGTTCCATTCGCCGCAATTTCAGGAGTTGGAGTGCCGTCAACTGGTGCCGCTGGAGCTAAAGCATCTTCACCAAGGGCCGCTTGAAGAGAAGGATCTGCCGCTGCCGTTTCGCCAGTTGCATTCGCCGCAAAACCGTCTGCATTTTCTGCTTCGATTTTATCGACATCCGCGTTTTCAACAGTTTGAGACTCATCTTGAGATTGGTTCGATGTACAGCCAGACATATGAATTGCTGCAACTAGCGCACATAGAACTAATAATTTATTTTTCATGCCCTCATCCTTGATAAAAAGTAAAGAACTTCCAGTCCTTATTTAAAATACATTGCTTCATTTAATCACACCAGCCTTATAGCGCAATGTGGTTTCCCGAAGACTAGACTGATGTACCACAATTTTTAGGACTAACGTCCGGCAAATAGAGGACCAGTTTTTTTCTAGACGAATATAGCGCCGTTGAATTTATTTAACAAATTTAAATGCAGATCCTGTGGCGACCTTGTTCTTATCAAACCAGCCTTCAGTCATTTCAAGCGCGTACATTGCTGGAGCACGGCTAGGGTAAGTCGGTAGATTTGTTTGCATGACCGAAGTCATTGCTTTCATCTCTTGTAGGTCGATAAGTATTTTGTTTCGATCAAAATAGCCTATGCTTAAATTGATCAACGTGTTTTTCATCCAAAAGTTTCGAATGTCTTCATCTTTAAAAATAAAAAGCATTCCGTGATCTTTTGCTAAACTTTTTCTAAGCATTAACCCGTGCTCATGCTGTTCATCAGTTTCAGCGACTTCAACTGTGATATTTTTTTTATTCAAAGTAATTTTTTTAGTTTCAAACTTAACATCTTTGACTTCATCTGACTTAGACGCAAAGGCCTGCATCGCGATACATAAACTAAGACAAAAAGCGGTTAGCCATTTCAAGCGCAATTCCATGTCGAACTCCTCGGGTAGAAACTGTTATTTTGTTTTTATTAAAAAGTTTAAGTGTTTGAATCAACGTTAAAACACCAATCAGAATTACATCGGCGCGTCCCTCGGGAATGCCCATCGCAACTTTTTCTTGTAAGGTGGCCTTTTGCAGACTTAATTTCCACTGCTCTAAAGAATTTAAATCAAGCTGAAATCCATCAATTCTATTCGCATCGAATTCAACTAACTTCAGCTGAGCCGCAACCAATGCCGTCGGCGTGCCGGCAACGGCTAAAATTTCGGCGATCTGCCGGTCGTTAAAATAAACGATCTGGTTTAAATTTTCTATAATATTTTTTTCAGCGGCTTCGACTTCTTGAGTTGATGTCGGTTGCGCCGTAATAAATTTTTCTGTTAAGCGAACGCATCCAATGTTCAAACTTTTATTCTGAAAAATTTGCTTTAAATCGCCCGTTATAAATTCGGTCGATCCCCCACCGATATCAACCACTAAACGGGTTACGTCAGAAGTTTGTCCTGAAATCGAACCTTGATAGGTGATTAAGGCTTCTTTTTCACCGGGGATAACTTCAATCGGGATGCCTAAAGCTTTGCCGATTTCAAAAAGTTCATCTCTATTTTTAGAATCCCGCGCGGCCGAGGTGGCCATCGCTAAAATTTTTTCTGGCTTATATAAATCGATCGTTTCTTTAAATTTGGTTAAGCAGTTTTTCGCACGAATCAAAGCGTCTGGATGCAAGCGTTTCGTTTTGTTCACATCTTGACCTAGACGAACAATTTCAACCTGATCTGAAATTATTTTTTCGATTCGGCATACGCCTTTGTCATTTTTACTGACTTCAGCGATCAAACATAAAAAGGTATTTGATCCTAGGTCTAGCGCCGCGACCTTCATATTACGCTTGATCCAATTTTCTTTTTAAAATTTCATTCACCAAATCTGGATTCGCTTGTCCTTTAGAGGCCTTCATCGCAGCGCCAACAAAAAATCCAAAAACTTTGGCTCGACCTGCTTTGTATTCAGCGACTTGCGATACATTAGCCGCTAAGACTTCGTCGATCATCTTTTCAATGGCACCCGTATCGCTAACTTGCGCTAAGCCTTTGTCTTGAACTATTTTTTCTGGGGCTTCGCCCGTTTTCCACATTTCAACAAAAACGGTTTTGGCAATCTTTCCAGAAATAGCGCCCTTATCGATCAAGCTGATCAGATTTCCTAACTGTTCAGGCTTAATCGGGGATTGGTTAATTGCTAATTTGTTCGCGTTCAGTTCACGCAGTATATCCGTCATGACCCAATTTGAAGCCGCCTTCGCGTTTCCACAAATGTCGGCCGCTTTTTCAAAATAATCTGCTAAATCTTTTTCATCGGTTAAAACCGTTGCGTCGGTTTTAGGTAAACCTAACTTTTCATGAAAGCGTTTTGCGCGCGCGATCGGGAGCTCTGGTAGAGTGCTCTTGATTCCTTGAATTTGTGCGTCTGTTAAAATAACGGGAAGCAAATCCGGATCGGGGAAGTAACGATAGTCCTGCGCATCTTCTTTTAATCGCATAGAAAAAGTTCTATTTTTATCAGGATCATAAAGCCTAGTTTCTTGAACGATTTTTTTACCCGCTTCGACCTCATCGATCTGGCGCTCTATTTCGTACTCGATAGCTTTTTCGACGAAGCGAAATGAATTCACATTCTTAATTTCAACCTTGGTTCCAAATTTTTCAGTACCGATCTTACGAACCGACACGTTACAATCGCAGCGCATAGAACCTTCTTCAAGGTTGCCATCACAAACATCTAAAAAGCGAACGACTTGGCGAATGGCGCGACCGTATTCAGCTGCTTCTTGTGGGGTGCGAATATCTGGATCAGAAACAATTTCTAATAACGGAATGCCCGCACGATTGTAATTTAATAACGTTGCGTCCCCGTGATGCGTCGACTTGCCGGCATCTTCTTCCATGTGGGCGCGGGTAATGCCGACTCTTTTTTCGTAATCACCAACTAAGAAAGTAATTTCGCCTTTTTCACAGATTGGCAAATCATACTGTGAAATTTGATACCCTTTCGGAAGATCGGGATAGAAATAATTTTTTCTAGAAAAAACAGAGCGTTTGCGAATTTCACAACCTAAGGCAAGCCCCGTTTTGATCGCGTATTCGATGACTAGTTTATTCACGACCGGCAAAGTGCCAGGCATGCCGACACTGATCGGAGACGTATTTTCATTATCACCGGATTCAAAATTTGTGGCGTCGGCTGAGAAAATTTTTGAAACTGTTTTTAACTGAACGTGAACTTCAAGGCCGATAACGGCTTCGTATCCGCGACTGTTGTAAACTTTAGGTTGCGGTCTTTCAACATTAGAAGACATGCGGAGTTTTTCCTTTCACATCAGAAACCGATTCTAAAGCATAAGCTATATTTAGTATCTTCTGTTCCTCAAAGTGACTGCCCGTTAGCTGCATACCAATCGGTAAGCCTTCACTTGAAAGACCGAACGGAACGCTTAATCCAGTCAGGCCAGCTAAATTTGTAGAGGTCGTGAAGATATCATTCATATACATAGCTAACGTATCTTTTGATCTTTCATTTAACTTAAATGCAGGTGACGTCGTTACGGGGCTTAAGATCGCATCGCATTTTTTAAACGCTTCAACGTACTGATCACGCAACATGCGACGCACCTGACAGGCTTTATTGTAATAGGCATCAAAATATCCAGACGATAAGCAGTATGTGCCTAACATGATTCGGCGCTTAACTTCGGTACCAAAACCTTGTCCGCGTGTTTCAGAATAAAAATCATCTAAGTTCATTGACGATAAGTCTTTGAAGTCGGCTCTGAATCCGTACTTAACGCCGTCGTATCTAGCTAGATTTGAAGACGCTTCGCTGGCCGAAATTAAATAATACATGGGAACCGCAAATTCAGTCAGGCTAACCGACACGTCGACAAATTCGACTCCCATTTTTTTTAAGCTTTCAAGGCTAGCGCGGTACGTTTTTTCGACATCTGGATGTAAAACGCCTTTTTCGTATTCTTTTAAAATACCAATCTTCATACCTTTTATATTTGTGGTTAGATTTTTCGAAAACTCTGGAACTGGTTTCTGAGACGTTGTTGAATCCATTTTATCGTGACCACAAATGACCTCTAAAGTCAGTGCCGCATCTTCAACAGAAGAAACCATCGGTCCCGCCTGATCTAACGAAGATGCGAAGGCCACGATTCCATAACGACTGACGCGACCATAAGTTGGTTTAACGCCAACGATCCCGGTGAAGCTTGAAGGTTGGCGAATGGATCCACCCGTATCGGTTCCGATTGTTCCCATCGCTAAACGCGCCGCTTGGGCCGAGGCCGAACCACCGCTTGAGCCGCCGGGAACATAATCTTCATTCCAAGGGTTTTTGCATTTTCCAAAATACGAGGTTTCATTACTTGAACCCATCGCAAATTCATCTTGATTTAGTTTTCCTAAAACAACGACGCCCGCATTTTTTAATCGCGTTACAACCGTCGCATCATAAGGTGGAATAAAGTTTTCTAACATCTTAGAGCCTGCCGTTGTGCGAAGGCCTTTTGTACAAAGCATGTCTTTAATTCCAAATGCAACGCCGGCCAATGGGCCGACAGTTTCACCCTGGCTGATTTTTTTATCAATCGCGGCCGCATCTTCTAGGGCGGTATCGCTCATTTTAATAAAAGCATTTAATTTTGGGTTTAATTTTTCAGTGCGTGCTAGAAAAAATTTTGTGACTTCGACGGCGGATATCTTTTTTGTCGTCACCGCGTCTTTAACTTCTTTAAAACCGGCCTTTAGCAGATCCATGGCATTTCCTTATCGATAACTTGAACTGATTAATTTTTTAAACAACCGGTGGAACTTTAAACAAGTGTCCCGCACGTTCGGGAGCATTCGCCACCATTTCTTCAGCCGAATTCACTTTTACGACTTCATCAGGACGCGCATAGAATTCGATTTCTGACGGCGTCACCAAGGGTTCGATGCCGTTTGTGTCGATCGCAGAGATGTGCTGAAAATGACCTAATACTTTTGAAAGTTGTTCTGAGTAATATTCAGCTTCATAGGGTTTTAAATTTAAGCGCGCGAGCTTTGCAATTTGTTCGATTGTTTTTTGATCAATCATTTAGTCCTCGGGTTGAGCTATGACACTAGTCAAAATTACATTTTTCTTCAAGAAGGATTCCAAAACTAGCTGGCCGTTTAATAAGATTTTGTGTAGGCTAACGCGTATGCCAACCAAAGCTAGCAAGCCATCCCAGAAACAAGCTGAAAATAGACACGAAGAATTGAAAAAATTAATTCGTCATCACGATGAGTTATACCACACATTAGATCAACCTGAAATTTCAGACTTCGATTACGACCAGCTATTTACTGAACTCCTAGCGCTTGAAACTGAATACCCAAACTTAAACACCAACGATTCTCCTAGTCACCGCGTCGGCGGTGCCGCGATCGATCAGTTTCAAAAAGTGGCCCACAGAAAACCGATGCTATCCTTAGCCAATAGTTACTCAACCGATGATCTGATTGAGTTTGATGAGCGCGTAAAGAAATTCTTACGCTTTGAAAAAGAATCGACCGAAAAAATAGAATACTTTGCAGAGCTTAAATTAGATGGTCTTTCGATGGAGCTTGTTTACGAAGATGGTTTGCTTGTGCGCGCGCTAACTCGGGGCGATGGCATCATCGGCGAAGACGTAACCCACAACGTAAAAACAATTAAAACAATCCCTCTTAAATTAAAAACCAAAAAGCCACCTAAACTTTTAGAGGTGCGCGGTGAAGTTTTAATTTTCAAAAAAGATTTTATAGACCTTAATCAAAAAAATGAAGAGCTTGGCCAAATGGTTTTTGCCAACCCCAGAAATGCGGCGGCGGGCACTATTCGTCAGCTGGATCCAAAAATTGCGGCGACACGTCCGTTAAAATTTATGGCGTACGCCCTAGGTGAAACAGATGGAATCACTTTTAAATCTCAAGAAAACATCTCTGAAACTTTGCACGAGTTCGGTTTACCCATTTTATCTAAAGACCTTGTTGTGCGTAGCGATGATATCGAAGACATCGTTAACTACTACCATGATATAGAAAAAAAACGGCCCCATTTAGAATTTGATATCGATGGTATCGTCGTAAAAGTAAACTCTTTAGAAAAACAAGAAGATCTTGGTTTAGTTGCACGCTCCCCAAGATGGGCGACGGCTGCGAAATTTAAACCAGAACAAGCCGAAACCATCATCGAAGATATCGTTGTTCAAGTCGGCCGCACGGGTGCTTTAACTCCGGTGGCGATCATGGCTCCGGTGAAAGTGGGTGGCGTTACTATCACAAACGCAACCTTACATAATCAAGATGAAATTGATCGTAAAGATGTACGTATCGGTGACACCGTTTACATTCAGCGCGCAGGTGATGTCATCCCCGAAGTTGTCGGCGTTGTTTTATCAAAAAGAAAAAAATCTTCTGTTCCTTTTTTAGTTCCTGATCATTGCCCCGCCTGCGGAACAAAAGCAGTCAAAGAACCAGAAGACGCCGTATCACGTTGCCCGAACCCATTTTGCAAGGCCGTACTTAAAGAAAGTATTAAACATTTTGTTTCAAGACGCGCCATGAATGTGGAAAAAGTTGGGGACAAGTTGATTGAAACATTTGTTAACAATGATTTAGTGGAAAACTTTTCAGATTTATATAAATTAGAAAAAGACACTCTACTAGGGCTAGAGCGCCAGGGTGAAAAGTCTATTGATAATATTTTAAAAAGTTTAGAAGCTAGCAAAAAAACAACGTTAGCCAAATTCATTTACGCTTTAGGAATTCGCTTTGTCGGCGAACAAACCGCAAAATTAATTGCGGATCACTACATAACAATTGAAGATTTTTTAAAAACTGACGCTGAAGAGCTAGAAAAAGTTCCAGAGATCGGACCGAAAGTTTCAACCGCCATTCTATATTTTTTAAAAGATAAACGCTGGCAGACCGAATTAAAAAATCTTTTAAAAGCAGGAATCGAATTTGAAAAACCAAAGCGCTCTAACGAAGGCCCGCTTAAAGGTTTTAGCTTTTTAGTAACCGGCACTTTACCCGTTAAACGCGAACAGGCTCAGCAATTTATCGAAGAAAATGGTGGAAAACTTCTATCTTCGGTGTCTTCAAAGCTTAGCTATCTAGTTGTTGGCGATGATCCAGGCTCAAAAGTCGATAAGGCCCAAACCTTGGGGGTTAAAATGCTTTCTTGGGAAGAACTTCAAGCTCTGGTTTAACCGTTCAGACAATAAAAACCCGTCTTTGTTCAAGACGGGTTTGGTAAAAGAAATTTTAATTTCTAAGCTACAAACTAGATATGGTCGATGATGATATCGCGAGCCATTACAGTTTTGCGGCCATCTGCTTTTGCAGATTCAATGCCTTTAGCGCAAAGACGTTCAATCGCCTTAGATAAAATATCAACTGTCTCTGCAGATGTATTCATTTCACTTTTTTCTTTGATGTACTTTTTAACTTTACTAGTTACTACTAAAACGTCAGCCATGATGCCTCCAATAGTTATTATGACTTAAAAAGCGTTACATGAGAGCTGGCGGATGACAAACACATCTAAGCGATTTGATGCGGCTGGTTAGATGATTCAGGTTTTTTCGATGAAAACTGCAAAAGTTCGGCTTTTCGAACTGTCGGGTCTTCTTCCATCGGAGCAATCCAAACATAAGTATTTTTTTCGTAAGCTTCGGTGCATTCAACATCGGTAAAGGCCGGCGACCACGATCCCGAATTCAAGTGTTCTACGGCTCCATAGTATTCGTGTCTAGCGATGTGCGTATGACCATAAACGATGCGACGAACCCCGGTAACCGCGGACTGTTTGGCTAGAAGTTGTTCGTCGGGCTCTTTGTACTGTGACACTAGCGACGTAACAGAGCGTGCGTAGAATAGAAAAAACGGAACCATCAAAAGCAGCGGAACAAAAATCCAAAACAAAGAAATGCCGAAATACGATTTAAGCGTCGATACAACAAAGTAGACCGCGACAAACGCAAATAGAATTAGAAATAATCGGTCTAACCAAAGTTCTTTCGCGATCAACAAAGGTTTCTGCGTCGCCGGCGTTATGAATAGTTCTTTTAATTCACGAACCACACCCGGGGTTGTATTTGATTGCTCGGCCACTTCACCTAGTTTTTTTTCAATACTGGTCGAAAGCTTAAACGGTTCTGCAAATCGATCGGCGGTTACGTGCCATAACGTCGCCACAGAACTCCATAACCAGGTCCAAATAATTAATGGCTGTGCTTGAATTAGATATTTAAAAAAGAATTTAATATAACCACTTAAGTTCATAATATAATTTTTTTCAACGTGCGGATTAAATAACCCAAGCCCATTCATCATGTAGCGGCAGGCCACGTTGCCGAACGGTAAGCGAATTGAAAGCTCATTATAATCTAATAAAAATGGATTCACAGGATCTTCGCACATACAATATGGATCTTGCTGATTGCCGTGCTCAATTAACGTGTCCTTTTCGCTGATATAAAACCAGCTCACAAAGCGAACGTTCAATTTATCTTCGTCATCTAGCTTTAAGAAATCAATAAAAAGTTTTTGAACCTTCGGAAAGTGAAATTCAACGTCATGATTTCCAGGAATAATAACTAAGCGATTTCCACGTTTGATAAATTCGGCTAAGGCTCGAAAAAATCCGGCATGTTCTTCTAAAATGACCTGGGCCTTAAAAATTGATTTTTCTTCTTTGGGGAATAGACCACGCCGCGTCTCTAACCAACTGATGTTGTAGATAGGTTGTAATGGTAAACTCATGACGCTATCGAAATCAAAAATATCGCCGTTTAGAATCAGCTCAACTTTTCCACCATTGGCTTTTTTTTCAATATTATCCAAAAAACTTATTAAGGCATCATCGATGAAAAATTCACGCGTCTTAAACTTTTTCCACATCGGATGCTTCGAAACGTCTTTGTGCCGTGGGGGCTCGGGGTCGGTTAAATGAAGATCACTGATGATCGCGGTGTAATATAAACTCACCATGACATCGTTTCACGTTTCTGTTTTAATGTCATGATGAGCCAGACGTCTTTAAGAAATTTAAAAACCCCGATTGCCGTTATTGGTCTAGGTAAAAGCGGAAACTCTGCTTTGAATTTGTTGAAAGCCGCAGGTTTTTCTAACGGTGATTTGTTAACGTACGACGATAAAGATTTGACCGCTCAATTTTGCCAAGCTGCAGATCTGGCCGCTAAAAATCCACAGACTCTTGTTGTTTCTCCGGGTGTTCCGCTGGCTACACCTTGGATTCAAAAACTAATTCAATCAGGAGCGCATCTAACATCTGAAATAACGTTAACCGCAAGTTTATTAACAAGCGAAAAAGTAATTGGCATCACGGGTTCTGTCGGAAAAAGCACGGTCACTTCTATTTTAGGAGCCGGCGCAGTTGCAGACGATGAAAACAGTTTTGTGGGTGGGAATCTAGGAACGCCTTTTTGCCATTACGGACTATCAATTTTATCCGGAAAAACACCTGCGAAATGGGTGGTTTTAGAATTATCAAGCTATCAACTAGAAAATTGCGCGGGTTTAGTTTTGGATTTTTCGGCAATTACTTTTTTATCACCCAACCACCTAGAGAGATATGAAAGCCTAGAACAATATTATAATACAAAATTAAAAATCACCCAAATGACGAAAAATATTTGTGTTGTAAACCAATCATCACCCGATGCCGTTCAGTTTTCAAAGCTGGCTTCATGCCCTGTTAAGTTAGTTAACGCCCAACATAATTTATCAGATGAACAAAAACAAAAAATTGCCCTAATCGGACAGCACAACCACGATAACTTTGCCGTAGCCCAAGAGCTAGGTAAGGTTGCCGGATTTAAGCCTGCTTCGTTAGAGCAAATGTATCACTTCAAAGGATTATCTCACCGCTTAGAAAACGTCGGCGTCGTTAACGGCGTCACTTATGTGAACGATAGTAAAGCGACCGCCATGGATTCAGTTCTGGTCGCGACCGAAGGTTGCCTTGAAAAAGTTTCTGCCAACCACACGCTTCATTTATTGTTAGGCGGAAAAGACAAAAATCTTCCGTGGGAACAATTATCTATTTTAAAAGATGAAAAGAAAATTCAACCGGTATTTTTTGGGGCTTGCGGCGATTTAGCTAAAGAGAAATCTAAGTTAAACGGCCCCACCTTTAAAAGCTTAAATGCCGCTTTAGATTATGTTCTGTCGGTCGAAAAAACTGGGGATGTTGTGCTTTTAAGTCCCGGCGGAACAAGTTTAGATGAATTTAAGAATTTTGAAGACCGAGGCCAGTTCTTTACTAAAAAAGTGATCCGCTTCGCTAAGTAATTTGTTCTAAAAACGATTTCTATTCTGAAAAATGCGATACGCTTGTTTGGCTGTTTTTCACAAAGTGAACTTGCGAATAAATACGTTCTGATTTTTTTTCTTGAACGACAACTTCACGTGCGCCAACCGGCACATTAAATAAAATAAATCCACCACCGGCAACTTGGGTTTTTGAGATCTGACCATATTGATCAAAATAGACAACTTGTTTCGTATCGTAGTCTTCAGAAATTAAATACATATCGTATTCAGCAATGTTTGGAACAAAACCAATTATGGTTCCGCTAGCCGGGGCCGGATTCATTTCTAATTTTTCGACAATTTTATTGATCCAGTCTTCAGAAATAAGCGGCACATGAACATGATCCAATCTAGAATCTTGCACGTAAGTAATCGGCATATAATTTTGTTTCGTGCGTACGACGTAACTTGAAATGCCTAAAGAATTGTTTGTTCTAAAGCTTGCTAGGCCCGCTTGTGTTTCAATGATGTCTTCTAGATCAGAAGAAACGATATCCGCATCAACGGGCTGCCCACTAAATGCATCAAATGATCTTACTAAAACTGCACGCGGGGCCGTATTGGTTAAGATATTTTGGTAGGCGATCGAATCCATATCGGCAATAAACATCTGGTGCCCAATTATTTTGTTGTTTTGAAAAGCAACGACTGAATACTCTTCGGCCTCAAGCCCAACAAACATGAAGTAACCATTTTCAGAGGTTTCTTCTTGTTTGAAATTTGGAATCATAAATTGATCTAAATAAATTGGATTTATTCCAGGCTGACTTTCGATTTGGACTTTAGCGCCGGCAAGAGGTTTTTGGTCCGAAAACACGCGACCAATAATGATCGGCGCACCTTTTGATTTAAACTCGATCTTCATTTGATCTGAAACATAACTTAAAACGCCGTTCACCCATCTGTTTGTAAATAACGGCGTTTCTGAAGTGTCTGCCGTTTGACGAATTGAAACGACGTTTGTGTAATTTTCATTTTTATCCGTGATCAAAGAAATGGTCGACGAGTTCTGAGAAATGTTACTGAATTGATCTTTAGGTTTTTCAAGTCGGTTTTGTTCTGAAAATAAAGAGACTGAAATTCCTGACGCATCATTTTTAGCTTTCGTCGAAACGGCGCTATTCGGTAAATTTCTTGCGCCCGGAGCTGAACGGCCTAAGCCGACATGTGAGCTATTATCTGCGATCGTTTGTCCGCCTCCAGACGGAATAACTGGATTACCAGCTACGCCGCCAGGGGGGCCAACGCGAATAAAGGGTCCTTCAAAATATTGCCCACGGCTTTGTAAGTTAATTACTTTTTGCGTATCCATTCCAATCAAGATACCGCTACGATCTTTAATGCGGGCAACTAATTCACCCTGTGGGCTTTCAATATCAATTGAATACAATCCCGCTTTCAAATCAATTTGGCCCACTTCACGAACTTGGCCTTCTTCAACGCGACTGATTTCAACGATATGATCAACAACACCGACACCATCTTTAACTTCAAATTTTCCACGCACGGTGGCCCATTTTTTTAATGGAGATTGATTCGGCTGAACTAGAACTGTTTTTGTTTCGGCTAAAGATTCATTTCTTTGAATCTCTTGAACGGCCGGAGCCACAATGCTCGGCATTTGTTTATTTTGTGTCTGGGCAATTCTAAATCCATAATCGACGCTTGAGCCAATTTCCGATTGGCTCAGTTTCATTTCAGCCAATTGGACGGGTAGAGTAACGCTATTAATTTTTTCGGTACTTAATAAAGTTGTCGTCACCGACGCCGAAACTTCTTCTTCTTCTTTTTTTTCTAAATTATTTGCTTGCTGGTACAAATAGAACGCAGGTGTTTTTCTAGCTTGAGTAATAACAATCGGTTTCGATATGGTAATGACCTTGTTCTTTTCTACCTTCACAGAAAATAAAAAGAAAAGGGGGATTATTAAAAAAATTCCCGCGGTCATTGATGACAAATTCACTCCTTGAATAATCAACAGAAAAATTATGTGTTCTGTTGGTGCCTGTATCAGGATACTTAGAAAGGATTCTCTACGTCAATGGACTGGGGATTGTCGCGACTTTGGTTAAGCATCTTGGCTACCTCGGTTAATCGCTTTTGACTAAGGCCTTCGTCTAGACCTTGATCAACAAATTGTTTCGTTTCGGGGTCCTTTATTTCTTTAAAAACCTCTACTGAAACCTCGTAGGGCCTACGCGCTCCAAGCACTATGACTTTCGTATAGTACCGGACTTTAGTCTTTGCCATATCGTCGATATATTTAAAATTTCTGTCGTGATAATGGGATGTAATTTCTCGACCATTTTGGCTGACAATACGCGCCGGACCGATAACTGCCACGGCAGCTTTACGATGTTCAGACACTGGCAAATAAGATTCACTTATCAAATAGGAGTGCGTTGGGCACCCCATCATGAAAAATAAAAGTAAAAAGATTGCGCCTTTTACGAAATTATTTTTGTGCATTTTTCCAATCCGCCATGAACATTTCAATTCCTTTTGTTGTTAAAGGATGACCTGTCATTTGTTGCATGACTTTAAAAGGGATCGTTGCGATATCTGCACCCATTAACGCCGCATCTTGAATGTGAATGGGGCTACGGATAGAGGCTACTAGAACTTCGGTCGCGAAATCGTAGTTTTGATACATTTGTACGATGTCACCGACCATCGCCATGCCGTTCGCACCAATGTCGTCTAAACGACCGACAAACGGAGAAACCATCGTCGCTCCAGCCTTAGCTGCAAGTAACGCCTGCACCTGAGAAAAAACTAACGTCACATTCGTTTTAATGCCTTCAGCTGTTAACTTTTTAACGGCGATCATGCCGTCTTCGCACATTGGAATTTTCACGACAACGTTATCTGCCCACTTCGCTAAGTTTTTACCTTCGCTAAACATTTCTTCAGCGTTCAATGAAATAACTTCGGCCGAAACGGGGCCTTTCGTTAATTTACAAATTTCTTTAATCACTTCTTCAAAGTTACGACCTGATTTTGCAATCAAAGTAGGGTTTGTCGTAACGCCGTCAACCCAGCCACGTTCGTTCGCTAGTTTAATTTCATTGATATCAGCCGAATCGATAAAAAATTTCATTACTTAACCCCTTTTGAAAGCATGTCATCCATTGAGTAAAAACCATTTTTTTGTTCTGAAAGCCATAGTGCCGCCTGAACTGCACCTTCGGCAAATACTTTTCGATTCAAAGCCTGGTGTTGAAAAGTAATTAGTTCGTTTTGTGAAGCGGCGTAAACTGTGTGCATGCCGAAAATTCCACCTAATCGGTGGGCCTGCGGTGTTTCGATTTTTTTATTAACAATTTTTTCTAAATCTTTTTGTAAAGTTAAGGCGGTGCCGCCTGGTTTATCTTTTTTTAACGTGTGGTGAATCTCTTCCACAGCAAAGTCAAAATTAGAAATAGACGAAAAGCTTTCTAACGCTTTTCTAAACGCCCAAAGACCCAAACTCATGTTCGAAGCCCAAAATAGGGGACGCTTTGCCGACTCTTTTTTTAAAGCCGCAAATTGTTTGTCTGATAAGCCTGTTGAGCCCGACACGATCGGTGTTCCGTACGGCGTGCATTCGATCAATTCGAACAACCCCTCTGGCGAAGTGAACTCAACCCACACATCAACATCTTTTAAAATATCTTCTTCGGTGTTTTTTAAATCAGTAACGCTAAAAAAGAAATTTTCGGATTTAGTTTTTCCGACAAATAGATAGGGATCCTGCTTTGTTTCAACGACGACCGTTTCTACATTTTGACCCATACGACCAGATCCACCGAATAAGCCAATTTTTAATGTTTTAGAATTTTTCATACTAACGAAAATTCTTTCATTAGACTTAATATCGAATTATGAAATTTTATATCAAGCTCTGTTAGCGGTAACCGCATTTCAGCCGACTTGATAAGTCCCATCTTATACAACATCCATTTTGGAACAATTGGGTTTGCTTCAACAAATAAATCATTTATAAATTTATCGTATTTCTTAAAATCTGTTTCAGCTTCGGTCCATTTTTGGTCTGCCGCTAGCTTTGTCCAGGTTGCGCAAACGGCCGGTATAATGTTCGACATTACCGATATCACACCATGGCCGCCCATTTTTAAAAATGGGATATATGTTCCGTCATCCCCAGACAGTTTAATAAAATCCGCAGAAGTTTTTTGAACCATATCCAGATCATAACTCATGTCGCCCGACGCTTCTTTAATGCCGACAATGTTTTTTTCCGCAGAAAGCTCTGCGATACTTTCTACGCTTAATGAGACAACCGTTCTTCCGGGCACGTTATACAGAAAAACCGGAGCAGTGGACGCTTCGGCGACTTTTTTAAAGTGCTGAACAATTCCTTTTTGCGGGGGCTTATTGTAATAAGGAACGACGACAAGCACAGCATCTGCACCCAACTGACTTGCTTTTTTTGACATGTCTACGGTTTGCTCTGTGCTGTTCGATCCGGTTCCAATGATAACAGGAACGTTGTCTTTAGTAATTTTTCGAACGCAGTGATAGGTTTGCTCAACCTCTTCCCAACTTAATGTCGGGCTTTCTGAGGTTGTAGCATTAGCTACGAAACCATCAACACCATTCTTTAGTTGGTACTGAACAATGTTTTCTAATGACTTTAGATCTATTTTTCCTTGATCAAATGGAGTCACTAACGCCGAAATCACACCTTTGAAATTATGCTTCATAACTAAATTTTCCTAAACTTGTGGCCGACCCCACCATGATGGGTTTATTTGGATTTGACACGTCCATCATAAGCGTTCCGCCCGGCATTTCAACCTCTGTCTTAGCGCAATTTTGTTTTTTTAAATTGTAGAAAGCTGCGGCCATAGCGCCTGTGCCGCAAGCTTCGGTGAAGTCTTCAACTCCGCGCTCAAATGAAACGGCTTTAACTTTCGAAGGAGTTGAAGAAAGCCCAATAAATGTCACGTTTGTTCCTGCGGGCGCAAAATCAGCATGCATTCGCAAACCACGAGCCATTTCTTTTTTTGTTTTGTATTCATCAAAGTGCAAAAGCTCTAGAACTAGATGCGGAACACCCGTGTTGCAGTAAAAACCATGTTTTGATTCCATTTCTTGAATGGCGGTCATTTTCACTTCAAACATATTATTCGAAAGGGCTTGAATTAAAATGCGGCCGGCCGTGGTGTTTAAATACCATTGCTCACCCGTGTCGCCCAAAATATTTTTAATATAGTAACCGACACAACGGGTCGCGTTTCCACACATTTCAGCGTCAGAGCCGTCATTGTTATAAAATTGCCACTGGTAGGTGTTTGTCGCATCCGATTTTTTTAAAAAAATCATTCCATCAGCTGGATTTTGCAAGCAGACTTTTTTTGTTAGTTCTTTTTGCGCCGAAACAGCTAGCGATTGAGATTCGTCTTGGCTGTTGAAGATATGAAATGTATTTCCGGCACCCGAAAGCAAAACCGTATCGATCTTCATTTTGACTTTTTCTTTTTTGGGTCGACAGATCCAGGGGGCTTGGTTAGATCGGCCGTGCCCGCTGGTTCTTCTTTTTTAGAAAAGCTTTCTGGATTTTTTTGAACCGTTTCGGTTTCTGCCGGCGGTAGCGGGTCACCTTTGATTCCACATCCAAGAACTGCGAACGCCATTAAACTTAAAGTTAAACTTTTCATAAATTTCCTCGCGCGCACAAATCAAAATCGTAGCGGTATTTTCTAGAAATTGTTTTGCTTAGGTTTTTACATTTCATTTGGTACAAATTAGTCGTCTCAGATGCATTTATACTGCTCTCTTGGATCGTTTGAATATCAATATTTTGTTTAAAGAATACTAAATCGGGCCAATCTTTAAAGTCCTTCTCGATGGCCTGTAGAATTTCTTTTGATTTGGTAAAGTTTTTTGCCGCGAATGTACGATCTAGCTCTAAGATCGCTTTAATCAATTTGTCTTCTGTTAAAATTCCTGATTCTTTTTTGTAGAAACTTAAATTTTTAAAGTCAGGCTTATTTTTTTCAGCGCTAACCTTAACCCAGTTAAAATCTGGATCCGCAAAGAATTTATTCACCTTTTCAATTTCAACTTTATCATTAAACTTATTCGGATTATCCCGGTAAATAAGACGAACTTTTTGAATTTGACAGTCTAAGTTTTCGGGCTCTAACGAAAGACATTCGTCGTTATTTTTTTTCGCGTCTTTAACGTTATCTAGGGTCGAATTTAAAGAGACCTCGTAGAATTCTTGTGCTTCTTTAGTCAGAAATTTTTTAGCCACTCCAACCTTAAAATCACGCGCTTCTTTTAGGGTCTGTTTATTCTTTTCAAGCGCCATAAACTCATCGATGGCCAGTAGGGCTTGTTTTTTTTGCTTTTGAATAAGGTTTTTAATCACTTTGGCTTTAACGGCTTCAAACGAAGTTTCGCCACTGTTTGCTTTTGAAAAACAATCAACCGAATAGGAAAGTATCAGTGCCGTGGCCGCAAAATAAAAAACCGCAGTCTGAGCTGCGGTTTTTCTAATTTCTTTAAAGTTAGGAATCATTCTTACATTTTAAATGAAGTTAACTCGATTGTCACTTTACCAAGTTGGCTATCAGCCAATGATTTTAACATTCCCGATAAAGGAATATCACGTGGGTTAACCCATTGTTCAGTGATCGCACCGTTGTTCGCGTTGTCTTTAACTTTGATGTAAATTGCATCAAAAGCGCCCGCTGGAACAGTAATGTGGTCTTCTTTTTGTTCTACGATTTCGTAGTCAGCTTTAGGTGGTTCTTGCTCTTTACCGTTAACTAACATTTTTTTGATCGCGCCCGTATTCGCATCCATCAAAACTTCTACTTTTTGCTTTTGGATCATAAGATCAACATCTTGAACCATCCAGATTCCATCAGCTGTGATTTCACGAACAGACATTTTCATCGTTCCGTTGATGAATCCGCCCATGTTTAATTTGTAGTTGCACTCTTGTCCAACGGTCCAATTTAAACCTTGAGTAACTACCGCTGCCTGAATTTGTTTTTGTTGAGATGCAAAAATGCTCTCTGCGACTGTGTTGTATGCGTTTGCTGTTGTAGCGATAACCATTGTTGCCGCTAAAATTAATGACTTCATCATAAATCCTCCTTGAGATTAGTCTTACTTATTAAAGTAACCACAATCACAGCACGACTTTTGAATGGTGCGCAAAACAAAAAAGACAGCTAACACGGGCGGTTATACTGTCTATTAGATTTACCTCTGAAATGTTAAAATATTTTCATGTTGAACTAGACCTAAGTCTATCAAAAAACTTTATCCCGCGTGGCTATTCACTAAAACTGCGCGCGGCTTGCTTCCGTTTGCGGGTCCAACAACGCCTTCTTTTTCAAATACTTCAATGAGTCGGGCTGCGCGAGGGTAACCCAGTTTAAATCGTCTTTGAATAAGCGATGCTGAAATTGCTTTTTGTTCAGCGGCCCAAGATAAAATTTCATCGTATCGTTCGTCATGCTCTTCATCTTCATAACCACCTTCACCGTGATTATGATCTAAATCTCCGCCGCCACTACCGCCGCCGCCTGATCCACCCTCTAGGGCTTTCATGATCATCGGATCAAATTCAGGTTCAGCTTGATCGGCCCAAAATTTGGCAACGCCATTAATTTCGCTTTCTTTTAAGAACGGTCCATGATGACGAACGGCTTTTGAAGCGCCGGCAGATAATACTAACATATCCCCTTGGGCTAAAAGACGTTCCGCCCCTTGTTCATCTAAAATAATTCGTGAATCCATTTTCGATGCAACTTTAAAACTAATACGACCTGGAATATTTGTCTTAATTAGACCGGTAACAACTTCTTTACGCGGAGACTGCATCGCTAACATCAAATGAATTCCGCAAGCGCGCGCCATTTGTGCTAAGCGCACAATGTTTTGTTCAACGTTTTGTTTGTCGACGGCCATCAAGTCACCGAACTCTTCTACTGCAATGACAATGTAAGGCTGCTGAGTAAAATAATATTGATCTAACTTCGCGATGCCACCAGTTTCAAGCTGTGCATTCACGCGCTCGTGCTCTGCTAAATCTTCGGCTCCAATTTTTTCGCAAGCCTCGTTGAATTGTTCAATGTTACGCGCGCCGAATTTACTCATCGATTTATAGCGCTTTTCCATTTCTTTTACGGCCCAACGTAAAGCGTAGACGGCTTTTTTTGGATCACGAATCGGTGGCATAATTAAATGTGGAATTTCTGCAAACGCGGCCAAATCGACTTGTTTCGGATCGACTAAAATTAAACGTAACGTTTTCGGAGAATGTCTGAATAAGAATCCCGTAATCGTAGCCACCGTAAATACCGATTTACCAGAACCCGTAGTTCCCGCGATTAAAAGATGCGGCATCTTGCGAAGGTCGACAATTTTTGGTTCGCCGTTTGATTGTTTTCCTAATGCGATCGGAAGCTTAATGTCATCTGACCAAAACATTTCGTCTGCTAATAAATCTTTTAGGTAAACCGTCTCGCGAATCGTGTTCGACGTTTCAATACCGATGACGTCACGTCCTGGAATCGGCGCAATGATACGAAGCGATTCGGCAGACAAAGCTAACGCCAAGTCATCCGCAAGTTCTGTGACTTTGTTTACGCGCACATCAACGTTTGGTTTAAACTCGAATAAAGTCACGGCCGGCCCCGGTTTCGCCGCGACGATTTGTCCGTTGACGTCGAACTGTTTTAATTTTTCTAACGTGATGTCGGCTTTGCGGCGAATTTCTTTTTCATCAATTTTAACGCGCGTTAACGGCGGGTCTTCCAGCAAAGATAATTTCGGCATACTCCAATTCGCAACCTTGCGCGGAGTTTTATTCGGCATCGTAACTTTGCGGCGCGCTACGGGCTCGTAAGCAGAAACCTCAACCGATTCGTCACCGCTCTCTTCAGCGTCATCGAACAAGATCTCATCGTCGTTATCGTTGGCTTTAGATTCTTCGTTCTTTTTTAAATTAAGCTGAACGGGTACAAGAAATGGTTTTTGTTCGGTCTTTACTTCTTGTTTTTTAGCCGCGGCCGTCTGAACAAGTAAGTCTTTTTTACCCTTTAAAGATTTCTTCAGGTCATCCACTTTAGGCCAATGCCAGTCTTTGAAAAAATCAGACTTACGAAATGCGGTAAAAGCTTCGGCGACAGCAAGGGCAGGGCGAACAATAAGTTCTTCAAGGCTTAGTTCAAAACAGAAAACGATCAAAACTGAAGTGGCTGTCCACAACAGGACCTGAGCGCCCGGAGAATTTAATATCTTAATAAGGCCCGTTGATAAACCTAAACCAAGAAGGCCACCAGGATAGATTTGGTTGTCGAAAATTTTGGTTTCAGACCAATAAATCGTAACCAAAGCCGCTACCGATGCCATAAGTAAAACCATCCAAACAAGGCGGATGTTCTTGAGTTCGATATTTTGGCCCTTAAAACTAAGAAAAGCGGCCTGAAATACGCCCGCGACTCCCAGCCAAGCCGATAAACCTAAGATTTGGTAAACTAAATCGGCCAAGAAACTACCGATCAACCCACAGTAATTTAGAGTATTTAACCCATGGCCTAATGAGTTCAAAGAGGGGTCTTTGGGGTTATAGCTAATTAAAGCCATCACGAAGAATAAACCGATACCCAGAAAACCTAAGGCTTTGACGTCATGTTTGAATTTTTTAAAGAAGGAGCTCATCTTCTTAAATGTAATAGGGACAAGGCCTTGGTGCAAAAACCCTAAGGTCGAGTCAGGTCTAGATTAAACAGTCTTAACACAAACGCCGTGCTTTGCTTGACATTGGTCGATGCCAAAGGCACAAAACCCCCTTGCCATGATTAAAATTAACGAGATCTTCTATTCGATCCAAGGCGAAAGTTCTTACGCCGGAAACGCAACTGTGTTTATTCGCACAACTGCGTGTAATTTACGATGCACATACTGCGACACAAAATATTCTTATAATGAAGGAGAATTTTGGTCGATTGAAAAAATTCTACAAACCGTCAAAGAATATGATGCGAAGTATATTTGTATAACGGGCGGCGAACCACTATTGCAAAAAGAAATCCACACCCTTATCAACATACTTTTAGATTTAGGCCATATAGTTTCTTTAGAAACGAGTGGTTCTTTGTCGATAAAAAATGTCGACCCGCGTGTAAAAATAATTCTTGACGTAAAAACTCCTGACAGTGGAGCCGCAGATAGCTTTAAGATGGAAAACATCGATTTCTCGAATGAAACGACGGAATATAAGTTTGTTGTTTGTAGTGAAAAAGACTTCGACTGGTCAGAAAATTTTTGTCGTCAACATGATTTGGCAACAAAATTTACAATTTTATACAGTCCATCACATGGCCAAGTAGCTGATCGCTGGTTGGCAGAAAATATTTTGCAAAAAAAATCAAAAGCAAGGTTGCATTTGCAGCTACATAAGTATATTTGGTTACCCACAACCCGCGGAGTTTAATCCGCAACCAACATACAGAACACATAAACGAGAGGGATACCCATGACGCCAAATCTGAATAACTCAGAAAATCTTTTTGTTGCTAACCTACAACAAGTTAGTCTTGAAAAA
>JACMQO010000106.1 GCA_014376935.1 Bdellovibrio sp.
CACGAAACCGAACATCCATTTTAAATTTTTCATAAAAACACTCCTTGCTATAAGCTTACTAGTACAAGCCGTGGACCAGCCCAAGTAGCTGTAATCTTTCGTTAACCTGTTTACAAAATTGACAGAGCCAAGAAGTGGCACTTTTCAAGCACATTCATGAATGAAGCTATCATCGCCCTTTCAATTAGCTGACGGTTACTGCGTCTCATTTTAAAACAATTGATTTACTCGAATTTTCAGAGCATTTTGAGCCCTCAAATTCGTAAGTTTGAACTGCCCAAAAGATCGAAGTCAGGAGTCGTTGTTATGAGTAAACTTATTTTTGTTCTAATCAGCATGATCACAATTCAATGCTTTGCCATCCAGGATTTCGAGACGGTCGTTACCGACCAAAGATTCAACTCATCAAGTTCAATCGTGATTGATAAAAAAGAAATCGAGAAATCGCGCGCTAAAAATTTAACTTCGCTTTTAGCTTCGCAGGCAAACCTTTCGATTGCGCAGTCCAACTTTCAACCGAACTCAATCTACTTACGTGGCGGAGACTCAAGTCATATTCTTATATTAGTTGATGGAGTCGCTTTTTACGATGCCACAACGGTTCAACGCACATTCAATTTAAATTCTTTGGATTTAAAATCGATCCAAAAAATCGAAGTGATCAAAGGCAGTCAGTCGGTTCTTTTTGGCGGCCAGGCGTTAAGCGGCGTCATTAAGATCACCACGATTCCAGACGAACTTAAAGATACGGGCTATGCCAACGTTCAGGTCGGTATGCGCGATTTCCGTTCGTTAGCAGCTGGAATCTTAAAGAAAATCGGCGACGATCAAGCGGTTGTGGCCCACGGAAGTGTATCAGATCGAAAAAATCCTTCTCCAGTCGAAGGCTCAAGCAAAGTTTATCCAACACGATTAGGTACGGCGGACTTATCTTATATCTATAAAACTTCCGCTGTTGAAACCATCATTAAAGCGCAAACATTATTTGATAAAACATTCATCGCTTCTAGCGACCCTGTCACATACAAAGCGGTTGATGCGGACAATTTCGAAACGTCTAACTATCAAGTGGGTGTAACAGGTACGGCGACCTTAAAAAACAATTATGTTGAGCCAACTTTATCTGTGTCACGTCAAAGAAGTGCACGCATCTACGAACAAAATGCCATTGATGGCGGTGGCTATCCCACAAAGCAAGATTTCGTGGGTGATATTTCATCGGCGCGATTAGAGTTGTCGCCAGTGAATGAAAAAGAAATGAAGTTGCGCGTGGGTGGCAGTTATACCGAAGAAAAGTTTATTTACAACGACGCCGATGTTTTACAGGCCGATCAAAAAGAAAACTTTCAAGGAGCATTCGTTAAGGCAGATGTCAGTTTAGATCCCAATTTACAACTTGAGGCCGGAACCCGCGCTGACTACAAAAGCTCTAAGAATCAAATTTTAACTTATCAAGCCGGCGTGACAGTTTTTAAAAATGTGAAGGCCGAATACTCGACCGGATTTAAACAGCCCAGTCTGTATCAACTATTTTCGGCCTATGGAAATAAAGACCTTCAACCCGAAAAATCAACCAGCGCTTCGATTTCGGTTGAAGGTAATGTGAATCCTGATTTATTTCTATCGATCACATTCTTTCAAAGTGAATTCACAAATTTAATTATCTACAGTGGCGCTCCGCCTGCAGGAAAGTACGAAAATATTTCGAAATCGAAAACGATAGGCGCCGAAGGCTCTGCGGGTTTAAGAATTCCCGAGCAGCAGCTTTTCATCAACCTAGCTGTTGGTTACCAAGAGCCCCGCGATGTGAACGCGGCCAACTGGTTATTACGTCGTCCGCTACGCACGGCCAGTTTAAAAGTTAGAAAAGAATTTGATCAATACAGTTTTGGTGGCGAAGTTGTTCACAATGGCGATCGCCGCGACCGCATGGGATCAACAACGTACGGAACTTTGGGCGCTTACACCTACACAAACTTAATCGCAGAGTACGTGCCGCAAGAAAATCTATCGTTCTTTGCGCGCGGACAAAACATTTTTAATCAAAAATACCAATCAAGCCAAGGCTTCACCGACGAAGGGTTAAACGTAACGGGTGGGGCTGAAGTTCATTTTTAAAAGTTAGGGTTTAGTTAGGGGTTCGTCGAATCTTTTGACAACCCAGCAAAAGCTTCATAGAAGCCAATGACGATTAACGCGTATTTTAAAATTGTCAGCATGATGGTAATTTGACCGCGAACCAAAACCCACACGGAGAACTTATGAAATCAATATTAGCCGCTTTTGTTTTACTTGCTTCAATGTCGTCTTACGCACTAACTGAAAAAACAACGCGTATCGATTGCACAGATTACAGTAACTCAGACATGCAACTATCTATCACGCAAGGTGAAGATTCGCGTATCATTGGCATTTCGTTATACAATATTGATTGGTCACAAACGGCCGAAGGTACGATGCAAACGAACATCGCGATCGGTTCAAAAAATCCAATGGCGGGTTACAGCGTGATTCTTCTAAATGACGGACAAACTGTAGATATCGACTACAGCATTTTAGAAAAGGTCACGAAGGTGAAGTGACTTTGAATGGCCGCGATTCTTATTATTGTAATTAAATTTTTTAGATTTCTTCATTCGCAGGTAGCAACGGGATATCCGCAGTTATTACTTGCGCAAGTTATTTGTAAATTATGTGTTCACAGTTTGTAAACGCGAACTGCGTTTACAAACTATTGGTCTTGTTTGCTATGCGTTTCCAATCGGACCATTGCAAAAATTCAGAAAAAATACTTTCATGTAGTCATGTCTTCAGATGTGAAACGTAATAAAAAAGAAAATTCAAATTCAGGGAAAAAGCCCGTATCAAACGATACAGGTCGGCGTGAATTTATTTTGCAAGCGTTACAAGCCTCAGGTCAGGTTGTATTAGCATCAGGAGTAATTTATTCGGCGACATTGATAACGAATAAAAATGGTATGCGTGCGGGGGCGAAGTAGTTCAATGTTAAGTCAAATGACTGATGCTAAAATTTAGTAGCAGTCTGCATTTGTATAGCAGGGGCCGGCGCCAGCATCAGGAGTACAATACAAGGGGCCACTTTGGCAGTTTCCAGTCCCAGCACACCAGTACGAACAGTAAGTTCTAGCATGCACCGGTTTGTTTGCGACTGATAAAAGAAAAAAGGAACTGAACGCGAAAATATAAAAAATTATTTTTATTAACTTCATATAACAATGGAATAATTTGTTCAAAGTGAAGTCAATAGTAAATACTTTGAAGTCTTGTTCAGTGATTTGCATGATCATGATTGTATTAAAATGGGATAAAGAAATTTACAAAAAGGTTAAGAAATAAAATGATGAGACACTTATTTGCTGCGTTTTTAATTTTAATTTCATTCACTCAAACAAAGGCTCAGGTGCGACGTTTTCCAGCTAACACCGTTCAAGGAATAGATGAAAAAAAAGCTTTAGCCAAAGATTTTTTTGAGCAAAGCGGAATGAAAGAAGAGATGAATATGGCCATTCTGTTCGGTGAGGGTTATTTAAATGGCGCTCCTCCTGAAAAGAATTCGGAAGTAGCGGCCCAAAACAAGAAGATCTATGAATTAGCAAAAGCAAAATGGCAAAAAAGGAAAGAAACCCTTGCTGCGGAGCTAACTCAGCAACTTCTGAAAGATATAGAAGTAACTTTTTCTGTGCCTGAGTTGAAGTACTTAATCGAAGTTTCAAAAGCTTCAGTTTTTAAAAGGTATAAACTTTTTCTAAAGTCAGATGAATTTGGCAAAGTCTATAATATGCCAACTTTGATTGCGCGTGGATTCGTTGAAGAAGGTAAAAAAGCATTTGCAACCCCGGTGAAGGGCCTTGCAAGGTAGTGAAACTAATTGCGCAAAATTCTATTTTCATCGCGATTCTTTTTATTTCGGGATATATGTTAGATAGTTATGTGATCACGATCAATCGAATTCAAGGGCCTTCAATGTTACCTGCATTTATTGATCAATCATTTGCCGTATCGTTAAATGAAAGCATGTTAAAATTATTCGGGCAAAATTATAAGGCTGGCGATGTCTATATTTTAAATGCGCAGGGATCTAAATTGATTAAAAGGTTAGTCGCGCTACCCGGAGAACAAATCCGGATCCAGAACGGAGTGATTTTTGTTAACGATAAAAATATGACCAGCTATCTTCAACTCATGCAACCAAAAGAATCCGACACTTTGTCATGCAAATATTTTTCGAAATACGAAGTGCCATCAAACAAATATTTTTTCGTCGGCGACAATCTATGCGCCGCTTTAGATAGTCGCCAAATGGGTGCGGTTTCTGAAGAAAACATTTTAGGAAAAGTAATTTTTAACTTTAGTTTATGAAAATCATCTTCACGTTTATTTTTATTATTAGTTTAAATGTATGGGCCATCGATAATTATGAAACCAGCGCCATTGGCTGCCGAGGCGTTTCTCAAAGTTTTGAATTAAAACTTTCAAGCTCAGTGCAAATTCTTAATTCTTATTTAGAAAATAGATCGTCCGACGCTAAAAAAGAAATTATTCAACAACATATCGAAAGGCAGCTTAAATATTTAATTGGTATTTCAAAAGAATATAGATCGATTCATATTTCAAAGTTGGCGATCAGTTCATTTCGTAATCAAATTAATATTTTGGTGACTCGCGAAGACAGAACACAGTTGCCAATTTTGGACTCTTATTGGGCAGGCAATATTAGTCTGGGCGGTGATCCTTACGTCAAAGAGCTGGTCTCTTATTCAGGTCAAAATGTGCGAGTCAGTAAGACAGACTATCAAACTGATTTGATTATGACCACTTGTTCTCCGGTTCCATTAAGCCTTTTAGCTTTTTACGCTGAATTTGAAAACTTAACTTTTCCGCTAGATCCCTATTTAGGTTTTTGGATCAACCAGAAAAACGAGCGCAAAGTCATCATGGCAAAAAACGGCAAATCGGGTCTTGTGCCGATCTGTTTGTCTCAAGATTTTTTAATTTTTGGAACTGCGCCCGAATATGCCTGGTTTTATTGGCAACCGGTGCATCGTGATAGCTCAAGATTATGTCGGATCGAAATGAAAGAGCGCGTGACGCAATTTAAGATCCAAAGGTCCCAAGAGTTTTCACTAAAGAAAGAAACAAAACTATTCTCAAGTGAATCATCAGCGCTTATCAACGTCGCTGCTGTTTTCGGGCAAGTCAGCCATTCTAAAAACGATCAGATTAAGGCTTATGATGTTTTATACCGAGATATTTTAGCGATATTTGATACTTGCCAAAGTGAAAAGGATCGCATGAGTTGCTACTCGGAATTAGAATCATACTTTCGTAAGAACCAATTCGATCTAGATCCGGGCCAAATTAGTTTGATCTATGTTTTAAAATTCTATTCGACGATGGTTTCTAATTATAGGCTAACTGCGAAGGTTGGTAACAAAGACTATATGCAATTCAATCTTGCGGGATTAAGTGATTCAAATAATAAGAGTATTTCTTTGTCGGTGTATGCAGGTCCTACGGGGGTATTTAACTCTTATTTGGCTTCTTCTGACTATTGGAATTTTGTACTAAAATCCTTTTATCAGGATGATTTATTTTTGTACTTCGGACATGCGGGGGTCGGTCAAAACCTAGCGTTAAAGACAATTTTAGACAGAGCGACCGCAAGCAAAAATCAATTTACCAAGCGAACCAAAGATCTAAATTTAGGTGTATTCAACTGCGAAGGTTATTCTTATTTTGGTTGGGATTTGAAGTCACTTTTTGAAAATAAGTCGTCAGCAAAGCATTTTGTAAACTTGGTGGCCTCTTCGGGGACTGAAGTGAATGGCTCATTTATTTCAGCTTACATCGAAAACTTTTTAAAATCTAAAGATGTAACCGTCGAAGCCATTGTTGAAAATTTATCAAATTATGTTCAAAGCGATGACTTCTTAACGTTTCAAAAAATTCCGGTAGTCCCGTAAAAACATGCCAAGGCTTATTAGCATTAAGGCCACGCATATAACTTGCGATACCGAAAGTGAACCCAGTAGTGGAATATGAAAAAAGTTTCCGCGAAAGTCATCACGGTAGAATTCAACGCAGTACCGTAAGAAACTACTTAAGAAAACCCATTTGAAAAATAAAGTTCCATCGCGTGCGGGCTTTTCTTGTTTTAAATTTACTTTCTCAAGTTGGTAGATGATCGCAAAAATGAAAAGCTCGCCAAAAACTAAATAGCTGGCCGTTGGATGGCGACCGGCAATTGACCACGGTAGCGTGCAGTAAGTTCCAAAGCAGCAACCTGATAGAACACAACCAATACGGCCTAAGGCATGACTTAAAGACAAAATAGGAGCAAAAAAATCGGCCCACTTTAAAAACGACATTTTTTTGTAAATGCAATAAGCCCAAACCGCTAACCAGCCGGCAATTAAGCCGCCGAAATAAACAAAACCGCCATTCCAGAAAAATAGAATCAAGCGGGGATCGTTTCGGTAGTAATCCCATTCTTCATAAAAGACATGTAAAAGGCGGCCGCCGATAAAGCCGCTGACCATTAAGATAATGGCGATGTTAAAAGCTAATTTACGATCGATTAAAAACTTATCCACCCGCACAGATAAAAAGATCAACAGCGCCGAAATCGAAAGGCTGATGACTAAAAAATAAGTGGGTATTTCAACAAGGCCTAAATCGATAATGGGAATCATAATTGAGCTGATTTCTTTTCGGTCAGCATGATAATCATCAGGGCGATCACGCCGCAAACAATACCTGAATCCGCTAGGTTAAAAGCCGGCCACGCATATTTATCATAAAAGTGAACGTCGATAAAATCGATGACGTAATGAAATTGCAGGCGATCAATGTAGTTACCCAGGGCCCCGCCAAATATCGCAGATAACGCTAGTATTTGCTTTGAATCTTTATCTTCAACCCCACGCAAAATGTAGACGATGATTAAACACGCCAGCGGTGGCATGATTAAAAAAAAGATCTCGCGAAATTGCGATGGTGTTTGGGATAAAAAGCCAAACGCCGCGCCGAAATTGCGGATGTAAGTAATATTGAAAATATTTTCGATCACCGTTTTAGATTCATGCAGCTGAAACTGAGTATGAATATAGATCTTAGTCAGTTGATCAACTGCAATGATAAAACCCGCAAAGCAAAGTAATAATAAATACTTTCGACTCACGAATGGGCCGTTCCGCTTAAAGCGTCAACGCACTTAGGGCAAACACCCAAAGTGTGTTCATGCGTTGAAATCTGGGTTGAATAAACCCAGCAACGAACACATTTTTCACCGGCTGCTTTTGAAGCAGTCACTGAATAAGGTCCTTGGCTTAAGTTCACAACCGATACGATTAAAATTTCTCGTAAGTCCGCGGCTTTCTGTAAAGCAGCTAAGACATCACCTTCAGCTTTAATATCAACTTGCGCTTCTAAGCTGGCACCAATTGTTTTAGTCGAACGTAGTTCTTCTAATTTCTTTTGCACGTCGCTACGAACACTTAATATTTTTTCAAAGGTCGCTGCAAGCTCTGGGCTATTCCACGCTGGGTTTGCATCAGGAAACTTTTCTAAAAACACAGACTCTAACTTTTCACATTTCAAATAACCATAAGTTTCTTCGGCTAAGAATGAAAGAATCGGCGCCATCATCGTGATTAAAGATTTTGTCACATGATACAAGGCTGTTTGCGAACTACGACGTGGTAAGCCATCAGCCTTCCACGTGTACAGACGATCTTTTAAGATATCCATGTATGTCGCAGACAGTGTCACCGTGAAGAAGTTATTTAATAAGTGATACACGCGATAGAATTCGTATTTTTCGTACGACGCAGTCACGTCCGTGATCAATTGGTTTAAATGATGCATCAACCATTGATCGACTTGAGTCATCTTTTCAACCGCGATTTGATTTTTTTCAAAATTAAAATCAGATGTCGACCCTAATAAGAATCTCATCGTGTTTCTGATCTTACGGTACGTTTCAGTTACGCGCGTCAGTTCTTCTTTACCAACACCGATATCTTTTCCGTAGTCGCCGTACGCGGCCCATAGGCGAATAATTTCAGATCCGCTTTTTGAAGACACTTCATTCGGGTCAACAACGTTACCTAAAGACTTACTCATCTTACGGCCTTGTGAATCGTTAACGAATCCGTGTGTGATCAAAGCTTTAAATGGGGGTTTGCCAGTTGTAGCCATTGACGAAAGCATCGACGTATTAAACCAACCACGATGTTGATCTGATCCTTCTAAGTAAACATCAGCGATAAAGTTTTTGTAACCACGGCCGGCGGCTTCAGAATGAACGGCCGCATGACACACGCCCGAGTCAAACCAAACGTCTAAAATATCACGGCCGATTTTAAATCCTTGAGATCCAAATTCAGGTTTCGCATTAGCCGGGCGTTTCCAGTTTTTACCGGCAAGCGCATTGGCGTCGGCTTTGTAGTAAGCTTCAATGCCACCTTCAGCAACGATTTCGGCGGCCTTTTTCATGATTTCTAAATCAGCTAACGGTTCACTGGTTGCGACGCAATTTAAAATTGGAATCGGCACACCCCAGATACGTTGGCGAGAGACGCACCAATCGGGACGGTTTTCCATCATCGCTTGAAAGCGTTCGCGTCCCCAGTCTGGAAAGAACTGAACATCATCTAAGGCTTTCAAAGTTTTTTTTCTGATTTCAGAACCTTCTAGATCAATACCGATAAACCACTGCGCGGTCGTTCTAAAGATCAACGGCGTTTTCGTTCTCCAGCAGTGAGGGTAGCTATGAACAAATTCAGAAAATTTAATTAAGCTTCCGTTTGCGCGTAATTTTTCAACGATCAACGGGTTCGCTTTGAAAATATTCATACCTTGCATCTCTGGAAATTCATCCGAGAACTGACCGGCATCGTTCACCGGACAAAGAACAGGTAAATTATATTGTAAACCCACTTTAAAGTCGTCGGCGCCATGGCCCGGAGCTGTATGAACAACACCTGTTCCGGCTTCGGCCGTCACGTGAAGACCAAGTACGATTAAAGAATCGCGATCTAAGAACGGATGGCGCGCTTTTCCAAGATCAAGATCTTTTCCGACGACTGAGCTAACTTCAGATAAAGAAAGTTCAGTTGCTTTTTCAAAAACTTCTTTTAACTTTTTAGCGACGATTAAATTTTCACCCGGAAGAGTCGATGAAGTATAAATTCCGTATTCAAAATCTGGATGTAAACTGATCGCGACGTTTGCAGGTAGTGTCCACGGTGTTGTCGTCCAAATAACGAACGATGTTTTACCTGATGGATTCCCTAATTTTTTTAAGGTTTCAGCGTCAGTCACTTCAAATTTCACATAGATCGATGGTGATTTGTGATCGTGGTATTCGACTTCAGCGTCAGCTAAAGCTGTTTTTAAAGTCCAATTCCAATAAACTGGTTTTACGCCTTGATAGATTACGCCACGTTCAAACGCGCGCGCAAATTCGCGAACTTCTTCGGCTTCGTATTGCTTCGACATCGTTAAATACGGATTCGCCCAGTCAGCTAAAACACCTAAACGTTTAAATTGTTCACCTTGGTGTTGAACCCACTTTGCGGCTTCAGCGCGACAAAGCGCTAAAACTTCTTCGTCGGTTTTAACTAATTTTTTTTCATTTAGGTCTTTCATGACCTTGTGTTCGATCGGAAGCCCATGGCAATCCCATCCCGGAATAAAGGGCGCAGCAAAACCCTTCATCGATTTGTACTTAATGATAAAATCTTTTAAAGATTTATTTAAAGCATGGCCAATATGAATTGAACCGTTCGCGTAGGGCGGGCCATCGGGCAAAGTAAAACCTGGATTATTTTTATTTTTGTTTTGAATTTTTTCGTAAATTTTTAATGAGTCCCATTTCGCAATAATTTTCGGTTCGTTGATTGGTAAATCACCCTTCATCGGAAAATCAGTTTGAGGCAAGCGGATCGTATTTTTGTAATCAGGCGTGGTTGGTGTGCTCACTGTTTTGGACTCCTTTAAAGCAAGCATCTAGCCTAGCAAAAGTTAACCGGCAGTACAATGAACGGCGTGTGCTAAACGGGCTTATGGTCGTAGTCGTTGTCGTGGTGAGCCCTTTTTCTGAAGTTTGCCGTTGGCACGCCATACCAATGGCAAACTTCGGGTAAAAGACCTGCTGGCCTAGGCTCAACCTGTGTTTAACGGCTTTAGCAAAACCTGAATGTGTCTTGAAAATTTTTAGAAAACTTTAGTTATGGATTTTTTTAAACTGGCGGTAACCCAAAGCGATCAAAGCGCGCAACGCTTCGGCTTCAGAGCTTAAGTTCAAGGTCATCTTCACGTCAGAAAGGGCCTGTAGCGAAGTGCCGTCTAGCTGACTTAACGAAAAAGCCGCCGTGCTGTTGTTAGCTTGGTTCACAGCTTGCGCCGCCTGAGAGACGTACATCGCTCCAGGATTTACCGTGTGGGTATAAGATGGAGCCGCTTGTTGAGTCTGTGTTTGGTTGTGAGTCGAATGATTGTTCGAAGACGCGTGCGATGCTGATGTCGCGCCAGAAGCGGGTTGAGCCGAAGCCGGTGGCGTTTGCAAATCGCCCATGATGCCCGCTAAAGATTTTAATTCTTGTTTAAAGTTCTGAATGCTAGGTGTGTCTAAAGAAGCATCGCCATTACGTTGCGCTTTAAGATAAAGGCTGATCAACATATCTTGTGTTGAAGCCATTTCTTTGATCGAAGCACTTTGGGTCAATAGCCATGTGTAGGCTTTTTGCAAAGTCTCTTTCGTAAAAGCTTGAGGTGGTAACGGGTTAACTGCCATAGGGAAGGTAACGCTAACCATCTTAGAAAAATCAGTCAACACGATCTAAAAATAAAAAAACAGCGCGCAAAAATCAGTCTAAAATGACTGATTAATTTTTCGTCTCTGCATATTCTTTGGCCACGATTCCGTACTTTTCAATTTTACGTAACAAAGTTTTTTTCGGAATATTGGCGTGCAATGCTGTTTGATTAATACGGCCCTTAAAAGTCTTTAAGGCCTTGATAATAAACTGCTTTTCGAACTCTTCTTTTTGCGCATTAAAGTCTAATGCTCCTGAAGTAGCCACGCCCATGTTGATCTCAATCGATTCGTCATCGCCACCAAGATCAAGATCAGAATCCGAGTCAACATCTAAACCATTTTCTGAATCAAATTCTTCATCGCTTAAGACCTGCGCAGAAGATTTTAAAGACTCAGATTGACTTTGAATTTGCTCCATCGTCTCGACCAAATTGACGCCGACGGCTTCAAGAATACCCTCTGGTAAGCTTCCTAGGCCGATCGTGTTTCCGGATTCTAAAACGAAAGCATGTTCGATCACGTTTTCTAATTCGCGAATATTTCCGGGCCATCCGTATTTTTTAAGTACGGTCAGCGCGTCTTTAGAAACGCCAGCGATTTTTTTATTGTGAACTGTATTGAATTTTTTAACGAAGATATTAATCAGCACTTCAAGATCATCTTTACGATCTGCAAGTTGTGGTAAATAAATAGGAACGACGTTTAAGCGATAAAATAAATCTTCACGGAAACGTCCGTCTTTCATCATTTCTTCTAACGGGCGGTTTGTCGCCGCGATGATGCGAACGTTTGAACTGATTTCGCGATTTGATCCGACAGGAGTAAACATTTTTTCTTGAAGAACGCGTAAGATTTTAACCTGCATCAACTGCGGCATATCGCCGACTTCATCTAAGAATAAAGTTCCACCATCGGCGTACTGAAATTTACCGATTTTTCTTTCAGAAGCGCCGGTGAAGGACCCTTTTTCGTGGCCGAATAATTCAGATTCAAATAAATTTTCTGGAATCGCCGAACAGTTAATGGCGACAAACTTTCCGTCTTTGCGTGATGAATTGAAATGGATCGCTTTGGCGACAAGCTCTTTACCTGTTCCCGAAGCGCCGCGAATAAGAACTGGCGTTTCAACTTTGGCTAACTTATGAATCACGTTAAAAACTTTTTGCATTTGTGATGTGTTGCCGATGATCTTACGACCCTCGTCCACGAACACTGGTGATGAAACGGCTAATGTTGAAATTAAGGTGTGGGCCGTGATGGCCTTATCAATTAGATCAATAAGTTCTTCGCTGGTGATTGGCTTTGATAAGAAGTTATAAGCGCCGTCACGAACGGCTTGAACTGCCACTTCGACTGTCGCGTGGGCCGTTAACATCAAGACGATGATTCCGGGATCGATCTCTTTAATTTTCTTTAGTGTCTCTAGGCCGTTCAGGCGTGGCATATCGACATCTAAGATAATGATGTCGTATTGGCGGCCCGCCGTGGTGGTGGCGTTGATTTTTTCAAGAGCGTTGGTGCCGTCGAAGGCTTCTTCAACTTTAAATTTCTTAGAACTTTCAAGTGCTGATCTTACCGATAGACGCTGAGCCTGATCATCATCAACAACTAATACGTTCAACATAATAACTCCCCAGTTATAAAAAAACCACGCTCTGCTTGCTTGTACCCCAGAATTTGAAAATTAGCTATTTAAAGGCAAGCTGACTGTAAACTGCGAACCTTTTTCAGACTCGCTGATCACCGTGATGTGGCCTTTGTGTAGTTCGACGAAATACGAAGCAAGATACAGGCCTAGCCCCGAGCCCTTGATGGTTGATGTTTTAACGTTATGAGTGCGAAAAAACTTCATGAAGATGTTAGGAAGATCAACAGTCGGAATACCCATGCCCTGATCGATGACGTCGACTAAAACTTGCTCGTCGCGCTCGCACGATTTAACCGTTACGATCGATTCTTCGGCGCTGTACTTGATCGCGTTTTCAACCAAATTTGAAAAAACCTGTTTGATCAGCTCTGGGTCGACCGAAATCGGAAATAACGGCTCTAGCTCTTGAACGATCTTGATTCGTTTCACTTTGGCTAAGAATTCGTGTTTCTTGATCACATCTTGAAGGATCTGATTGATGTCTTTCGACTGGCGATGAAGTTCGACCCCTTCGCTTTCAATGCGGCCGTATTGTAGAATAGCGTTGATAAACTTCAATAGGTCATCGCTGCTACCGCGAATCGTATCGACGGCTTCACGCTGCACAGAGCTTAGTTGCACGTCTTCATGAAGAATCACTTCGGTCATTCCCTGAATGCGCGCAATGGGCGTCTTTAAATCGTGCGACATCATCGAGATGAAATTGGTTTTTAGCTCTTCAACTTGTTTTAAAAGCTTATTCTTTTGGAAGTACTCCCAGCTGCGGCGATTTTCGATAATCAAACGGTAGGGGATAAAGAAGTAGTAACACAAGAAGATCGCTAAGAACGGATGAGCCAGATCAATCCAAATATCTGCGATTAAAAACAATAAGAACGTCACTAAAGCGAACCCAATCAGCGTTGAACCTAAAATAAGTAATCCGCGTGAAGGTTTTAAAGTTAATACGACATGCACCGTAAGGATCGAAATTAAACACGTTAATACAATCGTCACCCAGCTAGGTAACCGTAACGGCGCCGAGTTCTCGATCAAGGTTTGAAACATGTTCGCGTGAAGCTCCATTGTTGTCATGGCGGTCACTTCACGTGACATCGGAGTCGTTACGTATTCGCGAATTGATTTTCCGGTATCAGTTCCAACAACGACCACTTTACCTTGCAGTAACGCCGGATCAATATTGCCCGCTAAGACTTCTTCAAAAGCGTAGGTCGGAAAGGCCCCTTTGGGGTGAAACTTAGTATAGGTTTGATCCGAATCATAAAGAGTAAAATGCCCGCGCACCTCTTCGATATTTTGAATGCGGGGGTTGTAGTAAGAGGCCACGTAAGGATGTAGTAGTTTTTGATCTTGATAGCGAAGCATCAAGCGGCGCGATACGCCGTCTTTCGCGAACAAGATCGTGTCGGCACTTTTTGGGCCCGGAAATAGGCGTAGCTGTTCGAAGGGCGCGTTTAATTTTAATTTGCCGGTTTCGCCCTTCATTTCTAAATCATCCGAAGGAATGTAAAATTCGGGGATTTGGCTAGCGGTAAAGGCAAATAAGCGGCGTTGATTATCATCGCCTTCGATCTCTTTAATATCACCGTCTTTGACGCGTACATCGTAAATAACAAAGCGGGGTTGCGAGGTGATCAGCTTATTTAAAAAATCACTGTGCATCTGAAAATCAGGAAAGCCTTTTAATTTTTCAACCGTTTTATTGTCGATACGAATCAGAACGACCTGGGGATTTTTAGGATTTGCTAAGCCTAAACGGGCATTGATCGTGACACGAAGGTCGTAAAAGTAACTTTCAAGGTAATCTAATTTTAAGAATGAAATCACCGCCGCCGCGATAAAAGCGAATACGACTCGTATTGCAATTTGCTGCCACGATAAAGAACTTAGATCTAATTTTTCGTCTAAGTTCGGCGATGATTTTTTTTTCATAGATTTTAAAAATTGAAAGAATGGATTAATAAACTAATTTGAACTGCTGTTCGGTAAGCCAGAAGGAATGCATGCAAGGCCTGTCGTAGATGAAGACGATTTTTTTGAAGGCTTAACTTTTTTAACGTGTTTTGTCGTTGTCGTTTTCATGCTGTGGTTCCTAACCTAATTGGAATTAACCAATCGGAATGCAAGATAAGCCAGTCGTTGATGTGGCAATGGCTTTAACTGGTTTCACTTTTTTAATATGTTGAGTCTTCGTGTTCATATTATTTCCTTAGCCGTTATTGTTCGGCTCTTGCTCTTTTATAATACATAATTGCTAAAAGAATCAAGCTTCTTGTGCGCTCACAGAACAGCTCGTCTTTCTTGTGTTTGTCTCCCGAATGTTCACGGTGAATGTACATACAACCACCACCGCATAAGAACCGCGCCCAGCATGTTTGACAATTATTCAGTTCTATCAAGGGTTTCTGATACTTATCCAGTTTTTCTAAATCAAGGCTAGCGCCGATACCGACGATTTCGTCTTTTTCGCCAACAACCCAGGGGCACGTGTACAGTTGGTTTTTCGCGTCGATCATCAAGAAAGTTTTACCGGCTCCGCAAAAGTTTTCGATTCTTTGCTGCGAGTCCAAGGTCTGGAAGTACAGATTAAAAGCCTTAATTCGGCGGAATTCCGCTTCTCCGCCGGCGTCCCACGCTAGTTGCGCGATCTCTTTCATTTGCGACAAATATTCAGTTTGTGCGGCCATATCTTTTTCTGTGTACGAAAAATTAAATTCAAACCAATCCACACCAAGCGATTTGAAAAACAAATAGCTTTTTTTCACTTCTAAATTCTTGGCCGAGTACACGCCAGCAATTCCTAGCGAGGCTAAGTTTGACTTAATCCCCACTAATTTTTTTATCCCATCAACCGTTAATGCCGTTGATGAGCGGCCGTCTTTGCTGGGACGAACTTGATCGTTGATTGTTGATTCGCCGTCTAAGCTGACGGTGATATGAATTTTCATGGCGCGCAAAATATCTAACACTTTATCGGTAATTAAAGTTCCATTCGTCGTGATCATAAAGCGGCTACGAATATTTCGGCCAGCTGTTTGTAACATGACGTAATCATAAATAAGGCAGATCGCTTCGGGGTAGAGTAAAGGCTCTCCGCCGACGAAGGACAGGCTAAACGTGCTTCCGTCTTTTAGTTTTTCTAAGAAGAATTTTAACTGGGGTAAGGTTTTTTCGACGTTAATGCGGTTAACGGGGTCTCCGTAAGTGCCATCGCCTCCGGCGGCGCAGTAGACGCATTTTAGGTTGCAAACTTGGGTGACGTTGACGGTTAAGGACTTAATACCGAATTCGATGTGACCTGATTTAACGTCTAAGTTATCTTCTTGTTGCCATCCTGTTAAAGAGGCCGCGGCTTCGTCGGCATTCAATTGCGCAAATGGAATGCCACTTGTTCGTAAATTGATTTTTGCCATCTGTTCGTAAGCTTCTGGACTGAGTTCGGCGACTTCTAAATTACGTGAGTGATACGCGATGATGCCATCGTTTGTTTGCACAGCAATAATATCTTGAAATCGTCGTAAATCCACGGATCTTTGCCTTTCGGGTTGTGCACGTTCAGTTTAAGCAAAAAGGTTCAACTTAATAACAGCAAGTTAAAAGCCAATAAAGAAGGTCGTTTTTGGTGTCAGAATAGCTGTTATTGCGACTAGAAGTTGTTAAAATTCTGCAGAATGACAATTTGGGTCGGTTTGTCTAAAGTATAGTGGTTTCAAAAATTTTAGGGTACTAGTTTGAAACTTAAGTTTGGCTTTTGTTTAAAGACAGTTTTATATGTTAACTGCAGTGGGAGTAATTGCATCTTGGATTGGAAGCTTAAGAAGTACCGACATTCTTTATCTGGAAAAATTCTAGTTTCCATCTTTATCGTTAGTTCGATAATCACTTTGGCCGCAGTCATGATCGAGATCGCTTTTGACTACCATCAAGACGTAAGCGCCATCGAGCAGAACCTTGTATTAGTTAAAAAAAGTCACCTTGAGGGCATCCTAACTTCGTTATGGCATTTAGATAATGACCATTTGAAAATTCAGCTTCAAGGGGTGCTTAGTCTTCCGGGAATTCGGCACGTTGAAGTCAGAGACAACATGGATCGCCAAATTATTTCATTGGGAGTGCCGGTCACCCGTAATATTTTGTCGGTTTCGTACCCGCTTGAGTATCGCACCTCAGTTTCAAATATTAACTTAGGTAAAATTTTAGTGGTTGCGACCCTAGATGATGTTTATCAAAAAATTTACGTCAAAATATTTCTAATCTTCATTACTCAGTTTTTAAAAACGTTGATTGTGACCATATTAATTTATTTTGCGATTAAAAAGATTTTGATCGGGCCTTTGCTGCAAACAGCACAGCACGTTGGTAATCTGGATTTTAGAAAAGAAGCGCAAGCCTTAGTCGTACAAAGAAATAATAAAGCGATGGTCGAAGATGAGCTTGATGTGCTGGTTAAATCGGTCAATCACATGCAGCAAAGTTTATTTCAATCGTATGAAGAGCTAAATAGTTTTAACTCTCAGCTTGAAGAAAAAGTGAAGGCCAACACCGCCGTGATCATTGAACAACGTGGTAAATTAGAGTACACGACAAAAATGTCGGCTTTGGGTGAAATGGCCGGTGGTATCGCGCACGAGATCAACACGCCGTTAACCGTGATTCAGCTGAGCGCTGAACAGCTATTAGAGAATTTACGTGGTGATAGCGATGTTCCGAAAGCGATTACGGTTGGTGCGCTTCAACGTGTCGTTAAAACGGTGACTCGTATTTCGAAGATCATTAATGGATTAAGATCATTTGCACGCGACAGTAAAGATGATCCGATGATTCCGTTCTCGGTTTTTGAAATTGTTGAAGACACTTTTAGTTTATGCCGTGAAAAGTTAAGTAATAACAGTATTGAATTAAAATATGTGTTCGAAAAAGATGTCAGGATCAATTGCCGTCCGATTGAACTTTCACAAGTTCTTTTAAATTTACTAAATAATGCATACGACGCGATTCAGTCGAACTCTGAAAAATGGATTACGGTTGAGCTTAAAGTCGCCGATCAAATGGCCTATTTAAGTGTGATCGATTGCGGTTCGGGCATTCCAGAAGAGATTCAAGAGAAAATCATGCAGCCTTTCTTTACGACAAAAGACGTCGGCAAAGGTACAGGTCTTGGTTTAAGTATATCGAAGGGAATTGTTGAGGCCCACGGCGGAAAAATCACGATCGACAAACTTTCTAAGAATACAAAAATTACGATTTCAATTCCATTGGCGACTTCCTCGGTTTAAAGGTTATACGCTGATATTAATAACTCGGCCTATGTCGGGCGGCGATTCGCGAATCTCGATAAGTGTCTAGTCTAATTTATTCTGAACTAGGATGACCCGGCCGCTAAGATAAGAAAAAATAAACAAATGTATATTCACTTTTGGGGCGTACGTGGTTCATTACCAAGTTCGCTCAATACAAATGATTGGGCGAAGCATTTTGAAAGATTGATGCACGAATTTTTCAAAGACGGCCACCGCGGGCCCGATCAGATTGATTCTTTTATTCAAAAAAAAACTTTGCCTTATGTTGGTGGGTACGGAAGTGCCACAACGTGCGTTGAAGTGACTGATCATAACCAATCGCTGATCATTGATATGGGTAGCGGCGTAAAGAATTTAAATGATCAGCTTCAG
>JACMQO010000107.1 GCA_014376935.1 Bdellovibrio sp.
AAGTTTTCCTTCATACGTTCGCGCGCGTTGGGCAAAAATATCTAAAATTAATTGCGATCGATCTAGAATTTTACAGCCAATTTCTTCCTGTAAATTTCTGGATTGAATGCCGGATAATTGGTGATCGACGACGACCAATTGGCATTTACTTTCTTGAACCATTTCTTTGATCTCTTGCACTTTGCCAGACCCGATCAAAGAACTGGGATTGTACGATGGTAAAACTTGAACGGTTGAGCCGATGACTTCGCCGCCCGCGGCCAAGACTAATTCTTCGAGTTCACAAAGGTTTTCTTTGATTTCAGAAATGGGTTCTGACTTCAGACCCACTCCGACAACAATCACCTTATCTTTTTCGTTAATACGGACTGGGCTGTTCAAGATTTTTTACTTTTATAGTCAGCAATGAACTGAGCTTCAAGAGCCGTCAATACAACAGAGCTAAAAATAGTATCGACAGTTGTTGTTCGTTGTAAAACGTTCGCTGCGCGTCTGACTCCTAATAAGAAAGGCCCCAGCACTTCGACTTTACCAATTTGTTGCAAAATCTTGTAGCTGATATTAGCACTTTCTAGGTTAGGGAATACTAAAACGTTCGCTTCACCTTTTAAGCCAGAGAATGGAAAGATACGGTCTTGAATCTCTTGATTCACGGCCGTGTCGGCTTGCATATCACCTTCAACTAAAAGATCCGGGCGCATTTTGCGCACAAGTTCTGCAGCCTTTTTCATTTTATCTGGAGTCCCGCTAGCGCCGCTAAAATTAGAATAGCTTAGCATCGCGATACGTGGAATTTGTCCAAAATGTTCAGCTACTTGGGCCGTTTGAATCGCGATTTGTGCTAGCTGTTCTGCTGTTGGGTTAATGTTCACCGTCGTATCGGTAAAGAATAACAATTTGTTATCTGCTAAAACCACGTTCAAGCCTGCAGGCACTGAATTTTTTGCTAGGCCGATTGTTTGAAGAATGGGTTTAACGGCTTCAGCGTAATTTGTTGTTGCCCCATTGATCATACCATCCGCGTCGCCTTGATCTAACATCATGGCTGCAAAGTAGTTTGGGTCACTCATTAAACGTTCAGCTTCTTTGATATTGATGCCTTTGCGTTGACGACGTTTAAATAATTCTTGCGCGTAAGCCGCAAATTTTGGATGAGCCGACGGGTGAATGATTTCTACACCGGTCAAATCAACCTCATGTTTTTTAGCTTTTTCTAAAATCCGCTCGGGGTACCCTAAAACAAGCGGCGTACAGATATTTTCTTCTTGGCACAGTTTAATGGCTTTAAGAATTTTTGAACTTGAGCCTTCTGCAAATACGATTTTAGGAATACGGCCCAAGCGTTCTGAATTTTCATGCACACGGTGAACCGCAGAACGAATGAAAATTTTTTGCGGACCTTGAATCGCCTCTAACTTGTCGTGATAGGCATTCCAATCTTTGATTTCAATGCGCGCCACTTTTGAATCCATCGCGGCCTTAGCTACAGCGGGGGCCACGCGCAGTAAAACGCGCGTATCAAATGGTTTTGGAATTAAGTAGTCACGACCAAATTTAAATTTTTGTCCGCCGTAAACAACCGAAACATTGTCTGGAACAAATTCACGCGCCAAGCCCGCTAAAGCATGGCAAGCCGCTAATTTCATTTCCTCATTGATCTGTGACGAGCGTGTATCTAAAGCGCCGCGAAAAATAGACGGAAAGCCTAGAACGTTATTCACTTGATTAGGATAATCAGAACGGCCTGTCGCGATGATGGCATCAGGACGCGCCGCCCGCGCTGCGGCCGGAGTAATTTCTGGATCGGGATTGGCCATCGCAAAAATGATCGGATCCCGCGCCATTAATTTCAACATTTCGCCTGTGACGGCACCCGCAACAGATAAACCAACAAAAACGTCAGCCCCATTCAGTGCTTCAACTAAAGTTCTTTTTTCAGTCGTATTTGCGAATTCTTCTTTGTATTTATTCATGCCCTTCGCGCGACCTTTGTAAATCACGCCTGAGCTATCGCACATTAAAACATTTTCTTTATTGACACCAAGACTGCAAAATATTTTTGTACATGCGATGGCTGAAGCGCCGGCGCCGTTGACGACAACTTTGATTTCATTTATTTTTTTATTAACGACCACGCAGGCATTTAATAATGCGGCTCCGCTGACAATGGCAGTTCCATGTTGGTCGTCATGAAAGACTGGAATATTCATTTCACGTTTTAAAGTCTCTTCGATTTCAAAACACTCGGGCGCTTTGATATCTTCAAGATTAATTCCACCAAAAGTGGGTTCTAGGGTGCGGATGGCTGCGATAAATTCCGCAGGTGAAGATGATTTCACTTCGATATCGAAAACGTCGATGCCGGCAAAAGTTTTAAATAAAATTCCTTTTCCTTCCATGACGGGTTTAGACGCTAAAGGTCCGATATTACCTAGACCTAAAACGGCCGTTCCATCAGAAATAACGGCAACTAAATTGCCTTTAGAAGTGTAGTCATAAACAGCATCTGGATTTTTTGCGATCTCTTTGCACGGAGCAGCTACGCCCGGAGAGTACGCGAGTGATAAAGCTTTCTCGGTGCTACAGTCTTTTGTCGAGACAACTTCGATTTTTCCTGGACGGCCTTTCTTGTGATATTCTAAAGCCTCTTTATCAAAATTTTTTTCAGTATTTGTATTTTCCAATGTGAACCTCGCTAGAGCAAATAGTCTACGAACCCATTCGAGAAAGCACAAACTCTTGGTCTGTAATGCCTTAAGGCGTCAATTGCGCAACTTGAAAATACAGGGTTAAATAGAAGCTTCTCAATACCACAACAGGGAGTCATCATGAGTTCACAACCGAAATCTGCACGAGATGTCGTCATCGTCGACGGCGTGCGTACACCGTTTGCAAAATCGGGCACGAAACTAAAATCAGTTCACGCCGCCCAATTAGGTCAAGTGGCATTGAAAGAATTGATCGCGCGCACAAATTTAAATGTCGATCTTGTCGATGAAGTGATTTTAGGTAACACCGGTTCTCCATCCGATGCGGTTAATATCGCGCGTGTCGTGGCGTTGAATGCGGGCTTTCCAATTAAAACTTCGGCCGTAACGGTTCATAGAAATTGTGCGTCGGCTTTAGAAAGTATTTCGACCGGGTATGAAAGAATTAAATCGGGAACAATGGACATCGTGATTGCGGGCGGAACAGAAAGCATGTCGCAAATGCCTTTCATCATGCCGGAATCAATTAAAAATATTATCGAAAGATTAGGATCGGCAAAAACGGGTGGCGCTCGTGCGGCCGCGTTGTGGGATTGGTTCAAAGCCGATCTTTCACAAATTAAAGAGATGGTCACAACGGGACCTATGCAAAAAACAAAGTACAAACCAACCGTGGCTTTGTTAGATGGTTTAACAGATCCGTTTGTTGGAATGAATATGGGGATGACCGCTGAAGTGATCGCTAAAGAATTTGGCGTCGGTCGTAAAGAACAAGACGAGTATGCTTTAAAGTCTCATCAAAAAGCAACGGCCGCGAAAGATAAAATCAAAGAAGAAATCACTCCGTTTTATTTAGCGCCTGACTACAAAGAAACACTAACTGAAGATATTGGTCCACGCGATAATCAAACGATGGAAGCGCTACAAAAATTAAAACCATTTTTTGATAAAAACACGGGTTCAATCACGGCGGGTAATTCATGTCCGATCACCGATGGTGCGGCGATGATTTTGATGATGTCACGCGCAAAAGCGGAAGAGCTGGGTTACAAGCCGATCGCAACGATTCGTGGCTATGCTTTTGCAGGATTAGAGCCCGAGCGCATGGGCATGGGGCCTGCGTACTCGACACCAATCGCGTTGAAACGTGCGGGTCTTACAATGAAAGATATCGGTCGTGTTGAATTAAATGAAGCTTTTGCGGCGCAAGTTTTAGCGTGTCAAAAAGCCTTTGATTCGGACGAATTTGGAAAGAAACAAGGTCTATCAGGAAAAATCGGTGAACTCCGCACAGATATTTTAAACGTGAACGGCGGAGCCATTGCTTACGGTCATCCGGTCGGCGCAACGGGTACACGACTAGTTGTGACATTAATGAAAGAGATGAAGAGATCAAATACTCAATTTGGTTTAGCAACGCTTTGTATTGGTGGCGGTCAAGGTGGATCTTTAATCATTGAAAACGAAGGGTAATATAAAATGTCAGCAATTCAATTAACTACAGAAAATTTAAATGGCCAAACAATCGGTATCGTCACTTTTGATCTACCCGGAGAAAAAGTAAATAAATTATCAACTCCGGTGATGATGGAGTTAAAATCGATTCTTGAAACCTTAAAAGGATCAGCAAATAAATTTGTTATTTTCAGATCAGCAAAGCCAAAGATTTTTATCGCCGGCGCTGATATCGAAGAGATCAAACAACTAACAACAGTTGAGCAAGTGCAAAAAGCGGTTTCTTCAGGACAAGAAATCATGAACATGATTGAAGATTTACCAATGCCAACGATGGCCTTAATCAACGGCGCGTGTGCGGGTGGTGGTTGTGAATTAGCCTTAGCGTGTGATTACCGTATCGCCTCTGATGATTCATCAACGCGTATCGGTTTGCCAGAAACGCAACTGGGTATTTTGCCTGGTTTTGGTGGTAGCGTTCGTTTGCCACGCGTGATTGGTCTACAAGCCGCTTTAGATATTATTTTAGCGGGTAAATTAGTGAACGCAATAAAAGCCGCGAAAGTTGGCTTGGTTGATTTTGCGGTTCATCCGAATCTTTTAGAAAGTTTTGCGCGCGAACAAATCACGAAAATCTTAAAAGACGGTGGTAAAAAACGCCGTAAAACATTCCAAGCAAAAGGCCTCGTTAATAAATTATTAGAAGGTATCTTAAGTGGCGTTGTTTATAAAAAAGCCCGCGAAGGCGTGATGAAAGCGACCAAGGGTCATTACCCGGCGCCTCTTGAAGCTTTAGAAGTGGTTCATAAAACGTACGGAAGCAGCGACCGTGCAAAGTCTTTAGATATCGAACGCGAACATTTTGCCAAGCTTGCAGTCACGGATATTTCTAAAAATTTAATTCATGTTTTCTATTTAACTGAAATGGTTAAAAAGCAAACGGGTGTGACAGGATCTGACGTTAAAGGAAAACCAGTCAAACACTTAGGTGTTTTAGGTGCCGGCACAATGGGTGGCGGTATCGCTTACGTTGGTGCCGATAAGGGCATCGATGTTCGTGTTAAAGATTTATCATTAGACGCGAACGCGAAAGCTTTAAAGCACGCTCGTGATCTATGGGCTAAGTTATTAAAAAAACGTGTAATCGATCAATACCAATTCACACAAAAAATGTCTTTGGTTTCAACGACGGTTGATTTTTCTGGATTCAAAAACTTAGACGTAGCGATCGAAGCCATCGTTGAAGATATGAATATTAAGAAAAAAGTCATCGCGCAAGCGGCCGCTGAAATGCGCCCCGACGCGATCATCGCGACCAATACAAGTTCATTGTCAGTCACTGAAATGTCTGAAGGTCATCCACGTCCTGAGTTTTTTGCGGGTATGCACTTTTTCTCTCCGGTTCATAAGATGCCGTTAGTTGAAGTCATTCGTTCTCCGAAATCATCAGATCAAACGATCGCGACGATTTTTGAATTAGCAAAGAAAATGGGTAAGATGCCGGTGGTTGTTAAAGACGGTCCCGGATTTTTAGTGAATCGTTTATTATTACCGTATATGGCTGAAGCATCGTTCTTGATGGCTGAAGGTATGGACATCGAAAAAGTCGACCGTGCATTCGTAAAAGAATTCGGAATGCCGATGGGTCCATTTGAATTGATGGATAGCGTTGGTCTTGATGTGTGTTTGAAAGTTTTAAAAATCTTCAAAAAAGCATTTCCAGACCGCGTTGAAATGCCACCGTTGATGGAAAAGCTAGAGCAAAATAAAAACCGCTTGGGTCAAAAAACTCATTTAGGTTTTTACAAGTACTCTGAAGACGGTCGTAAGCAAGAGGTCGACTTTACGATTTATTCTGAGCTAGGACTTTCTGCTCCGACAAATCCATTAGAGATTAAAGAATGTATCGAACGTTGCGTGTTCGCAATGGTGAACGAATGTGCGTTAGCGTTAGATCAAGATAAGATTGTCGAGACTCCGAACGAAGTGGATTTGGCAATGATCATGGGAACGGGCTTTCCGCCATTCCGTGGTGGGTTATTGAAGTATGCGGACTCTGTGGGATCTAAGTACGTCGCTGATCAATTAACGAAGTATTCGTCTGAAAGAAAAGCCAGTCGTTTGAAGCCGACTTCAAAAATGGCAGAACGTGCGCAGTCGAATAAAAAGTTTTACGCGTAAGGTTTAAAAAAATTAAGAATGAAAAAATCCTTGCCCGAAATGGCAGGGATTTTTTTTATTTAAGAGCTATTATTTTAGCTTTTATGCGAAGGCCTTTTTTAAGGTTGATCGAGCGGTTTAGGCGGCGTAAAGTTTAGGTATGGTTTCAAAAAGACGAAAAAAACATAAAATTATTGCGTTAGTGGTTTCGATTCTCGTTTTGGTCGCATTATTTTTCTTTCCAAAAAGAATTCCTGATCATCTGGGAAATTTAACAGAATGGTTTATCTCAGAACCACCTGAAATGGCTGGGCAGGATGGCCTGACGCCACCAAGTTCTGATCCGTTACCGGACGCATCCGCACAAGACATTTCAAAAATGGCAAAGCCGCTTGAGCAACTAGATGAATCCAAAGATATTGTTTTAGACGGCTTTATTCGACGTGTGAAATATATGCCAACCGCAGAAACCGAGCAGGGTGCATCTGGAGATTATAAATTTCAGTATAAATACGAATTAGAAGTGCGTGTTGAAAAAAATGAAAAGCCAGAGCTTAAAAAAATTGGACTCATTTTAGCTGACGAAAAATTAGTTGCTCCTTTTTTTGAAAAACAATCAGCGGCCCAAAAGCAAATGGGCGAACGCTTTTTTGTGCGTGGTGATTTACACAAATCAAAAGATAGTGGTGACTGGCTGAGTTGGATGATGGACGTCGCTGAAGTTAAAAAA
>JACMQO010000108.1 GCA_014376935.1 Bdellovibrio sp.
TCCGCATTGTCGGATTTTGATTCTCGATCGAATTAATCGATTCTAACAGAAGCCGAACGGCTTTAATTCGTGCCGCCTGCTTTGATTCGTAATTAATCGTATCTAAACTATATAAGTTTTGATCCTGCAACAAAGCACTGATTGGTTTATCGGTGATTAAGTTAATTGCGCCAAAAAGAATATTTGAATCTTCTTTGATATTATAATCACGTACCGTTCTGGCTATCAAACTTTGTTCAACATCGATTGAATCAAAACCCTGGTCAGAAACCATCTTTAAATATTTTCTATCTTGCTGTATCGGAGAAAAAGTATTTGCGTGCGAAGCACCGTAATTAACACCTTGAACACCCGATGAAATTGACGATGAAACAATATTATCAAGACGAACACTTCCCTTTAAATCTTTAAAATAACCTGGCACCGAAAGATCGTAAATATTGTTTTTATTCGATACGGCACCAGCAGAACCCATAAAGACGACGCCTTTAAGATCTTTGTGAAGAAAAGCTTTCATCATTTGCGGTGCTAATTCGCCCCAAACGGTTTTATCAGAACTTAAGATTAATAATCTGATTTTACTTTTTGTTTGCCTATGCTGCAAAGTTAATAAATTTGTATTCAGACCAGCTTCTATACTGTCAGAAGCTTTTTGCTGATCGACTAACGACCAAACTGTACTATTTTTCAAAACCTCGGACCAAACTTTTTCGTACCCGAAGCTAACGTAATCGTAAGGCTGGGCCAATTGTTTTTGAATTGAACCTGCGGCCACGTCTAAAAATTTCTGATATTTTAACGGAGCCCCGTTGTCAAAAAATACGCGGGCCTTTTTTTGAGGGTAAATCGCATTGAGCATGGTCGCGTAATGCCTTGCGTAGTTCATTGAAGGAAGAACCTTAAAAACCAGTAACGGCTTTTCTTGAACTGAACTTACTAAATATTTTTCGATTCCCCACTCTTCATAAAGACTAGGAACTTTAACAACATCTTTAACGACGCTTCTTTGCGATAAAATAAACTCTTTAAAGCCTGTATCAAATCCGGCAAAGACAGCCGCATCAACCTGACCGCTTGATATCGCTTCGGCTGCATAATGGCCCAATCGTTGTTGCACGTAGTGACTTAAATCATCTATGGCATGTAATTTTTCAGTTTCTAGGGCACGACCTCGAACCGCGACAAGGTCCGTACTTCTCGCTACTGGCCCTGCGGATTGATTAAAATCAAAACCGGTCCCCTGCATAACGTCTTTAATTATTTTAGACGATGTCGATGCCAAAGGGTTCTCAGAAATTTTTCTTGTTAAAAACAAACGATATTGAGCCGCCGTGCTTTTTGCCTGATCACCTGATACATCTAAAAAATCGGCGTGTTCAATTTCATCAGCCAGATCTAGCTTAAGATATGAAAGTACATCGGTCGATTTCTGACCGAACACGTTGATCGCTACAAAAAAGGAAGCCAAAGCCGCTAAGAGTTTTACGTTCATTTAAAATAAACCTTCACATAGAATTGGAATTGATTTTCTATAAAGACGCTTTTTCAAATCCTGGATTTGCTCGGTGATCGAAGTCGCTTTTAAGCCTGTTTTCGCTTTCAATTCAATATTCTTTCTAACCCACGAGTTAAAATCCGTACCATCAATATTTACAAGCTCAGGACTGCGTTGAATTAATTGGCTTAGCAACAATTGAACAGTCTCGGGGGTATAGTTTTCTTGAAGGGCTATTAATATCATCCCCTCTTGCTTGACGCGCTCGACTCGCTGAGAAAATAGTAAGTCGTACTTTTCTTTGGCCGTCGAGTTTTGCTTGATAAGTCTTTCTTGCGTGCGCTCGATCACCGACACGCGGTCGTTGACTAAATCTTCGATGGTGATAGCGCCTTTATAAAAATTCGCCATATCTGCAGAGCCTTGACGATTTGCACGTAATTCAAATTCAACACCAAAGTGGCCTTCACCTAAATAGGGATCGTTGTTTTGCAATTGATCCTGAAAGTTTCCGGTACGATCAAAAGAGTCATGCACTTTTTTTGTAAGCTCAGTTCCTAACGTTAGTTGTTGCCATTTACGATCCACCATTAACTTGAACTGCGTCACAGGAATTTCAAATTTAAATAGCGGCGTCTTGTTAGCAAGAAGTTCATCCAAAAATTTTGTGTTTTTACGAGCATAGCGCCAAGCGTAGTTGGCCGTTGGCGTCCAGTATCGCGCTCCACGCGGCGTAACGCCTTTTTGCCATGATGAAATTTCGTCTGGCTTTTCAGCTCCACGAAACAAAATAATCTTGTCGTTTTTCGCTAATTTTGACAGATAAAAATCTAACAAATACGTTTGTAACTTCGAATAACGAACCTGTCCGTTAGCACCGTTTATTTCGATGACATCTGGGTTGGTTGATAATTTCATTTCTTGAAGCCACTGCATCACCTCGTCCATATCTTGTTTCGGCGCTGGTAACCCTTTTAATTTAGCGTCTTCAAGTTCAGTTTTGTGCGCATCCCACCATGCATCGGTCTGATAATAAGTAGGAGTAAAACGGCTTGTGGCCATAGGAATTAAAGTGATCGCGCTTTTCATATCGTTCGCTTCAGCGATATGAATGTAATAACTAAACTTAGCCTTATCATTCACATCAACACGCCCGCCCGCCGGACCCATGTGGATGTCGCTTTCGACCAAAGGCCTAATTAAATTTTCAGGTCGGTTATTGAAAGCTTTCAGGATTAAAGAAACACGCTGTTGCTGAATCGTCGGTTCGGCAGCAAATGAGTTAAGGCTCAATGAAAAAGCAATCAGGCACACTGATATACATATCCGATTTATCATCTTAATTTGCCTTCCATCGTTTCAATCGACCACCGGTCTCTTTATAAATTTTAATGCCTCGACTTTGCAATGATGTTAAAAAATCGCCGGACGGTGCTGCACCCGTAAAAATAAATGAGTCAACGTCGTCTAATGTCAACGGTCCCCAATATTGCAATTCGATGTATTCGCTTCGTAAATTACTTCGTTTCAATTTTGATAATACCGTTTTAGATAAATCAGGTTCTGATCCGACTAACCCCAAATAATTTTTTACCAAATTTGGGCCCATAAACGGAGCTAAAATTTCTTTACGTGCCCAAGGTATAAATACATGGTCCCAGTGTGAAGGAGTGCGTACGTCGCCTCGCTGCCAAGCGATGCCCGCATAGCAAAGTTCATTTAAAGAATCGCTTAGTGTAAATGTAACTCGCGATTGAACTTTTTCTTTTTTAAAAACATATCTATCCTCACCATAATGAGGGCGATCGGTACCGACCTTAGAACTTAATGGAGTTAAGTAACCATACTTAGGCTTTAAATCGCTATCAGATTTTTCGTATTCGTATCGCTCAAGTCCTAGATAGCTAGCTTCAGTTCCGTTGCGTCCTAAATTGCTTAGTGCTCCTCGAGATGAGCCAGTCACGAATTGGTTATGAAACCCAGTTTTATCTATCCAGAATCGACCTTTTTCAGGTCGCAACATAGAAAATTGGAATTGATCATTTTGAATGGCGTTTAAGGCCTGCGTCGTTGGCTGATCAACTTCGCGCAACGCTTTTGCAATTTCCGACCAGCTATCTAAACCCGTGTCTGCCTTTAACAGTTCATCAAACGTTGATTCTAAAACCTTAACGACTTCGACCGCTTGATTTTTTAAAGCCAATTTATTCAAGTCAGGTGCTAGCGTCACATTTGGAAACTGCGCTCTGGAAGGTAAAAATTGGTTAAGCCGTTGCAACTTTTCCAAGTAAGCTGATCGTAGGCCGTAATCTATTGGCCCATATTTTACTTCTGAATTAGAAGACCCATTTTTTTCGACTACGTTATCACGCTTACCCAAAACAATTGAGTTATTCCAATTTTTATAAAACGTGGTTAATTTTCCAGGTAAAATAGTTTTTAAATTTGCAACGAATGCAGGAAGCGTCTCTAGCACTTGATCAATATTATCAAAGTCTTGCCACCTGGGAGTTACCTTGCCTGTAACCAAACCTTGATCTAACTTCTCGATCTTTAAATACAGATTTTGTAATCCAGATCTAGCCTCAAGCCCTTCATATTCGCTAAACTCAAGCTCCGCTTTTTTACCTTGCTGAAATAGATCCACGCAAGCCACGGCACTCAGGCAGGCTGGGGCGTAAGCGATCGCTAATATAGCCAAAGAAATTTTTGAATTTCTATTCAAAAACGAAATCATAAACAAAAACCTCGTAAAATGTGCATAGGGTTAGTTTTTGGGTGCGTATTTCGTTAATGCAAGCGATAGACCGATTTAAAGCCGATAACGGCGTGTTTTTGGACTAGAATTGACTAAAGTTTTGACGAACTAACACTAATTGCAGGGCAAGTTATTCATGATTAGCTAGGATGTACCGAGTTTTCGATCGTCGCAGTACGGCCGACATGATGCGTGTTCATTCCCGGCCGGAACGGAACGTAGTTTTCTGAAACCATATCATGAAGACGTTTTGCAATCACTGATCGATCGTCTTCGGGCTTCGTGTACACTAACGGTAAAAATTCAATTTCAACTTTAATAGAGTTTAATTTTAAAGACCGCCAAATGGCCGTCACAAAATTTTCATCGCCGTACCAGCATAAAGAGTCGCGGTGTTCGTACAATACCGGGCCACCATTCACTTCGCGAAAATTAAAGACGAATGGGCGAATCGGGCGATCTGCAAAACCTGCGGCCATCAATAACGTTTTTTTAAAAGGTAGAACTTGTTCTCCGTTTGAAGCCACAGATTCTGCATACAAGACAACGCGCGAGCCTTCTTTTAAAACTTGAATCACGCCTTTAAGCTCTTCTTGAATGTTCATTCTGTTTTTACGATCGACGTAGGTACACCCAGCTAAATCACAAATTTGACCTAGGCCAGGGGTTTTCTGCATTTCTTTGGATGTGATAAAAACACAACTGCTAACCGCCTGTAAGGCAACGATATCGATAAAGCCGATGTGGTTTCCGA
>JACMQO010000109.1 GCA_014376935.1 Bdellovibrio sp.
AAGGCCAAAATAAAATAACAATTGCGGCCCATCAGAAAGTAAAAATAAATTCGTATCCCGTTGAAAGCGATTTAAGTTCAAGCTTTGCCATTGCCGCTTTTGCGGCCTTAAATGGTCAGGCGCGTTTTCAACATTTTCCATTTAAAAGCCTTCAACCAGATAAAGTATTTTTACAAATTTTAAAACGCATGGGAGCACTTGTCGAAACGACTTCGGAGTGGGCGCAAGTTTCGCAAAGTAAAGAACTACTGCAAGCTGTGCATTGTAATTTAAATGACTGCCCCGATCTATTTCCGGTTTTAGCGACCTTATGTGCGTTTGCACGGGGCGCATCGCAATTAGACGGAGCCCCGCATTTGATTTTTAAAGAATCAAATCGAATCGAAAAAACGGCCGAGCTTTTAAACGCCATTGGCGTGAAGACGCAAATTTTACCCGACGGTATGCGGATCACTCCCCACCACCCGTTAACGACCCAAGTTAAGCCTTTTGAATTCGATACCGATCATGATCATCGTTTAGCATTTGCTGCCGCATTAGTGGCATCACAAGGCTTTCCGATTCAAATTACAAATCCGCAGGTTGTCACAAAAAGCTTTCCCGAATTTTGGGATATTGTTCGAATGAATTTTTAACAAAGGAAATGACCGTGTCAGCAAATACATTTGGCCAAAGATTTCAACTGACTAGTTTCGGCGAAAGCCACGGCGTAGCATTAGGAGCCATCATCGAAGGATGCCCTGCGGGCGTTCATTTTGACTTTGCATTTCTAAATTCAGAGTTACAACGCCGTAGACCCGGGCAAAGTGCCATCGTGACAGGCCGAAACGAAGACGACCTGCCCGAGGTTTTAAGTGGGGTCTACGAAGGAAAAACACTTGGAACGCCGATCGCGATTATCGTTCGCAACAAAGATCAACGTTCAGACGACTATAAAGAAATCGCAACGAAATCACGCCCCGGCCACGCCGATGATTTATGGCGCGAAAAGTTCGGACACACCGATCACCGCGGTGGCGGCCGATCATCTGGACGTGAAACTTTATCACGCGTGATTGGCGGAGCCATTGCCCGCATGGTCTTAAAAGAAATTTATCCCGAATTAAAAATTTTCGGATTCGCAACTTCGATTGGTCCGATCACTTTAGACCCCCAGCAGATTTTGAAAATCGAGTCTGACCTTATCGAAAAAAAAATAATCGTCGATCAATTTTCGTCAAGGCTTCCAGATCAACAAAAAAACATACAAGCCCAAGATTTACTTTTAAAAGCAAAAACCGAAGGTCATAGTTATGGCGGAACTGCTGAAATTTTTATTTCAGGTGCCCCCGTTGGTTTAGGGCAACCCGTTTTTCATAAATTAAAGTCTGACTTAGCCGCGGCCTTCATGAGCGTGGGCGCTACCGCCGGCGTCGAATTAGGTGATGGCCAAGACGCGGCCGAAGCCGAAGGCTCACAATTTCATCGTCAAGAATCGCAACGTCATTACGGCGGCATACGCGGTGGCATCAGCAGCGGCGAACCCATATTGTTTCGTGTTTCTTTCAAACCGACATCAACTGTTTTGGATGCGGCCAAGAAAGGCCGTCATGATCCATGTATCGTAATTCGCGCAACACCCGTTTTAGAATCGATGGCGGCCTTAGTGATATTAGATCACGTGCTTTGGGCGCGTCAGGATAAAGTTTAGCTGTGTGCCGTCTTAATTTGAGACTTATAGAAATTTAAAAGATTTTTCCAATCGACAAAGTTATTCTTAAAACTGGAGTATCATCATGAAATACACAGCTTTATTTTTGATTCTATTTTCTTCTTTAATCACCTACGCCCAATCAAAAAATCAAATCGATCAGCAAGCCTTACAGCAAACACAAGAGCTGATGAAAAATCCAACCGAACGCAATAAAGCCATCAGCCAAGATCCCAATGCGCAAGGCACCGATAAAATGGTGAAAGATTTAATGGGCGCAAACAGCGAAGAAATGTATAAGGCGGCGGCCGACTTTATGCCTTATGTTGTCGAAAAAGGTAAAGGTGATCCCAATAAAATGAATGAATTCATCCAGCAAGCCTTACGCGATCCTGCGGCATTTGAAAAAGATTTACCCAGCGATTTGAAAGAAAAAATATCATCCCTAGCTAAAAAAGCAAAACCGCTTCCACAAGCAGGCGATAATAAAGTTAAAACTCCTTAAAATTGCCCTTGGCTTAACGAAGTCGGCATTTCTCAGCAAATTCATCTCGTTGATGCTCATTAGTTAAAAAAAATTAATTTGTATCGGCACTGCTCTTGCTCTTTACTAATTCAAATCATTCGTTTTTAGTTAATAAGTACTAAAAATGGATTTTAATATTAAAAAAGGGGAATTTTTCCGTGAAAAAAACAATGCTAGCCTTTATTTTTGCATTCGCCATGACACCCATTTTAGCTTACGCTGAAGACGCACCTGCTGCGACCGCAATGCCGCCAGCAATAACGGACAACCAAATCGCTGAAGTGATGAAGACGGCCAACATGGCTGAAATTGACGCGGCAAAAGTGGCTAAGTCAAAATCAAAAAACCAACAAGTTAAAGAGTACGCTGAACACATGATCGTTGAACACCGACAAAATGATAAAGACGCAAAAATCTTAGCTAAAAAAGTAGATATCAAGCCAAAATCAAATGACATCGCCAGGGGCATCAAAAAAGATGCGAAAATAGAATTAGCTGATTTGAAAAAAATGAGCGGCGCTGACTTCGACAAAGGTTACATGAAAATGCAAATCGGTATGCACCAAGAATTATTAAACGATCTTGATCAAAAATTTATTCCGGCCGCGCAAAACACGCACTTTAAAGAGTTTCTACAAACGACTCGTACGCACGTAGCAGCCCATTTAGCCAAAGCCCAAGAAGTACAAATTGATATCAGTAAGTAATTTTTTAGATCGAAGCTTATTCGGTTCTTAATTTTTTAAAGAACGAATGATCTAATGACAATCCCGCGCTGGTGACCGTTTGGGTCACCGACGCGATAAATTTTAAAGCATTTCCCGTTAAGCTAAACTTCGCAACCACACAAATTTTAATTTTCTTTCCCTTTGCATCCGGAAAAACATTTTCAATTTCTTTGCTTTCAACGAATTTAAGATAGTTTGTGATTTTCTCTTGAAGAAGATGAATGTGCATTTTTTCATTAGACCAGTCTAAATGGTCAAAGATATTAAGGATAACGTCATTCGACTCTTTATCGACACTGATGGCGTCTATTTTATGAACATCTTCAACCGTACTCATAGACTAATATTCCCCATTTAATCGACGACAATCAAGAAAAACACTTTACCGGGTCCTGACCTTATTTTTTAACAGCTGGACTAAAGAGATGCGTCATCAAGATTCATTTAAGGTTGAAACTTGCATGGAACTCACGTTTATTTGACCGATGTTTAAACTATTAATACCCCTCCTATTCATTGGCGTTTTTACTCTTAATTGCAAAGCGGATGATATCCCTCTTAAGATTGCGGTCGTTCAAGAGTTCGGTCAATTTAACCCGATCACTTTAAATCTGGCTTCGACTGAATCGTTTCTGCATTTCGTTTTACGCGGACTGACCGCACAGGATGATAAAGGGGTTTTAATCCCCGACCTAGCTGATAGCATTCCCTCTTTAAAAAACAAAATGGCCCAGATCATCACCGACAAGTCGACGCAAAAAATCAAAGCGCACTGGACCATTAAAAAGAACGCGGCCTGGAGCGATGGAAAACCCGTGATTTGTCAGGACTGGTGGTTAGGATGGCAAGCTGGCCTAAGTGCGAACACCATGACTCAAGAAAAAACGTTATACTCTAAAATCGAAAAAATTGAATGGACGGCCCAAGATCCGAAAAAATGTTCCGTCACTTACACGACAAGTAGTTGGGCCTTCGACCGCGATCTGCCTTACCCGATTCCGTACCATTTAGAAAACGCGATCTTTGAAAAATGGAAAAATCAAAAAGAAGCTTACGACCAAAATTCAATTTACGTCACGGCGCCCGCAATGCCGGGTCTTTACAATGGTCCTTATGTCGTTGAAGACTTTAAATTAGGAAGTCATTTTATATTAACTCCGAATAAATATTTTTTTGGAGAAAAACCTAAGATCTTGAAAATATCGGTTCAACACATGGGCGAAGCAAACAGTTTGCAGGCGCATCTAAAAACAAAGTCGATCAACATGATTTCGGCCGTTGGCTTTCCACCTGACATGGCATTTAGTTTTGCGGATGCAGAAAAAGATTCTGACTTTAAAGTCTTTTTTCAAGATTCGCCAATCTTTCAAGGGTTATTTCTAAATCATGAAAGCCCAATGCTTTCTGATATTAAAATTCGTAAAGCTTTAAGTCTTGCGATCGATCGTAAAAAATTAACCGAAGCTTTTTTTGGCGGAAAATTAAAGCCCGCCGAAACTTTTATTCCTCCGAACTTTCCAGAGTTTGTAGCCCGCAAACCCACGTTTAATCGCGCCGATGCTAAAAAAATATTAGACGCCGATGGCTGGATCATTAGCAGTGATAAAAAAATCAGATCTAAAAACGGGAAAGACTTAATTATTGATTTTAAAACGTCATCAGGAATTAAAATTTTAGAAACGATTCAAGTTTTTATCTGTAGCGAATTCGCCCAAATTCAAGTGGGATGTTCGATTAAAAACCAACCGCCACGTATTTTACTTGGCGACACAATTTCTAAAGGCGAATTTGAAATGGCCATGTTCGGAAATTCAATCCTGCCGGATACGTCGCTGACATCGATGTTTTCGTCGAAAGAAATTCCAACGAAAAAAAACAGTTGGACCGGAGCCAATAACCTGCGCTGGAAGTCAGCCAAAGCAGATCAACTTTTGTTAGCCTTCGACCAAGAACCGAACCGGTCAAAACGCAGTCAAATCTTGAAAGACTTAGAAAAAGAGATTTTAGATCAAGTGGCGTTCATCCCGGTCTATCACCGCAGAGAAGCCGCCGTCATTCCGAAAACTTTAACAGGACTGAATTACCTCGGAAAAGGAACCAATTTTATGTTTCCAGAACGTTGGAAACTGCCGTAGAAAAGCCACATCGCTTGGTCAGCAAACACTTCAGAAACCGAACTTTATTTAAGTCAAAAACAACTGCTTGAACTTCGGGCAGTTGTTTTTTAATTTTTAAACTTTTTTTATTGAATTAATCATGTTAAAAAAACATAAATTTTTTGACATTAAAGTCATCAACCCAAGGAGATCCTCATGAAAAAACTTATCTTAGCTGCAATGGTATTAGCTGCTGTTTCTTGTACTAAAAAAGAAGAAACTGCTGCGACAACTACAACTACTGAAACAACTGCAACTGCTCCAGCAACAACTGAAGCGACTGCAACGACAACAACAGCTACTGATGCTGCTGCAACTACAGCTCCTGCTGCGACTACAACTGAAGCGACTGCAACTGCTCCAGCTGCTACAACAACGACTACAACTGAAGCAACTGCGCCAAAAGCTAACGCTACTAAAACAACTAAAACTGAAGAAACAACAACTAAAAAAACTCACTAGTTTTTCTAGTTCATCAGAACATCTACCCACGGGCGTTTGCTTGTGGGTATTGCTTCTTTCGGCATAAATAAGCCCGTACGAAGCCCGCCATCAAAAGCTAAACTTCCCGCCCACATTTCTTTTTGTTTCAAAATCATCTTTAAAATCGCAAATGCTTTCGCATTATTGCCTTTCATCACTTTAATGACTTCTTCAACGGTAACATGCGGAATGGCATCATCCCAGCAGTCATAGTCGGTCACAAAACTAAATGGCAAATAAGGAAGACCCGCTTCACGTGCTAAAGCGTACTCTGGAAAATTCGACATCCCGATAATTTGCGCGCCCATTTGGCGATAAGTATTAGATTCTGCCTTAGTTGAAAAGTAAGGACCTTCGATGCAAACGTAGGTTTGCCCGAAATGAATGTTAAATGATAAAGACTTTTTGTTATCTACCAACACCAGTTCTTTTAATTTTTCGGCCATTTTTTCGCAAATAGGTTTGGCTAACGAAACGTGACCAATTAAGCCTTCGCCTAAAAATGTATGCGCACGTAAAGATTTTGTGCGATCGATGTACTGGTATGGAATCACCAAGTCACCGGGCGCGTGTTCTTTTTGTAAAGAGCCGACCGCACTAAATGATAAAATCGCTTTAACGCCCATATTTTTTAACGCGTAAATATTCGCACGGTAATTAATTTCTGAAGGCATATGTTCATGATGATCACCGTGTCTAGAGATAAACAAAAACTCTTGGCCTTCAACTTTGACCTTTTTAAAACCGCTAGACGCTAAACCAAATGGAGTTTCACGATTTAATAATTCGACCGTTTCAAACTCTTCAAATTTTTCAAAACCTGATCCACCGATAACACCAAACATATAACTTCCTTTGCTAGTTCTATTAATAAAAAATTTATTTTAAAAACACGCCGGCATCGACGTCTTTTTGCGTGTACACACCGCGATCTAAAATCCAGACCGCAACTAATTTGGCGGGCGTCACATCAAATGATGGATTATAAACTTTTGAGTCAAGCGGCGCCCACTGTACCGATCCGAAATGCCCTTGCACACCTAAAACTTCGCTTGGTTTACGTTGCTCGATCGGAATCAATTCACCACTGGCACAGGTCGGATCGACCGTCGTATAGGGTGCCGCCACATAAAACGGAATTTGATGATAAAAACAATTCACCGCCACGCTGTAGGTTCCAATTTTATTCGCAAAATCACCATTGGCCGCAATGCGGTCTGACCCAACGATAGCTTTTGTGATTTTTTTCAAACTCATCAGCTGCGCGGCCATATTATCGGTAATTAATGTGTACGGAATTTTTAATTTTTGTAACTCCCACGTTGTTAGTCGTCCACCTTGCAATAAGGGGCGAGTTTCATCAACGTAGACGTGAATTTTTTTACCTTGCGCATGCGCTTTCGCAATCACGCCTAAGGCCGTTCCAACACCGGCCGTGGCTAACCCGCCCGTGTTACAATGAGTTAGAATTTGGTCGCCGTCGACAAACAAGGCCGCGCCATTTGTGGCCATGCGGTCACAAAGTTGAACGTCTTCATCAAAAATCGCTACCGCTTCATTCACCACGTTTTCTAAAGAGAACTTTGAATTTAAAACGGCGCGCATGCGATCAATACAAACCATTAAATTAACGGCCGTCGGACGCGATTCGTACAGTTCGGTGGCAGCCTTTTGTAATTCAGCTTGCGATTTATTTTCGATCGCAAGCTTGGCTAACATCAAACTAGCCGACACCCCGATCAACGGGGCCCCGCGAACACGGAGCGACTGAATAATTTCAACCATTTGCGGTAACGATTCGACGATCAACCATTTTTCTTCAAAAGGTAACAGTGTTTGATCTAAAATTTTAAATTCAGATTTTTTTAAATCAGCTGAATATGAAAATTCTAACGACATCGAAGTTAATTTTTTCAAACTCATAATAAAATGTTTCCTATTTTTTGACGAAGCTCGTACAAGTACGCAATTTCTTCTTTGGGTAATGAATGTAAACCACCCAGCTTTTCTGCCGATGCTAAAATTTGCGCTGAATGTTCAATGCGCTCCATACCTCGGTAGGCCTCGTCTAAATCGGCTCCCCACGTGATGGCTCCATGATTTCTTAAAATCATGGCTTGATGCTTTGGTAAATAAGGTACTAAAACTTTTCCCATGTCTTCAGTGCCAGGGCGCGCGTAAGGCACAAACGGAATATCACCCGTCGCTAAAATAACTTCTGATAAACAATCGCTGGGTAACTTTTTTAATTCAGGCCGAGCAATCGACCAAGCGATGGCCGTCGGTGGATGCGCGTGCACGATCGCTTTGGCTTCGGGGCAACGTTTAAAAACTTCAAGGTGCATCAAACGCTCAGATGAAGGTTTACCGATCAACACATCGCCGTTTAGGTTGATCACGGCCATTTGTTCAGGCGACATAAATCCCTTCATGACTCCGCTGGGCGTGATTAGAATTTCATCGTCACTAATTCGGTAGCTGACATTGCCGTCGGCTGCGGCCAACATATTGCGCGCATGCAGACGCTGACAGACTAAGACGATCTCTTGAGCAACTTTTTGAGCGGTGAAATTTGTCATGAAATAGTCATACATCGCCCTGCTAAATAATGGCAAGTACAGGCAAATAAGGATGTGAAGAATTGCTTAGGCCTTGAGATTTAAGAAATAAAAATTAAAATTCGCCTTCAGCTTTAATTTTTAAGCCACCCTTTGTGGGACGTCCTTTGAGTTTAACTTTTGTTCCACCAATGGTTGTTTCACCGGTTGAAATACCATCGCGTAGGTTCATGCCTTTTTTTACTTTTTCGGCGGCCTCGTCGATATCTTTCGTGTTTAAATTGGCTTTGATGGCCTCACGACGCTTCTCTTCAAGCTCTTCGGGCGATAATGCGGCATCACCTTTTTGCAGTCGGTATTTATTACTTTTGCCGCTAATAGCATCTTTCAGGGCTTTGGCATCATTCGCAGTCGCGCCTAATTGATCAAAACCACTAGCGGTATTGCATTCGCCATTTATACAAACACTGGCCCCACCATTACGCATAGGCATATTGGGGTCATCGCCTTCAGCCACTTCGGCTTGGACACGCAGGCAAAACAAAATAAAAAGCGCTAGAGTGATCTTAGACACAGTTTCTATTCGGCTGTAGTCCAGCCCAACTTGAAAAATTTGTTCATTTTTACACTCGACGGCCTATCTCAGGTTGAAACGCTTGTCACTGCGCCTGCCAGCCTGTACTAATAACCCCTCTTATTGAAAGTAGGCCCTTTTGAGTACAAATACTCCTGTTCTTTTCGCAGATTTAAATTTAATTGAACCTTTGCAGCTGGCTTTAAAGAAGTCTGGCTACACCACCCCGACTCCGATTCAGGTGCAAGCGATTCCTCACCTGCTACAAGGTAAGGATCTATTAGGCTGTGCCCAAACGGGTACGGGTAAAACGGCGGCGTTTGCGTTACCGATTTTAAATCGTTTAGCGATGCAGTGGTCAAAACCACCTCCAAAAAGCACGACTGTTTTGGTTTTAACGCCAACACGTGAATTAGCTTTACAAATTTTCGAAAGCTTTAATACGTACGGAGAAAATTTAAATTTAAAATCAGCCGTCATCTTTGGCGGCGTTGGACAAGGTCCACAAGTTAAAGCGCTTTCAACGGGCGTTGATGTTTTGGTTGCGACTCCGGGTCGTTTATTAGATTTAATTTCGCAAAATCATTTAACATTACGAAACGTAAAAACTTTCGTATTAGATGAAGCTGATCGTATGCTTGATATGGGTTTCATCCGTGACATCCAAAAAGTATTAACGATGATTCCTAAACAACGTCAGACTTTGTTTTTCTCGGCAACGATGCCTGCGGATATCGAGCGTTTAGCGTCTTCAATGTTAACAAATCCCGTTCGTATCGAAGTAACTCCGGTTTCTTCAACAGCTGAAAAAATTGATCAGCGCTTAATGTACGTTGATAAATCTCAGAAAAAAGATTTACTTCGCTTTGTTTTAAATGATCCGTCTTTAAAACGCGTGATTGTTTTCACACGAACAAAACACGGTGCGAACCGCGTTTCTGAATTACTTGTTAAAAATAAAGTTCCGTCAGAAGCCATTCACGGTAACAAGTCACAAAATGCCCGTCAGCGTGCTTTAGATGCTTTCAAAGCCGGAACGATCCGCGTATTGATCGCAACTGATATCGCGGCCCGCGGTATTGACGTGGATGGAATCACTCATGTAATCAACTACGAAATTCCAAACATTGCTGAAAGCTATGTTCACCGTATTGGTCGTACGGCCCGCGCAGGCGCTGAAGGTTCAGCGATTTCTTTCTGTGACGCTGAAGAGCGCGCGTTCATTCGCGACATCGAAAAAGTCATTGGGCAGTCAATTCCCGTTGATAAAAATCACCCCTACCATTCAGTTCAAGTTGAAAATGCCAAAATGATGTCTTCAGGAAAAGCGAAAGCGATGATCGAAGGCGCGGGTCGTGCTGAACGTCGTGGCGAAGGCGGCGGTGGTGGCGGACGCAGATTTGGCCAAGGTGGCGGCGGCGAAGGAGCCCGCGGCAACAATAACGGTCCTCGTAGACCAGCCGTAACAACAGGCGCCGGCGGCCAACCCCGCGATGAATCAGGTCGCCCCCACGTGGGTTTAGAAAAACCAAAACCAAAGAAAAGACTTTTTGGTTTCGGTCGCCCGAAGTGATTTCGATTTAATTCAAATTTAAGCTTTAAAACTAAACCCACCTAACGGTGGGTTTTTTATTTCTTAGACGAACACTGTTTTAACAGTTCAAGCCCTTGCTTAATCGTTTGCGCCGAAAATATTTCGCCCTTAATCAGACTAAAAATTTTTCTTTTTTCTCTTCCTTCTAGATGACAAAAGCCGGCCTGCGCGTAACAATCCGGATGTGAATCAAAGGCAGCGCTTTTTACTTTATCGCACCGCTCACTTGTTTCACTTAAAGCCTTAGAACTTTCAAAGCTTCGCTTTTGTAGACACTGAAAAACTTCGGTCACCCACGCTTTTCCTGGTGGTGTTTCCATTTCGTTTAATAGTTTGAATTTACTGCCACTACAGTATTTATAACCGTAACTTAAATTGTAGCCATCCAATCCACAGGGATTTTTTTGCTCTTGGCAAAGATAAAAATCGCACGTCCCGATCAGGCTGTCGCAAGATTTTTTTTTAACAAGTTCATGACTAAATAGGCCGATCACTTCGGTTGCAAAACCATCACCCACTTCGAAACGAAGTTGAGACAAAACTTCGAGCGAATCAGGTGCAAAAACATCCGGTCGGTTTTTGATGTAGTCGCCGGCCTTCTTTTCAGTTCTTTGAACATGGGCTCCATTTTCAATTTGATGAATTGAAAACAAAACAGACTCTGGTAATGAAGAAGCAATTTCAGAAATGGCGTGCAAATCTTCTTGAGGAATATCTTTTAAAAATTCAACATGATCACAATTATTAACTGGCAAATAATAGACCGACTTGGTTGCGGTTTTTACAAAATGATCCCAATCAAAGTAATAACTTTTTCCAGCATTGGAATAGCAATTTACAAATTTATTTTCATCATAATGGATCGTGTCTGCATAAAGGCTAAAGCCAGAAAGACAAACTAAAATAGAAGTAAATAAAGAAAATAAAGAAAATAATTTTGGCGTCATAAGATCCTTAGCGGGCAAGGCATTTTCAAAATGCTAGTGTACACACTTCAATCGAAAGTTACGCCTGTAATGATTATGACGTTCGTGAACTAATTACCTAACCAAGCGACGTTTTGGCAGAAAACAGACCGCTTAGATAAAAAAACCCACAATCCGTAAGGCCTTGTGGGTTTTAAAATTGAAAAAAAATAGATTACCAACAAGGGCTTTGACGAACGATCACTTTTTGAGTCGTGTTCGAAACACCCGCAAAATGCGCAACCGCATCGACGTCAGCATTCAGATCTAACTGCATGTCACGTTTAACAGTGCTCATGTAGTATTCTGTCTGTTGTTGACCGATCACATTCACTGGACGAGTAAAACAACCTTGTGGCGTACAAACATTTTCGTAACGAGTCGTTTGACAGCTGATGTATTCAACTCTGTTTTCAGAACGTGTTTCATCTGTTTTATTCACGCCCGTCACGCCAAATGGCTGACCTGATTGAGACGATTTGATTTCAAAAGTTCCGTTATCAGGAATTGAAGTTCCTTTAGGGATGTTGATCGAAATTTTTGTCGACTTACCCGCAGATTTTAATGTGGCGATCACTTCTTTCTTTTTGAAATTTAAAGATGTGTCGTAAGAACCTACGGCAATTGTTTGTGTTCCATCTTCAGTTGTCGCGCTAAAACTTTTTAATACGTTTAACGTTCCACCGATATCTTCACAACCTACGATAAATAATGCGCATGCAGCGACTAATAACTTTTTCATATAATGCTATCTCCTTAAAAAATGTTTCTTCGTTGAAACCTTTAAGTAGATAGTAGCGATGACGACAACAGAACAACAAGTCCTATTCGACTAACTTTCGTAATGCGTCACCGTCTGATTTTTCAGTTTTCTCAACTTGATTTTGCAACGTGGCCATAGACCGCTTGATACGATCTTTCAGAAAGGCCTCAGAGACAACTGGATCTAAAGATGTCAATGAAGAGATCGCGATGTCCTTTTGTGGATAGGCCGCAATGCCTTCAATGGCCTGCGCTTTTAAAACAGATTCGAGTTGCCGTTTGTTATTTTCTGAGCTTGTTACCGGCCGTAGGACAAAGCTTTCAAGTTGCTTCAACGATTCAACTGTTTGGTGGCGCGAAATAAGTTCGACCGCTAAAGTTCGTTGATCTTCGTCAGCTTTTTTATCAGACATCACTTCTGACAATTTTTTCAAATCCGCATTTGAAAGGTTTTTAGCGACATCTTGGATTTGATCATCCGACTGCTCTAAATTATTTTGTGCTAATTGAGCCAACTGCTGATCTATTTTTTGAGAGGATTTTAATTCTTTGTTTGAATTCGAAGTGGGCACAGAGCTATTTTTTGCGACCGGCAATGTTCCATTTTTAATTTGTTTTGCAATCGTGCGTGCATTTCTTTGGGCTAAATCGAATTCAACCAAAACCACGGCGATGATTAGAATTAAACTAAATATCCAGAACGACTTTTTCATTGAACGTGTTACCTACCTCTTAAAGGCTACCCTTTAAGAGGAATGTTTCAACAAAAATTAGATTGTTTCACGAATTTTTTGTAGCTCTTCATAAATTGATAAGTAATTAACAAAGACTCTTTCGTAATACGGGTGAGCAATCTTTGATGCTGCAGGCAGGCGGTGCAGGTTACCCATTCCCATGTTGTAAGCATTAATATAGTGGGCACTTTCAGCATTTAAAGCTTTCTTTAAGTAATCAAAATACAAAGCTCCGACTTGCGCATTGTATGACGGGTTCTTTAAGGCTTCAGCGCCTTTCCATTTGAATTTCTTTTTGCCCGTGATCCACGCAGCCGTGACGGGTTTGATTTGCATTAAACCTATTTCACCGTGCGTACCGATCGCGTTCGGGTTGAACCGGCTTTCTGTTTTCATAACGGCTAATAAGAACACGGGATCATATGAATGCGATTTACCTAATTCGATCACCGTTTTAGTTAGCTCTGCAGCATCTAAACTTGGATTTTCAGACGTAATGTATCTTTGAATATAAGATTCAAAATCGCTATCACCTTCAAATTGCTTCGCAACCGACCCTTCATAAGAAGTTTTTAATAACTCTTGAGCATGTTGCACACGTTCACTGTCATTAAATGCAGGTAAGATTTCTTTTTTAATAAAAGTTTGGCAGCTTTGATTGAATAAAAAAAGCACAGACAAAACAGCGAATACCAGCATTTGTTTTTTTGTGTTTCTCATTTTAGACCAATTCATAAAAGCCTCTCTTTTTGGTGAACTGCTTTCTTAACCCTTTACATTACAATTCACAGACCAAACTTGCGTTTCAAAAGCGAACTCGGTAAGTGGCTAGAACCACTTGGTTCCTAAATTGACGCGCCTTTAACACGAACTGAAAAAGGATATAGTTTTGGGTGTATGGAAAGTCTTATACAGTGAAGATTAGATAGGCAGTCATTCTGAGACCCAGAACAAAAAGGGGCGGATCGGCACGCCTATGGCGATTTTTAACTCGAATAAAAAGAAGTCAGTCTGAGAATTCTCAGATTAGAACTAGAAAATAGTGTCACACAATGAAAAAAAGGCCCACGGCTAAAAACCGCAGGCCTTTGAAAAGACTAAGTTATCTAAATTTATTGAACGTGCGAACCCAAAAAATTACTGGCAGTAAACGTGGCCGCCCAATTCGATGAAACCATCGGGACGTGTATGACGTGGATCTTTGTGTGTCCAGTGAACTAAACCCGATGCTTTTCCAGTTGGAATGAATTGTCCACCCACTGAAACAACGTCGCCGATTTTAACAGGAACTTTTTCACACATATCTAAATTTGAAACGATCATGATCACGCGACCGTTTGAAAGCTTCACGTTGAATTTTTGGTGTGGAAGACCTTGGTTGTCATCTTGTAACAACTGGCTCACAACTAAACCTTTTGCTGTTAAAAAACTAATGTTCTTTTGATTTTGAACGGCTTGAACTAAAGCGGCGTCGTCCGTTGCGATTTGGCCCGGAGCAGGTTGTTGTACAGGTTGTTTTCTTGCGAAAGAGGTTGAAGAAAGACCGATCACGAACGCAACAAATAGAACTTTAATTTTTGACATGAATTCCCCTCAGAATTATTTACGAGTCCTCAAAGAAGCCTCTTGCGGGACATCCTTATTCAAACCGAGAACAGATTCAAGTTAAGAATTCATCAAAACAGTAATAATAATGACTATTTAAACTGAATGTTCAAAATGACAACAGTTTCATCGCCGCCTGGCTTCTTTATGACAACTTCGTCATCTTTCTTTTTACCCAGCAAAGCGCGCGCTACGGGCGACTTCCAAGAGATCTTTCCTAAAGAAATATTAAACTCATCCGCGCCGACGATTTGATAAACAATTGTATCTCCATTTTCGTTTTCAACGGCGACGGTCGCTCCGAAAATGATGGTTTCTGATTTTAATTTTTTTGGATCAATGACTTCAGCGGCTTCCATTCTTTTTTGTAAAAAATAAAGACGCTTATCGATTTCACGCAGCCGGCGTTTACCGTAAATGTAGTCTGCATTTTCAGATCGATCGCCGTTACTGGCCGCCCACTGGACGACTTCAACAAGTTTCGGCCTTTCGCCGTTCAATAGATCCGTGTACTCTTTGCGTAAGACTTCAAAGCCTTCCGGAGTGATATAATTTTTATCGTCAGCCATACGTTCAAGTCTAAGTTAAACTTTTAAACTTAGTCCATCTTTAAGTGCCGATTTCATGGCGCGGAAAGCTGGAATAAAGCTGATTAGGATTGCTAACCCCATCATAACGAAAATGTAGATGATTTCAGAGGTCGCAAATAACGGAGGCTCTAAATAAAGACCGAATTTCACTTGAAGCCAAGAACCTAAAGCCCATTCAATCACAACTTTAATCGCACAGGCTAGAATAACCGCGATCCCCGTCAAGACAACAGTCTCTAGAACAATCAGTCCTAAAATATGTTTTAAAGACGCCCCCAAAACACGTAAGATCGCCATTTCGCGGCGCCGCTCGTTTAACGACGTCATTAATGCAATCAGCATCGACATCAATCCAACAAGCATCACTAAAAACGAAATACTTTTTAATATTTTTTCGATTGATGAAAGACTTTGCCACAATTCAGAAAGCACCACGCCTGGAATAACCGCTAATAGGGGCTCTTCTTTATATTCATTGATTTCGCGCTGTAATCTTAATGTATCGATCCGATTTTTTGTACGTAAGAAAAAAGTGGTAATCATTTTCGGAGTGACCATTTCGGGTTTAATTTGTGCGACCGCAATCTGTTTATCTTTTGTCGGAGCGCTGCCACTTTGCCAATCTAAGTGAATCGCCTCCATCGCTTCTAATGAAATATACAGGGCGCGATCGATATTCGTACCCGTCGGTTTTAAAATACCAACAATGTGAAACGGCTTATCATCGTGGGCTTGAATCGAATCGCCCGTCGTTGAACCGTGTGCGATAACGACACGATCACCAATTTTGTATTTCAATGTCTCGGCCACGTCCGCGCCGACAACCACATCAAAATAGCCTTTGAATACTTCGCCTTCGGCAAACACGATACTTTCTTTTGATCTAAATTGATAATGCTTAAAAAAATCTTCATTCGTCGCAACGACGCGAAAACCGCGGTGGCCATCGCCTAAACTATACGGAATTGTCCAATCCACTTCAGGGCGTGACTTGATGTCATTATAAGTTTCGATCGAAACATTGTTTGTCGCTTGGCCTAAATTAAAAATAGAGTACAACACGATATTTAAAGGCCCTGAACGTGCGCCGACGATTAAGTCGACACCCGAGATACTTTGCGTAAATCCTGTTTCAGCCGCGCGGCGGATGCGTTCGACCGACATCAACAACACTAAACTTAGCATCATTGCAAATACCGTTAACGAAGTAGCCAGCCTTCTGTTTTTTAAAGACTTCCAAGCTAATTTAAACCAATTCATACCAAGGCCTCAGTTTTCATATGAACACTGTTTAAGGCTTGAAGGCTGATCGAACGGTCAAATAATTTTTCAATCGTGCGATCGTGACTGACAAATAAAACGGTCGTTTGATCTTCGCGGCAAAAGTGAAATAATAATTCTAAAAACTTTTCTCGATGATCATAATCTAAGGCCGAAGTCGGCTCGTCAGCTAAAATAACTTTCGGCTTTTTAAGTAAAGCACGCGCGGCCGCAACCCGTTGTTGCTGCCCGACCGAAAGATCGGTGACGGCCCGATTTAAAAATGGTCTTAATCCCAATTCATTCACCAATTTATCAAACCGCGCTTGATCTAGTTCTTGATTTGAAAACATCAAAGGCAATAATAAGTTTTCTGTGACTGATAAGTACGGAATTAAATTAAAACTTTGAAAAATGTAACCGATATGGTCGGCACGAAATTGATCTAGTCCAGAAGATTTTTTTTGCGCAAATGATTCGCCCAAAACTTTTAAATCACCAGACTGAACTTGTAAAACACCCGCGATTAATTCTAACAAAGTTGATTTACCCGAACCGCTAGGCCCGAATAAAAAAACGATTTCACCGGATTTGACTTCAAAATCTTTTAGATCAAGAACCGGCGTGGTGCCGTAAGAAAATTTTAAATTTTTAAACTCTAAGGCGTTTTGCATCAGTGATACGCTTCGACTTCATCGCCCGCTAGCTCAAAGCTGACTTCACCGTACTGCGATCTTTTAGTTGAAATTTTAAATTCTCCGTACACCCAAATTGGGGCGCCAACGGCTGCGTTGACACCTTTTTTCATTTTCACGTAAACCATTTGGTTCGGCGGCGGGGGTGGAACATGAATACACGCTTGCGGGCTGGGCACTAATAAAAATTCGGTCACCTTACGGTCGTTGTCTTCTAAAGGCACCATGAAGCCTGGAATTTTAATTTGCTTACCGTTTAATTCTTGCAGTTCGGTCGTGGCTTTGTTCGACATGTAATCCATCTGTCCTAACAGGCGCCAATCCACTTCGATCCCAGTGCCTCGCCCGGTGCTGGATAATAAGTAAACTCCGCCGCCAAGGGCTGCTGAAAAAACCAAAAGTGCTGCTAAAATCCATTTCATATTCATAGCATTTAGGATAGGCTCGATTTCATCTATGAGCAAATACCAAAGCGTGCGCGGCACACGCGACCTACTGCCGACTTTGAAAAAGACTTTTCGTGCTATTGATCAAACTGCCTATAATACGGCGCAAAAATATGGCTTTAGTGAAATTGAAACGCCCATTTTTGAGTTCTCGGATGTGTTTCACCGTTCACTAGGCGAAACGTCAGACGCCGTTAGTAAAGAAACGTATACGTTTACAGATCGTGGCGGCGACTCAATTACCCTACGTCCAGAGGGAACGGCCGGCGTGGTTCGCGCTTTTGTCAGTGAAGGTTTAGCGCAGCTGGTTCCGCTTAAACTTTACTACTACGGTCCTATGTTCAGGTACGAGCGTCCGCAAAAAGGCCGCTATCGCCAGTTCTCGCAACTGGGCGTCGAAATTCTTGGCCTAGAAACACCATTAGCTGACCTAGAATGTTTAGATGTCGCATGGAATATTTTAAAGAAATTGAATTTATCTGAGCGTTGTATTTTAGAAATCAACACTTTAGGTGATACCGAATCACGGGCCAATTACCGTACTGCTTTGGTCGAATTTTTAACTCCGCTGAAAGACCAGTTGTCTGCTGATTCACAAGTGCGTTTAGAAAAAAATCCGATGCGCATTTTGGATTCGAAAGATGAAAATGACAAAAAAATAATCTTGAACGCGCCCTTGATGGAGTCATTTTTAAACGAAAAATCGAAAGATTTCTTTAATAAAGTACTGCAAGGCCTAGACGCCTTGAAAATTCCGTACAAGAAAAATCCAAAATTAGTGCGTGGGTTAGATTATTACTGCCATACCGTTTTTGAATTTACGACAACAGAACTTGGCGCTCAGTCTGCTATTTTATCTGGTGGCCGCTACGATGGTTTGGTCGAAATGTTAGGTGGACCTAAAACTCCGGGTGTGGGTTGGGCTGCCGGCGTTGATCGCTTAGCTGATCTTTGCGAAACAACTTTAGTTCACGCCAAAGAAGAAACGGTCTTTGGATTTGCCGCCATCGGACCCAAAGCAGAACTTGAAGCGCTGAAGTTAACCAGCGCATTGATTGCAAAAAATAAAAAATGTCTTTCTTTTCCGACCGGAAATTTAAAAAAGAAATTAGAGAAAATTAGTAAATTAACCGCCGATGCGGAAACGGTTTACGCCATTTTAATTTTTGATCAAGATGATGGTTCGGTCGAGTTTAAAGTTAAGAATTTCAAAACAGGTGAAGAAAAATTAACTTCAGCTGTCGAAATTTTAACCTTGTAAAAGAGATTTGTTCAAAGTTCATGAACGACCGAACACTCTATTCGGTCGACGCTCATTTTTCTATCGACGCTTTTTCCTAAAGTAAGCTACTCCTTTAAAAAACAATAAAACACTAAAGGAGTTTTTATGAATAGATTTTATTCTTCAGTCGCGCTTGCCGGCGCCATCGCTTTATCGGCCTGTTCGGCAAAAATCACCGATGATGCTAAAGATAAACAAATCAAAGAAGAAGCTGCAAAATGGCCCGCTTTCAGCGATCAGTCTTTGGCTGGTAAGATTTTTGGTAAAAGTTGGTCAGCCGCTTCTGCCGTGGCTCGCGTTAGTTCTTTAGATTCAAGCAATATCATTATTAGCCTTTATGCGGAATCAGTCGCGAACTCTTGCAGTGTTTCAGCTTACTCGTCAAAACCTTACGCGACCGTTAGCATTCCCGCAGCTTATACAGTCACTGAATACCGCGTTGATCTTTACGACACGACTGCGGGTTACAAAAATGCTTTAGCTTTTAACGAAACAACGATTTTAGGTGCAAACACTTACGTGGCCGATCGCTCTAGAGTTTCTGTCGCGTCGATTGATGAAACTGGTTTTCAAGCCTACATTTGGGCGACAACTTCACAAAGTATTTCTGCCGAAAATGTTTCTGAAATCAATGGTCAAATTCACGTAAGCGATTGCCGCAAAGCCGTGGCATTTTCAGAGTGGACATCTTTAACGGGCAACTATCAATTGCAAACCTTTGATGGCGCGACTCAAGATATGCGACCGATTACTTTGCAAGAAGACACGCAATCAAAATTCTACGACAATGCGTCTTCATCGTATATCGATGCGATGCCATTTCCACTTTATTATTCGGCTTATAATCAATATAATTTTGGCCCCATGGAAGGCTTAGGCGTTTCAAAAGTCTCAACAACGGCAACCAGCAAAATTTTGCAATACTCTTATAACGGACCGATCAACTACAGCAATAAAGACATCACATTGATTTTAGATATGACAGTCACAAAACAAGCCCAATACCTTTACGTCGAATACACTTTAGAGGTACCAGGATTGGTCACTAAAACTTCACACAAATTTACTTTGGTTAAGTCGCAATATTAATTCAAATTTGTTTTAGGTACTGACTTAAAACTAAGGTCAGATTAATTAATGCGACTCGATCACCCCTTGGCAACTTGTTTACTTATATGTATCCAAGTTACCGAGGGACCCCTTCAATGCGTCACTTCAACTAATAAATAATCTGAATTCACCAGATCCGATGCAATCAGATGAATGTCCATTTTTTTTGATTTTAATAAAATTCGTTCGACAGGTTTAAAGTTTTCTTTTTTAAACAGGAATTCTTTTAAGTTAGTTTCGGCTTCAACCAAACTTAAGTGCGCCACCCTTAGAAGCTTTCGGCCCGCTTCGTTCATCTTTACAATTTTTCCAACTTTACTGATCAAAAAAATAGGCTCGTGTAATTTTTCGTAAAATTGAAACCCGTATTCGCCTAGACAATCACCGATACTGTATCTCATACAACTTTTTCCTTTATAGACTGATCATAAAGCGTTGTACGTAAAGAAGATGTAAAAATGGGTTTTACGGGCGTCCTTCGGTCAGGATACCTTCAATAAGTAAGTCGTGGTCGTTTAAGCACGGAATCAGTTCAAAACTTTCGCCGCCGGCATGTATGAAATTTTCGTTTAATTCCATACCAATTTCTTCGATCGTTTCTAAACAGTCAGCCACGAACGATGGGCACGCCACGGCCAAATGCTTAATACCCTTGGCCGCTAAAGCTTGCATCGTATCTTCGGTTGAAGGGCTAAGCCATTTTTTTAAACCGACCCGGCTTTGAAATGCGCTAGAAATTTGGTCGTCCTTTAATCCCAATTCATTTTGAATCATCTTAGACGTTTCTAAACATTGTTTTTGATACGAGATTCCGGCGTGCACCTCTTGGCTGATCGGAAGTCCGTGATAAGAAAGTAATAAATGTTGTTTGGGTTGAAGGCGATCCTTAATAATTTGGCTTTGCGCCTTATTGTACCAAGCTTTGTCGTAAAACGGTTCGATAATGCTAATTTTTCGCTGGGCATTTTTATTTAGTTGCTCAAGACGTTCAACGCTGCTGTAAACCGTTGCCTGGGCGTAATGCGGATAAAGCGGCATAAAATAAATACGATCGTTGGGATCAGATGTTGTGATTTGATCTAAGGCCTGCTGCATCGAAGGCGTACTGTAGCGCATACCCACGATGACTTTCCAGTCGTGACCTAACAAGTCTTGTAATTTCTTTTGTAACTTAATGGTATTCACCATCAGTGGTGAACCACCTTCGGTCCATACGCTTTCGTATTTTTTTGCTGACTTAGCACTGCGCAAAGGAACGATCCCCACTTTGACGATCAAGTCACGTAATGGCCTACGGATCGGAATAACATTGGCGTCCATTAAAAATTCGGCCAAATATTTTCCCACGCTTTTCGGTGAATATGTTTCTGGAGTCCCAAGTTGATTTAAGATTAAATAATTCATGCAATATCCTTTTTAATTCGTTCGGTCAGTCTTAAGTTGTAATCTAATATCTTAGCTAGGCCGACACCGCCTAAGTAGTTTCCGGTTAAGTACAAAGGCTGCGCGCTTTCTTTTAAGCGAGCGCCATTTTTAAAAACTTCAAATAAATTTTTTGCTTCAGATCTAGTAAATGAGTCAGACAGAAGAAAGTCTCTTAATTCTAAACCATAAAGTGGTAGGGCTTTTTGGTATTTCGTGATTTTAAAGAATTGCGGTTTTTCTTCTGAACCTAACATTTTTTTTCTATCGGCCAGAATCAAATCTAAAATGTTTTCGTTTTTATTTAATATCCAAGTTTCGCTTTCTAAATGCCCACGATTTGGAAAAATATCGGTATTAAACAACACGCCCAAAGAATTAAAATTTTCTTTAGCCGGAAATAAGCAACCGAATCCTTGAATGGATTTTAACTGCCTAAAGCCTAAAGTCGCCGTTACTAAAGGTAAGGTCGGAACTTTTACTAAAGTCTGCGCCGCTAAAGGGGCTTTGGCTGCCAATATTTCAACGGCTTTATCGATCGAAGTCGCAATCACAACAGCCGAGAAATCTTTTTCGTTTAGAATTGTCGAAGTCGATAAATGAAATTGAACATTTTTTTCTTTTAAATATTTTTGCAACGGATCTATTAAACTTCGCATACCTGCTTCAGGAGTAATACTACCTTTTAATTTTCCTTTAGCGGGACGTAAGGCTTTATTAAACACGCCGCCCATGACTAATTCGGCCGAAAGCTGATCGCTACTTTGACCGTAAATACCTTGAAACCCCGGAGAGACTAAATAATCGTTAAAGTCTGAACTCAGACACCGCGTGGCCCATTCTGAAACCATTTCATTTTTTTTAGGCGCGATCTTTTTTGTGATCATGAAGATCACGGCCTTAACCAGCGTCATGGCCGCTTTCAATTTAGGAATCGGAAACGTAACAGGCTTGTTTTTAAAAATATACCGTTTTTTAGAGCGATAGCCGGCTTCAACAATTTTAACATTTAAATCGGAAAAAAGATTTTCAACCGATCGACTTGCTAATAAGGCATTGGCTGCTTTTTCAACGGGAATAATTTCTTGATCTGTTCCTAATAAACCGCCGCAATGATCAGCGGATTCGAATACATCAACTTGAAAGCCTTGCTTGGTTAAAGCCCAAGCTAAGGTCAGTCCTGAAAATCCGGCTCCAATGATGGCGACTTTTTTGTTTGTCATAGCGATTTCGAAAAAACCTGCGTTTGTGGTTTTAATAATTTCAATCTTTCATCAAAGAACAAGCAGGCATTACGTAAAAATGGCTTTCCCGCTTCAGTTAATTGTAAAGAGTCACCTTGAATCGAAACCAGTTGGTCGGCGATCATTTCTTTTAAAAAATCGGCTGCTAACGGAACCTGTTCGGGATTTAATCGCACTTGGCCCGTTGTCATAAATTCTAAAATTTGCTGACGACGTTCTTGATCTTCTTTGGTCAATACATGCCCACGGTGGGTCGCGATTTCGCCCGCTTCGACTTGTTGTTGGTAAGTCGCAAAAACTTTTTCGTTTTGGTGAAAGCTATTTGGCGTTTCGCTAATGCTACTAACGCCTAAACCCAAAAGTACATCAGTTCTTTGATCGGTATAACCCATGAAATTACGATGTAAAGTTTTATCATTTAAGGCCACGCTCAATGAATCTGTCGGTAACGCAAAATGATCCATGCCTACCTCAACGTAACCTGCCGCTAATAAATCTGTGCGGCATAGTTCATAAAGATCACGTTTGGCTTTTCCGGTTGGCAGATCTTCGTCTTTAAATAGACGCTGCGCCGGTTTAATCCAAGGCACTAAAGCAAAGCTGTACAAAGCAATGCGATCTGGACGTAGTTCGATTGTTTTTTGAACGGTCTCTTTCATCGTGGCTAAGGTTTGCTTAGCCAAGCCATAAATCAAATCAAAATTGACCGAGCGAAACCCTAAAGATCTGGCCTCATCCGTAATTTTTTTAGTGATATCAAAAGGCTGAATACGGTTAACTAAACGCTGCACTTCATGCGTAAAATCTTGAACACCAAGACTAACGCGGTCAAAGCCCAATGACTTAAGCATTTTTAATTGTTCATAGTTTGTGCGGCGGGGATCCACTTCGATCGATCCTTCGAAGTTAGGCGCTAAGTTTAACTGCGATAAAATCGGCTTCAGCATGGCTTCTAACGATGAAGCGGAAAGAAATGTCGGCGTACCGCCACCAATATGCAAATGTCTTAGTGGTCGTTCTTTTAATTCAGGAACCGCCGTTAAATAAGTTTGCCACTCTTTCAAAATTAAATTCACGTAGGGATCTTCACGCTGATGATCTTTTGTGATAATAGTATTGCAACCACAGAATGTACAAAGCGTTTCACAGTACGGAACGTGCATATACAGCGACCACGCGCTGTCTTGATTTGTTAAAGCTAGTTTTAAATGTTCGACCCACATCGTTTTTGCCGGGGGCGTTTCCCAATAAGGAACCGTCGGGTATGACGTATACCGCGGAGCCGGAATATCATATTTCGCAAATAGGTTACTCACTAGAATGAACTCCTTACGATTTCAACGAAACGCTTTACGTTTTGTTCAGGCGTTTTTGGTAAAACGCCGTGACCAAGTCCAGAAACCCAACCTTTTCTTTCGGCAACAGTTAGATCTTGAAATGGCTTTAAATAATTATGTAACGCTTTTTCAAAGTCAGCGGGCTGCAAATGAAGTAACGACTGATCGAAGTTTCCTTGTACAAAACCGCGCGTATTTTTCTTTAAAACTTCTGGTAAATTGAAACGGTGATCAAGACCACGCCCCAACCACGGAATATCTGTAAAAGTTTTTGAAGCGTAGTGATCAGCCGTTGTGCCTTTTGAATAATAACCTAATTTATTCGGATACGCGGCCGCCAATTTGGCAAGTTCAGGTAAGACGTATTTTGTGTACAACTGCGGTGATAACTCGCCAGCTGCGGTGTCGAAGATCATAACGACGTCAGCGCCGCCTTCGAATTGCAAACGAATATTTTCGATTAAAAACGGCGTCATCATTTCGACAAACTTCGGCCATAGATCCATCAGAGCCGTTTTCGTTTTGATTAATGAACCGGTGTGCGTACCTTCAACAGCGTAAACAAATAAGGTCCATGCGCCACCCACAAAGCCGATCAAACCCTTTTCTTTCGGTAAACGCTGTCTAGTTAATTGCATCGCTTTTTTTTGAAATTCCATTTCTGGAAGTGCATCTTGCCACGGTTTCAATTGTGAAATATTTTCGGTCGTTAAATGAAAACCTAAACGCGGGCCATGATCAGTGTATTCTAAACCCTGACCTAAAGCTTTGAACGGAAACAATAAATCGCTAAATAAGATGGCCGCATCAAAATCAAAATCTTGAATGGGGCCCATCGCGACTTCGGCCGCTAATTCAGGAACTAAACACAAATCCATAAACGAATGCTTTGCGCGTAAAGCTTGATAATGAGCATGGTATCGACCTGCTTGGCGCATCATCCAAATCGGCGGAGTTTGAACCGCTTCACCCGCTAATGTTTGTAAAAATAAATTTTTCATAAAGATCCTTTTCTGAGCTGACTTAAATTAATTACCAATAACCCACTGATAGCCCACACCACGCACCGAACGAATTAATTTTTCATCCGTATCACCAATGGCACTTCGTAACCGAGCAACGGCATTGTCAATTGTTCGTGGACTTAAACTTTTATCTTCGCCCCAGACTTGATTAATGATCTCGTCGCGACTGACAACACGTGGGGCTTGTTCAACAAGTAACTTCAAAATCATCATATCTTTGACCGGAGGGTATTCGATGTTGCCATTCTTTAAGTGCAACGAATAGCTTTGCAGATCAATTGAACAATGATCTAAATCGATTTTTTGCGAAACAACATGGGCATTCAAAACATGCTTCACGCGAATCATAACTTCTTTTAAGTGAAACGGTTTTGGAATGTACTCTTCAGCACCTAACTCGTAACCCTTTAATCGTGACTCAGGGTCACTTTGGGCTGTTAAAAAAATAAAATGCGGCTTTACCGCGCCTTCTAACGAGTTAGCAATCGTATATCCGTCCCCATCGGGAAGTCCGACATCTAAAATCAATAGATCATATTTCTTACTTTTAATAAGTTGCATCGCTTCGGCTTGGGTCGTCGCCCAGTCGACTTCGTACGCGGCCGGCAAAGGCTCGGATAAAAGTCTTTCTTTTAAAATTTTTCCTAAAGTTACATCATCTTCAACGACTAATATTTTTCCCGACATATTAGTTCGCCTTGCTTTCGGGGGCTGCCGGCAAAATCACTTCAACTTTAAAACCAGTGTCTGCCTTTACAAAATGAATTTGTCCTTGCATTTTTTTTAATAGGTCACGGGTCAAGTAAAGTCCTAAGCCATTCCCCTGCTGATTCTTCGATTTAAAAAGCTGCGATCCTAATTGTGAATAATTGCCGGCAAAACCAACGCCATCATCTGTGATAGCTATTCGAAATGTGTTCTTTTCAAGAACGGGTGTCACTTGAACCGATTTGGCCTGACCATGAAGCGAAGCATTTTGAAATAGATTTCTAAAAACACTTTTCAAGGCTTGTTCGTCGGCTAAAACGAACGCGTCTTTATTTAATTTGATCTCTAAAGCAGGCCATTCAACCCGCAAAAAAGCGATGACTTTATTTAATGAAATGGGTTGAACACGAATTAAGTTCGAATCGATACGGGCCATCCACAAAGAATTTTCTAATTGCAGATCAAGACGGTTCACTTCTTCCATAATTCTTTGAAGTTCTGGATCTTGATTTTTATCTGCCAAAACCTCGGTCGTTAAACGCAGCCGTGTTAAGGATGTTTTCAAGTCATGCGTAAAGTTAGAAAAGAAACTTCTTAACCGGCGGTTACGACTGACTTCGCGGTTCATTAAGACAAGCAAAAAAGAGCCTCCAAAAAAAACGGCGGCCACTAAAACTGATCCTTCCCAAATCAGCATTCGGTGTAAGCGATCAAATTTTTCTGGCGTTAACACATCAACAAGTAAAGTTAATTGTCGTAACGAAAAAACCCACCACCAGGAAACCAAAGCAAACGTAAATAAAAAACAAATAAGTGACACCGCAAATTTTAATCGTCCCGATTTTAAAATGGCGTCGCTCATAATTTATATACCTTTGACTGCCGCAGTTAATATGCGCACAGACTCGTCTAAAACTTGATCCGTATGTGCTAAAGATAAAAACCCAACTTCGTACGCATTCGGGGCTAAATACAAGCCGGCTTCTAAAGCCGCTAAGAATATTTTATTAAACACTTCTTTTTGACCCGCAGGAATTTGTTCTAAGCGGCGAATGGGTTGGTCTGATTTTAAATGAAACCAGAATAGACTTCCTTGACGAAGAAATTGAATTCTTTTTTCGGCCAAAATGGGGCTTAAGGCTTTTTCAAAGCGCGCACCCTTTTCTTCTAATAATTTCCAACCATTTTGCTTTTCCATTTTTTGTAAGGTGCATAGGCCAGCCCGCATTCCGACAGGATTCGCACTTAGGGTACCGGCTTGATAAACCGGCCCCAACGGAGCGACTAAATCCATTAATTCTTTTTTACCACCGTAACAACCGACCGGAAATCCACCACCGATCACCTTACCGTAGGTCACTAAGTCGGGCGTGATTCCTAAAACTTCAGCCATACCACCTAAAGCCATACGAAAGCCTGAGATCACTTCGTCAAAAATTAAAAGGACGTTATTTTTTTTCGCAAGCTGAGCCACTTTTTCTAAAAATTCTTTGCGCTGAATTAATAGACCGTAATTGGCTGGAAGCGGCTCGATAATCACGGCCGCTAATTCTGACGCGTGCTTCTGAAACATTTCTTCTAATAATTTATCATCATCTAACGGACAAACAATCGTCGTCTCGGCAACTGGTTTGGCGATACCTGCACTTGTTGAAGCGGCGACACCAGCTAAGCCGCTACCTGCCTTTACTAAAAGTGAATCGACGTGCCCGTGGTAACACCCTTCAAATTTTAAAATCTTATCTTTACCGGTTGCGGCACGCGCAACACGAAGTGCGCTCATGACGGCTTCAGTACCTGAAGATACGAAACGCAATTTCTCAACCCAAGGAATACGGGACGTGATCCATTCGGCCAGTTCTAAACTGTAAGGTTCACACGCACCAAAGCTCCATGCCGTGCTGATCATCTCGTGCACTTCGGCTTCAATTTCGGGATCGCGGTGGCCTAATACTAACGGACCGAAACTTTGACAAAAATCAATGTACTCTTTGCCTTCAACACTCCAAAGTTTAGCACCGTGGGCTTTTTTGAAAAAAACGGGCTCGCGCCCCATACCAGCAAAACTACGCACCGGAGAATGCACTCCGCCCGGAGAAACTTTTTTGGCGCGTTCGAATAAATCTTTTGATGAAATCATTTTTGAATACTCTCCCGATCGTTCTCTGATTACTGAAAATTAATATTAAAATAGCTCGATGTAAACATTTTCGCTTGAACCTAACTTATTACATATTGAATGATAAGTTCGTCCCGGACCGCAAATATGGGCGGCCATCTTTATTTCTGGAAATCGTTTTAACGCGACATCAAACTCTTGGGGGCTGGTCCACACAAAAGCGCCGGGCGATTGAACATCTTTTGAGAGCAGTTCGAATTCTAGCTGATACGTGGCAAATGTTTTCTTACCCGCGTCAGTCGTCGAATCTAAATGGCTTAAACGTCCCCATGTTAAAGGCGCACTAAAAAAAGGCTGAATGCGTTCGTCTTCTTGTTCGCCCAAAGATTCGCTAGAACCATTGACCCAAATACCTTGGGCTGAAAGTTTCTTCCATGTTTCAAGGCCCGCACTCCAAACCGTTCCTGAAAATTTTAAGTCAGCGGGCCATGCATCGGCTTTCGCTACATATAAGGCGTCTACGCCAGAAACATCTGGAGTCGGCAATGATTTTCGAATAGCTTTAAATTCTAATCTTTGTTTGATCAATGAATCTGGAACTTTTTTATTCGGAATCATTTTTTTGCTCGACACCGAACCACCGGCCGGAGTTAAACCTTGCACGATTTCAATTTGACCATAAGGTCTAGTTAAACAACTCATGCCTAAAGCTAAGTGGCAACCACCGCCATACGATTTTAAAATCTGCCGCTCTTTTTCAGCCGCCACGAATGAATCCGCGCAATTAATTTTTTGAACTAAATCAAAAATATCTTTGCGGGTATTCTTAATTTCGACCGCAAGGGCCCCTTGTGCCGCCGCATTCGGATTCAGGGTTAAGGGTAAAACCATCCAATCGCAATTTTGTATCGACTCTTGCAGAAAAGATTTGGTTTCGGCAAAACGATCGCCATCTAGCAACCGATCTAATGCCGCCTTAGCTAAGATAAGGCCATCGGTATTTGAATCGGCTAACCATTTTCGAATTCGTGTTGGAATATTGCCGCGAATATTTTCGAATTTTAATTCATCTTTTGACCACGGTAGCGACCAGTCAAAAAAGTTTTTCAAATTATGCATACGTCGCGGTGAAGACGTAAAAATTTGAACGTTTTTTTTACCACGCGATGATTTTTTAAAAAGTAATAGGTCGCGCTGATCCGCCCGCTTTAAAGTCGCCGCGATCATCGTTTCAGGCGTCATCTCGGTTGGAAGGTCCTTCCAAGAGTGCACAATCATGTCGGTTTTTTCATTCACCAAATCGTCATAGAAGTCTTTTGTGAAAACGCCTTTTTCGGGCATTTTCCATAACGGATCTTGTTGATTGATGTCACCTAAAGATTCTCTGAATAAATATTCAACTTCTAAACCGGGCTGTGCCTTTTGCAACGATTCACCGACTTGGTACGCTTGCCAGCGCGCCAATTCACTTTGCCTAGAAGAGATCTTGATTTTCACAGGTCATCCCATCCAAACGGACGAACATGCGCCCGCTTTTCAGCTTGAGCCTTCCAATCGGCGATCGAGCTATTCGCTTTCTTAATATTCGACTGAATACTTTCTTGCTGGTTTGCCACGTCAGTCGTGAAATCATCTAAGTGACTGTAAGAGGCTAAATTATTTTTATGCACATACGTTACCGAGTCTTTGCGGAAATCATAAACTGAAACCGGAGATTCTTTCTGTCTGACTTTAATAAAGATATTTAACTCGTCATGCGATAGCGGCGCCGCCACAACTAAATGTTTTGCCACAGGGGCATCCGCATTCAAATCTAAAATAGCAGAAGCCGCTGAACCGTATATTGTTTCTTTCACTTTACCAGCGTCCCGACACCAAATGCGGTACGCCCATTTTTTTTCAATCCACGGAATCATTTCTTCAACCAATTGACCGGCACCGATAAAATCAATCACGGCACTTGAATCTTTTGTTTCGGTGATCTTTTTACGAAGAAGTGAACCGTAACTTTGCGATCCTAACCCGTACAAGTTTTCTTCGCGCGTTTTTTTAACGACCGCAAAAATTTGCTGAATTTGTTTATCAAACTTATTTTTAAAATCAGAATCTTTTAACGACTGCCACCAATTTTTAAATTGGCCGAAAACTTCAGTCTCGCCAACAAGCGGACTTTTTAAACCGCACAGAACTTGAATTAAAAATTCTTCAGCATCTAAGCCAAAATAAATTTCTTCCGTGTTTGTTAAATCAAAATCTAAAACGCGTTGCTCTTCAGAAAAGAAAATTTGCCTGCGACAAGTCTCCCACATTAAAAATGCGGGTTCTTTCAAAATATCTTTTCCAACACCTGAAGATGATTGAAAAGAATGGTGAATAATTATAAGATCAGACATACACATAAGTTATCATGTAGTTTTCATTAAAGTGTCACAGGTTTGTCATGACACGATATAAAAAATTGAACTCAAGTTCTAAAAATGAGGCATAATGTCACAAATTCAGCGCCCACGTCGAAACAGAAAGAACCAAGCCATCCGAGACCTAGTTTCTGAGACCCAAATTCTGACACAAAATCTAATTTACCCGGTCTTTGTTTGCGAAGGCAACAACACCGAAACCCCGATCAAAGCCATGCCCGGCCAGTCGCGCTGGACCCCCGATTTACTTTCAAAAAAAATCACTGAATGGAAAAACTTAGGCCTTAATCATTACGCCTTATTTCCACAGATCGAAGAAAGCAAAAAAGATTCACGCGGCACCGAAGCTTTGAACGATAACGGGCTTCTACCCGACACGATTAAACGTTTAAAAGACGATCACCCTGAAATAAATATTATTGCCGATGTCGCACTTGATCCATTTTCTTCAGATGGTCACGACGGTGTGGTTGAAAATGGAAAAATTTTGAATGACGTATCGGTTGAAATTTTATCGCAAATGGCATTAAAGCAAGCGCAGTGGGGAGCCGACTGGGTCGCTCCATCTGATATGATGGATGGCCGCATTGGTTCGATTCGAAAATTATTAGATCAACATAATTTCACAGATGTAAATATTTTGGCATACTCGGCTAAATACGCATCTTGCTTTTATGGACCATTCCGCGATGCCTTGCAGTCAGCACCAAAATTTGGCGATAAAAAAACTTACCAAATGGATCCGCGCAACACGCACGAAGCCTTACGCGAAACTCTTTTAGATATTGAAGAAGGCGCCGACATGGTCATGGTTAAACCAGGTCTTCCGTACTTAGATGTGATCGCCCGAATTAAAGATATCTCGTCAGTTCCGGTTGCGGCTTACAACGTCAGCGGCGAATACGCGATGATCAAAGCCGCCGTCGCCATGGGAGTTTTAGACGAAGACAAAGCGATCTATGAAACCATGATCGCTTTCCGCAGAGCCGGAGCCAGCGCGATTTTGACGTACTTTGCTCCGCAAATGGCGAAACTACTTCGCCTCAACTAATTTTTTATTCACCATTTCGATTAAGGCCTGTCCGCGGGCCGATTTTCTAAATTCAGATTTGTAAATCAAACACATGCGGTCGTGAAATTCGGGCGCATTCTTGACGGGTTGAATGGTATCGTCGGTCAATGCTTTGATCACGCGTTCAGGTAAGACGCCGCAGCCAACTCCGCTTATCATTAATTGCGCGATCACTTCTAAACTAGGTGATTCAACGATGCGCTTAAAATGAAAATCTTTTTTTTGCATTTTTTTAATGATCTCTTGAGTTTGAAGCAGGCTGGGCTCGACGATCAGAACGTCCGAGTTCAGACAGTTTTTAGATTTCCATAAGGTTCCGCGGTCTTTAGAAATTTCCTTAATAATTAAATCAGGGTGCGCTACCGGATTTATCACAAAGGCCGCATCTAATTTCTGACTGATCACATCTTCGGTCATGTGTCTTGAAAGCCCATGGGCAAAACTAAAATTAATTTCAGGAAACTTATGCAAAAATTCAGAAACAAAATACGGTAACGTGTACTGGGCTACGGCCGTATGACAACCGAAACGAATCAGCCCTGAAACCTTTTGCACTTCGTTTTGCGCCGACAGCAAAACTTCATCCCATTTTTGAATCAGCTCGACCGCGTGGTCAGCTAACCGACGACCCGCCTGAGTTAACGTCAGACCTTTTTTACTGCGAATAAACAACTGAGTTTTGGCTTCAAGCTCGATCCGCTTCAAACAATGGCTTAGGGTCGGTTGTGTAACGCCAAGGCGCTCGGCCGCTCGTGATACGTGTAAAGTTTTTGAAATCTCTAAAAAGTATTTTAGGTCTGTTTGACTAATCATGAATATAGCTAATCATAAAGCACGATCTAATTCACTATTGTTATACAAAGAAATGATTTAATTGTAGAATCAGAAATAAGTGGTTGCAGATTTTGAAAGTTGGACTTAATTAAATAGCCCATGCTTTCTTTGTTTTATATTTTAATTTCAATGCTATCGATTCAGTTCGGAGCCTCATTAGCGAAACAACTTTTTCCAATAGCAGGCCCATCAGGCACGACGATGTTGCGTGTCTGCTTAGCTGCGCTTATTCTTCTAATTATCTGGCGACCTTGGAGAATAAAATTTACGTCAACACAGATAAAATTATTTACCGGATACGGTATCTGTTTAGGCGCAATGAATATTCTTTTCTATTTGGCGTTAGCACGAATTCCATTAGGAATTGCGGTGGCTTTAGAATTTACGGGCCCCTTAGTTTTATCTTTGATCACTTCGAAAAAAGCAATCGATATATTCTGGGCGATTTTAGCCGGCGTAGGAATTTATTTAGTTTTGCCCGTGAGCGAAACCAACGCAAACGCATTAGATTTAATAGGAATTCTTTTAGCACTGGCTGCCGGCGTCTTCTGGGCTTTATATATTATCTTTGGACAGAACTCCGGAAAAAACACGCACAGCGGTCACGCAACCGCGATCGGAATGACTTTCGCAGCGTTTGTCACGATTCCATTCGGAGTTTATTTTAATTCGGCCGAAGTATTTCAAATCTCAATTTTACCATTGGGCTTAGCGATAGCTGTGCTTTCAAGCGCGCTACCGTACTCGCTAGAAATGATGGCGATGAAAAATATTTCGACAACGACGTTCGGCGTATTGATGAGTCTTGAACCTGCGATTGCCGCACTGATGGGATTTTTATTTTTAAATGAAAACTTAACGGCGATTCAAATCGCCGCCATTGCTTGTATCATCGTCGCATCAGTGGGCAGTGCGGCTAGCTTAAAAAACAGGTCAGCCCCCGTTCCAAATTAAAATTACCGACGACCAACCTTAACGCTTTCGCCACGGCTCCAGCCGAACACGGTCTGTAACTGCGAACGTGACCAATACACTAACGCCACGACACCAAATACGAACATCACGATACTTAACCACTGGCCGCGCGTTAAACCAAAAAGTTGGTAACCGATGTGCGCATCAGGCATACGGAACTGTTCGTCTGCGATCCGAACTACGGCGTAAATGATCACGAAACTGCCGGCGATAAATCCAGGCTTGTGCGATTTTCTCATTAAGAAAAATAAAATTAAGAACGTAAATAAACCTTCGCCCAAAGCCGCGTACAATTGCGACGGGTGACGTGGATCTAAAACCGGAGCAATTAAATCTTTTGCCGCTGCGTCGCCACCTTGAATATCATGAATCACATTATACAAAGTCGCGTAGACTTGATCACGCGCTTGCAAATTCGTTTTGAACTGACCTAAAAGATCACTCCACTTGGCTGCAGTTACGCCGACTTTTTCAACGACCGGAGTCAGCGTGCTTAAACGATCAAACTCTTGCGTGGGCCAATTTAAAATATCAGAAGGAAATTTTACTGCTAATGGAAAACTTGGATCAGAAGGTCGGCCGACTAATTCACCATTGATAAAATTCGCAATACGACCGAAGAAAACTCCGATCGGCCCAGTAACCGCCGCTAGATCTAAAAGATACGTGTAAGAAAGCCCGGCTTTGCGCGCGTACAAAACGCACGCGATGATGATTCCGATAATACCACCGTGACTGGCCATGCCACCTTCATTAACGGCTAAGACTCCCCAAAATGGAAATGACGGACGAAAACTTAAAAATAAACTTGAGTCATAAAATAAACAGTAACCCAAACGACCACCGACTAAAGTTCCAATCGCGGCGTACGTGATAAAGTCTCCGACCATAACGGTCGTCATGCCGGCGCGCTGACGCTCTGCAAGCCACGAGATGACTTTGTAGGCACAAATAAAACCCAACATGTACGCAAACCCATACCAGCGAAAACCAAACTGATCGCCCCAAAAAGCTGTCTCTGGAAATTTTAGAATAAACGGACTTAAATCATGAACCATTTGAAAACCCCTTACGGATAATTTGCTAAATGAAAAAACGAAAACAACATGATTATCTTGGCTTGGACATCGAACTTGGTCAATGCTACACCTTAACCTATGACTAAAAAAGTTTCTGATATATTCGACGAAAGCCAATGGACTGAAATCAAAGGTTTCGACTTCACGGACATCACTTACCACCGCGCAAAAAACCAAGGGACAGTTCGTATCGCCCTAAACCGTCCCGAAGTGCGCAATGCTTTTAGACCTAAGACGGTCGACGAGCTTTCAATCGCCTTCGAACACGCGCGCATTTCAGCGGACGTCGGCGTCGTTTTATTAACCGGAAATGGCCCCTCGCCCAAAGACGGCGGCTGGGCCTTTTGCTCAGGCGGGGACCAACGCATTCGCGGCAAAGACGGCTATAAATACGAAGGTGAAGACAGTAACGGAACCGGCACCGACGAAGAAAATAAAGTGAACTTGGCGAAATTGGGCCGCTTACATATTTTAGAAGTGCAGCGCCAAATCAGATTCTTACCCAAAGTTGTTGTCGCGGTTGTTCCCGGGTGGGCGGTCGGAGGAGGTCACTCACTTCACGTGATCTGCGACATGACGATCGCATCGAAAGAACACGCCGTCTTTAAACAGACAGATCCAGACGTGGCCAGTTTCGATTCCGGTTACGGTTCAGCGTACTTAGCCCGCCAAGTCGGACAAAAAAAAGCGCGCGAAATTTTCTTCTTAGGCCGTAACTACGACGCCCAAACTGCATTCGACATGGGAATGGTCAATGAAGTTGTTACACACAAAGATTTAGAAAAAGTGGCTCTTGAATGGGCGGCCGAGATGAATAAAAAATCTCCGACCGCAATGCGCATGCTAAAATTCGGATTCAACATGATCGACGACGGCTTAGTCGGACAACAACTTTTCGCCGGAGAAGCCACCCGCCTAGCTTATGGAACAGAAGAAGCCGTTGAAGGGCGCAATTCATTTGTCGAAAAACGCCCGAAAGATTTTAAAAAGTTTCCTTGGCACTACTGATAAAAAGTTCGCTATAAAAACCACACATTTTCTTAATTTGAGACAGGCGATTCGAAAAGCATAATTCAACAATCGCCTGTGTTAAAATGAAGGTATGAAAAGCCTACTTTTCTCTGCCATTTTCGCCTTCGCGATCGCTGCTTTTCAACCAGCAGCTTTCGCCGACGACTCCGGTTCAAGCGGCACGAAGCGCTTTAATATTACGATGCTGAACAAACGCGCCGAGCAGCGCTCATTGAAACGCTTCACACTAAAAGAATGGATGGAAGGAAACGAGAAGCGAAAAATGATGGACATGTGGCTTTCATTAAATAGCCCGTCTCCGTATGAATTTAGCGTGGCCGGCAGCTTGAATCAATACACCTTAGATGGCAGCAGCAACAATCAGGTCAGCAAAAAATCCTACGAAGGATCATTTTCGGCTTACGCCACGGCCGTAGGCCTAACCGGCGAATACCAAAATAACACCGAAGAAAATTACAACGATACGACGGCCCTATTTAATTTACGCGTCTTCGGAACAAACCTTCAAGATACAAGCTTTACGTTACATTATGGATTAAGAACGCGAACTGAAAATAGCGGTCTGTACCGCCTGAATCAACAGTTCGCGGCCGCCACTTTACAAGTTTACCTGATTGGTTTCTTCGGCGTACAAAGCCAGTACAGATACTACATGCCCATCACCGAATCCTATTACGGCGACATCAAACCCAATGATCTAACAATCGGCGCCTTCATCGATTTCGACGCCTTCCGCATTTTCGGCGACTACTACCACGAAAAACAAAACTCGCAACTGAACGGTACCGAATCCACGATCGACCGCACCGGCACAAAAATCGGCCTAAAAATTTTCTTCTAACTACCAAGATAGACAAGTTCACAAGAATTCGAATTTCGGAGTTCCCCTATCACGATAACGATTTAGCTTTCATCGGGACATTGCCTCTTACATGCATAGAGAAACTTAATATTCATCACCCTCTGAAAGTTAAGACCCTATACGGTCTTAACTTTCAGAGGGAAACAAAAGGGTCAATCCATGGCATTTAACGGAAAAACTGATTTAGAAAAAGCATATTTATTTTGGTACCCGCGCTACAACTTACAAAAGAACGATAAAGACATTTTACCTTACCTAAATAAAGACTTAATTGCTTTTGAAGAAAATCACGAAAGCTGGCTTGAAAAATCCAGACTAAGTTTGTTTTTATCTGCAAAAACCGTCGCTGATAAATTAGACGTTACGCAATCCATTTATTCAAGATTCGAAAAAAGCGAGCTTGAAGGAACGATTACCTTAACAACATTGGCAAAAGCCGCAGCAGCTATGGATTGCGAACTGGTTTATGCTTTAAGGCCAAAAAGCAAAACAACTTATTCAAATTGTATTTGGGAAAAACTTTTAAATGAGTCAACTAACCATCCATGGCTGCGAAGTTATGACCGTAATCAACCTGCTAAGGCGCTAGCCTCGGTCGCAAATAGATTGATGACCAATCCTGACTTTAGAAAAGCCCAAGGTTGGTCACAAAAAGCGAATCAAAAAAAAGAAATCCAAAATCAAGATTCCCACTTCTATTAAACAGATAAGATTTATAATTAATTATTTTTTTTCAAGCGTGCGCCGTAGAAACCATCATAGCCGTGAATTTGTGGCCACACGCGGATTTCTTTTTCTAGTTGCCACTTCTTACCTTCTTCGGTCGATAAGAACCATTGGACTTGGTCTTCGTTTTCGCGGTGTAAAATACTGCAAGTTGCGTAAACCATTGATCCGCCTACTTTACATAATTTTGAATAATCGCCGATGATTTCTTTTTGTAAGGCCGTCAAACGACTGATTTCTTCATTTGATAATTTCCACTTCGAATCAGGGTTACGACGTAATACGCCTAAACCAGAACAAGGCACATCAAGTAAAACGCGGTCGAAAGAATTTTCTAAGCGTTTGATCGTCTTAGATCCTTCAATCACTTTTGTTTCGATAATATCAACGCCGCCACGGGCTGCGCGTGTTTTTAATTCTTTCAATTTCCATTCGTGAATGTCCATCGAAATGATTTTACCTTTATTCTTCATTAACGCCGCTAAATGCAAAGACTTACCACCCGCACCCGCGCACGTATCAACAACGCGTAAACCTGGGGCCACATCTAATAAACCCGCAACCTGCTGTGAAGCCGCATCTTGCACTTCGAAGTAACCTTTGCGAAAAGCTTGCGTAACGAAAACATTTTTTCTAACTTTTAATTTTAAACAAACTGGAAATTGAAAGTCCGGCGAAGAAATTAAATCGGCTTCGATTTGTTCCGCAGCTAGTTCGGCCTTTACGACCTCAGGGGTCGCACGCAATGTATTCACGCGTAAGAAAACTTCAGCGGGCTTATTCAAAGCGTTCATTAATAAATTCCACTGATCTTTGAATTCGGCTTTGCCTAATTCATTCAACCAATCCGGAAATGAATTCGCGATCTCGGGTGGTTTTTCGGCCGAGTTTCTTTTTTTCATTTCAAAAACATTCAGCCCGTCAAACTCCATCCAGTTCGGAAGTTCGCCGCGTGTTTGAATCAGGTACGCGCCCACTAAATCCCAAGGATGATCAGAGCCCGCAATAAATTCTAATCTGCGTTTATGACGAACGATTTCGTAAATCATTTCCGCCACAAACTTACGATCGCGCGCGCCCCATTTACGATTTTTTTTGAAAAGTCTTTCCATGACTTTATCGGCGTATCTATTTTCAGAGAATGTTTCGTTCAATGCGGTCGCAACCGCATCGATCAAGTGAAAGTGTAATGAATCTGACATCGTAAAACCAAGCCTTGTTGAATAGCCGGTTTGTTAGAATGTGAACACGGCTCCGGCAGATATATATGTCCCATTTAATTGTCCGTCACTTGTTAAATGCAGATGATTTTTTAAACCACCCTCAACGTAAAAACCCGTGTTCTCAAAGATGTTAAATAAGCGTAAACCCAAATAAAGTTGATAATCCAAACTAATCGCGGACTCTCCAGATAATTGTTTGAAGAAAATTCCTGGTCCTGCCCCAAAGCCGAAGTAAAGTGGAAATCTTGAACTTGCGTCAGGCAGTGTCCATGCGTACAGCAAACTTAGTTTTGTTGCGCGCTGATCTGTCACATTGTATTCGTTGTAACTAACGCGAATCGAATCATCGACTAAGTTTGAATACTGGCCGATGCGGTATGACATATCTATGCCAGATTTTCCGACTTTTTCCTCTTTACCGCTTTGTCCCCAGTTGTAAGCATCAGACGAAGTATAAGTACTAATTCCCAATGTTAAATAGTGATCATCGGCAGAAACCGCAGCCACTTCTGAATTAGGCGAGCGTGGACGACCACGGCCCGTTTCATACTCAGGCTGATCGGCTTTTTGTCCATTATTTTGAAAATATCGAGCCGCCGCACTTCTGCCAACTTTGGGAGCATTGGCAAAAGCCATTTGAAAACTTCCCACCGTCAATAACGCTAAAATAAGAATCGATTTAATCATCAGTCCTCCTGACTCTTATTATGCTACGCACAAGTTTTTGAATTTGCAATAATTGCGGTATTGACCCTGACCAAAGCCCCTCGTAATTTAAACCTATGAAGTGCCCTTTCTGCGGACACTCCGAAGATAAAGTTCTGGATACCCGTGTTCAAAAAGACGGTGGTATTCGTCGGCGGCGTGAATGTTTACAATGTAAATCTAGATACAGTACGATCGAAACGGTCGTGCTAAGCTATCCGTTTATCATCAAAAAAGATGGACGTCGTGAACCATACAGTAAAGAAAAATTACTTCGCGGGATGCAAGCCTCATGTCAAAAACGACCTGTGTCTTTAGCGCAACTAGAGGCGTCGGTTGAAAGAATTTCGGCGTGGCTGATGACTCGCGGAGAAAGCGAAGTCTCTTCTAAATTAATCGGCCGCCGCGTGATGGCCGAACTTAAAATGCTAGACGACGTGGCCTACGTTCGTTTCGCCAGTGTCTATAGAACTTTCAAAGACGTTCAGGAATTCGTTGAAAAACTTGAAGGTGACGAGCTGATTGATATAATAGATACTTCTAGCCCTCAATTAAGCTTAACCCCCCAAAGGAAAATGGACGATGAGAAGACAATCACGGGAAATCGCCCTGCAGATATTATTTCAAACTGAGTACGCCCCACAGATTTCTTTCGAAGATTTGTTTTCAATTCATGGCGAACGTAAAGACGGTTCAATCATCAAGTATGCGGATGAAATTGTTCGTGGCGTACAAACTCACAAAGTGAAATTAGACGAAAAAATTCAAGAAGCCAGTCGTCACTGGAAAATCGATCGCATGGGCGGAGTCGACCGCAACATGATTCGCATCGCGGTGTACGAGATGTTCTTCGCTCCTGAAATGATCGAACCGAAAATCGCCATCAATGAAGCGATCGAAATCGTAAAAATCTTTGGATCACAAGAATCACCAGCTTTTATCAACGGCATCTTAGATCAAGTGAGCCGCAATGACCGTAAATAATTCGATCACACAACTGACAGATGACGACGCTTTCTGCGCCGGAGCTGACCTTTGGGTTGTGCAATCGAATCAAAACAAATGGTGGCAACAAATTGATTTTAAATCAGGTTTTTTGTTGTCTTCAAGTTTACTATTTCAAAAAAATAATGATTCATCGAAAGTCCACGGTATCGTTCAAAAGACCGAAACAGTCCCGTTTGACTTCACCACGCCGACAAAACATTTACTTCTAGGAACGACGAATCATTTTTTCAACAAATGGGTGCTTGTTTTAGATTCCGATATCGATTCAGCGTTACCTGAAATCGAAAAAATCAGCCAGCAACTGAAAGCCAACGGAATTCGCTTTTTCAATATCTCTAGAAATGACGTGATCGAAACCACGACTCGCCTTACGGCTAGTTTACCTGAAATATCATTCGTCGAATAAATCAATTCCAGTATCATTGTTGAATGATAAAAAAATGGAACGAAAAGCTAGAGAAAATGTTCGAATCAACAAACCAAGACCTGACTTTAATTGAAAGCAGCCAAACGTTTGAATTGAATCCCGACAATGTTTATCTAGAGAATTTAAGTTACATCTACACATCAGCTGTCGAAAAAAATAATATTCAAGCTGTCTTCACACAATTGTCGCCATTTTTTGAATTGGGATTTTTATTAGAAAAGCAAAAAAATGTGTACACACCGACACATGCATTTGCTTACGGAAATATTTCAAATATCGCAGATAAAAAAATTCTTTTAAAATTGCCCCGCACGGACGTTTTCGTTGTTGTACGTGCTGCGGCTTCGGCCATCTTAAAAAAAGTAAATTACGATTTTTTAAACCGCGATAAAAAAATGTCGGCTTTTGTTGTGGCGATCAGTCCCAACTATTCAATTTTAGTGGCCACAAAAATTGCTGAACCTTGGTTGAAGCTTCGTTTAGAAAGCTTACAGAAAACATTGATGAAGATTAATTTCGAATCATGACCAACGAAAACGAAAACACCTACACATTATTTATTTTATCCGACAGTACCGGCGAAACGGCCGTGACGATGCTTCGAGCCGCCTTAGTTCAGTACGCCGAAAAAGAAATTAACATCGTTCGTTGCAAAAATATTCGCAGCGAAGACCAAGCCCGTAGCGTGGTTGACGATTGCTTCGAACGTCGTGGAATGATCGTTTACACTTTTGCCAGCCCCATCTTAAGAAAAAAAACGGCAGAACTTTGCTTAGAAAAATCAATTCCTTCGATCGACCTACTTGGTCCATTGATCAACACGCTCGATCACTTCTTTGGCGTGCAATCATCCAGCCAAGTGGGTGCCTTACGCCAAACAGACGACATGTATTTTAAACGCATCGAAGCGATCGAATACACGGTTCGACATGACGACGGAAAAACTTTTGCCGAGCTGGACAAAGCCGATATCGTTTTGGTCGGCATCAGCCGCACCAGCAAAACTCCGCTATCTATTTTTCTAAGTCATAAAGGCTGGAAAGTGGCTAACGTTCCGCTGGTGATCGAATCACCACTTCCACCTGAATTATTTAAAATCGATCAGCGAAAAATTGTAGGTCTAATTATTGATATCGATTCTTTGCAACGAATCAGAAAAAACCGCTTAGAAAAATTTGGCCAGGATACGGGCGGCGAATACGCCTCGTCTCAACAGATCTTGAAAGAAATTGAATACGCCGAAAATTTATTTAAACAAAATCGCCGCTGGCCCGTGTTTAACGTGACCGAGCGGGCTTTAGAAGAAACGGCCAGCGAAATCGTACGCG
>JACMQO010000110.1 GCA_014376935.1 Bdellovibrio sp.
CGAGCAGGGTGAAGTCGGCGTGAATCGCCAACAATTTTTAAATGGAGTTTCAAGCGAAGAAGTCATTACGATGTCGACGCAAAGTTACGAGCAAGTCAAAAAAGAAGCGCAAGCCAAAGGAAACCTTGATAAAAACGCGGCGCAACTGCAGCGAGTTCAAAAAATTGCGAATAAATTAATTCCACAAACGACGGCCTTTCGTAAAGACGCAACAGCCTGGAAATGGGAAGTTCACGTCATTACATCTGACGAAATCAACGCTTGGTGTATGCCGGGTGGTAAAATTGCATTCTACACCGGGATTTTAGAAAAATTAAACTTAACTGACGCCGAAATCGCGGCCGTCATGGGCCACGAAATATCACATGCTTTACGAGAGCACGGGCGCGAACGTATGGCTCAAGATGTATGGAAACAAAAAATATTAGCTGGCGGCGCCGTGCTGCTTGAATCTCAAAACATTAAAAATAGTAACTACTACCTAGCTGCCGCGAATTTAGCGACGACATTTTTTAGTTTGAAATATGGACGCACACAAGAGACTGAAGCCGATGACATGGGAATTGAATTGATGGCGCGCGCTGGCTATAATCCCGAAGAAGCGGTTAATCTTTGGAAAAAGATGGCCGCTCAAAGCAGCGGAAAACCACCTGAAATTTTAAGTACCCATCCGGCCGATGCGACTCGTATTGCAAATATACAAAGCTTACTTCCACGCGTCATGCCTCTGTATCAAAAAACTTTAAATCACTAAGTTTTTTTTTAACGGCTTTGTGGTCGCTTCCATCCCCGTCTTTTGGAATTTTGCCACGAGCCTATTTTCAGATCAAATTTACGACCCATTGTTACGAAAATTCTATGGCTAATTAATTGCTTTTATTTCAATCGAAGTCTTAACAAAATCTATGTTCGCTTTTGTTGAGACTTTTTCATGAAATAAAAAGGATGTTCTATGCCATTAAACATTTCATCATCACCTGTTACGGCTCGCGGAGAAAGTATGTCATTGTGGTTAGACACCGTCCCAATGCCAAAATACCAACCGCTGAGTGAAACCATCAAAGTTGACGTATGCATCATCGGCGGCGGAATAGCCGGACTGACCACCGCTTATCTTTTATTAAAAGAAGGTAAAAGTGTTTGCGTGCTAGAAGATTTCGAAATTGGCAGTGGTCAAACTGGTCGAACCACCGCGCACTTTTCAACGGCTTTGGGTCATAGGTATTACGAGCTTGAAAAATTTCACGGAGAAAAAGGCGCCTTCAAAATTGCCGAAAGTCACTGCGCCGCTATTCTAAAAGTTCAACACATCGTAAACCAAGAAAGTTTAGACTGCGATATGGAATTTGTTGATGGTTATCTATTCTCTGAATTAGAAGAAAATGAAGATGATCTTTACGAAGAAATAAAGGCCGTTCATCGCGCTGGTTTAATTAAAGTTGGTTTTGTAGAACGGGCCCCCGTTGACTCTTTTTATTCGGGTCTGGCTTTAAGATTTCCGAAGCAATTGCAACTGCACCCACTTAAATATTTAAAGGGCTTAGCCGAAAAATTGACGAACGCAGGCGGTCTAATCTTTACACGCACTCACGCCCTAGAAGTTAAAGGCGGCGACGAAGCGTTTGTTCGTACTGAAAAAGGTCATATCGTTAACGCGCATTCGATTGTCGTTGCGACGAATACGCCGATCAATGATATTTTCGCCATTCACACAAAACAAGCCCCCTATAGAAGTTATGTATTAGGATTTTCGGTTCCCAAAAACAGCGTTCCGAAAGCGATGTATTGGGATACCGAAGATCCGTATCATTATGTCAGAGTTCACAGCGAACAAGACCACGACATTTTAATTGTCGGAGGCGAAGATCATAAAACCGGCCAACACAAACGACCCGAAGAGCGCTACGAGCACTTAGAACTGTGGGCCCGCGAACGATTTAAAATGACCAAAGAAATTGTTTATCGCTGGTCTGGTCAGGTCATGGAATCGATGGATGGGATTGGATTTTTAGGCCATAACCCGATGGATAAAAATAATGTCTACGTGATTACGTCTGACTGCGGAAACGGAATGACCCACGCCACAATTGGCGCGATGATCATTACCGATCAAATCATGAATCGAAAAAATGAATGGGAAGAACTGTATAACCCATCCCGAATTATTTTTAGAGCCACGGGAAATTTTATGAAAGAAAACATCAACGTCGCGGCCCAGTACGGAAATTGGTTTACCAGCAAAGAGTTTGATGAAATCGAAAATATCCCAAACGGTGAAGGTGCGGTCGTGCGAAGTGGATTAACGCAGATCGCGGCGTATAAAAGTTTAGATGGCCGTACCGAACTTAAATCGGCCGTGTGTCCGCATTTAGGTTGCGTGGTCGCGTGGAACTCTGCCGAAAAATCATGGGACTGCCCTTGTCATGGTTCTAGATTTAGTTGTCATGGGCATTTTTTGGAAGGTCCGGCGGTGAAGGATTTAGCGCCGATTGAAGATCCTGAACGACCAGTTGTTGACCCGGTCACTGAAACAAATATCGCAAGAGCCTTAACGGCCAACTTAACAACGGGACCTTACGGCGTCTAAAACCAATTCCAACGAATCAGCTTTAAGTCGTCGACCAGTTTTGAAAGATTAATTATTATTTAATCCTACATTACCGCTATAACTTGCTTTTTGCTGCCAATTTTCTTTCTTCGAAACAGGTTTTGATCTGTTATGAAGTTCAACCATTGCTTCATTTTTTTTATAAAAAGCTTTGGTGTTTGTTGGCCCTACGTAGCTGTACTCAGAAAAAATAACAGCGCCGCAGAAAAGGTAGAAAGCGATACTTAGACCTGACACATTTATCTTCATGAAACTACTCCTGTAGTCTCTATCGGAAGATCGATCAAAAAGATAAGGGCTGAAAGTAAAAATAATTAATTTTTATTCAAGTTCTTTGCTTTGAAAGCCGCTTGCAGGCATAAATTCCATAAATAAAACGTTTAGAGTTTTCTATCTAGTTAGCAGCTTGATTTTTCGTTTTATAATGATCCGACTTTAGGAACGACTTTCATGTTGTTTTGCAAAGTGACTTGATATTTTTGAATGATCTGGGCCGTCACGGGACGAGTCGTTGCGCCGTATTTTGATCGTAACTGAGACACACTTTTCTCCATGATCATTTCGGTATAAAGTTGATTACGTTTACTTTTGCCAAGCTCTTTGTCTAGGGCTAGTTGCTGGTCTTTAGGTATGATTAACGGTTTATTCATTTGAATCATCAATGTCGAACCATCAAATGTAGGGCCCGCTGAACCATTCACAGTCTTTACTCCGGCTTGTGCCAAAGAAGTTACGCACATTAAAGCTAGGATTAATTTTTTCATAAAGGCTCCTTGTTTATGGTTCTATCTTTATTAGCTGCAAGGTGTGCCAGCGTCTTATCCTGAGTCAGTTTAAAGCGAAAAGCGTTTGCTTTACACCTGGCCTGTCTATAGATCGATAGCTCATCGCCAAAAATTGTTGCCCCATTTTTTGGTCTGACCTACACTCGGCCCTTATGCGATCTAAACGTCAAAATTTCTGGATTATTTTTATCCTAGGTACATTAACCGCATTAGGTCCGTTTTCGATCGACATGTATTTACCCGCCTTTCCGGATATTGCGTTAGATTTAAAAACAGATGTCGCCAGTGTCGCAATTTCTTTATCTAGTTTTTTTGTCGGCATTTCATTAGGGCAATTAGTTTATGGCCCCTTATTAGATCGCTTCGGACGCAAAAAGCCTTTGTACTATGGTTTAGCTTTATACATTTTAACTTCGCTAGGCTGTTTATTTATTCACACCATCGATGGATTAATCGTCCTTCGCTTTTTACAAGCGCTTGGCAGCTGTGCCGCGGCGGTCGCTTCGATGGCCATGGTACGCGATTTTTTTCCTGTCAAAGACAGCGCGAAAGTGTTTTCACTTTTAATTTTAGTTTTAGGAACGTCTCCTCTGGTGGCCCCTACAGTCGGCGGTTACGTGACGGCTATTTTCGGGTGGCACAGTGTTTTCATCATTTTATCCGTCATGGCTTTTTTCATGATGCTTGCGGTGGCTTTGGCCTTACCCGACAAACACAAACCCGACGCCAGTATTTCATTAAAGTTAAAACCCATATTCAAAAATTATTTGACCGTTTTAAAAATTCCACCATTTTACACGTATACATTTACAGGAGCGATTGCTTTCTGCGGGCTCTTTGCCTATGTGGCGGGATCACCCATGGTCTTCATGGATATTTACCAGTTAGATGCTAAAACTTTTGGTTGGATCTTTGCGTTTTTATCGGTGGGTTTTATTAGCGCAAGCCAAGTGAATAGTTTTTTACTACGCCGTTTTGAAAGTCAGCAAATTGCAATGACCGCGCTTATTGTACAAACGATGACGGCTTATGTATTTTTAGTTTTTGTATTGAATGCTTGGATCACTTTACCTTTATTTATTATGTTCTTATTCATCGTTTTAGCTTGCGTTGGGTTTACGGCACCGAATACGTCGGCATTAGCGTTAGCTCCATTTTCAAAATACGCTGGCAGCGCTTCGGCATTGATGGGTGCTGTGCAAATGGGTCTTGGAGCGATCACTTCTTTATTATTAGGCTTTCTAAATACAAAGACATCGTTACCAATGGTCGTGACCATGTGTATTTCTTCAACCTTAGCTTTACTGATTATTTTTATTGGTGGAAAAACAAAGGCGTCTGCCGTTCACATGCTGCATGAGCTTTAAACCGACCTATCCAAAACTTCGACACTAAATTTAACTTTCAAAGTTAAGGTGCACACCAGAGTTTTCTTTTGTGTTGAACTTCCTAACAGCTGTCATTTTTTTCGATTCAAGATAAATCACTAGACAGAAAAAATTTATTTTTTAGAAAACCTTCGTCATACTGAGTCCATGAATACACATGAAAAGGAATTTCTAATGGGTTCAAAACAATTGTTACTAGGGTCTTTATTGTTATTAACTTTAGCTATGTCTTGCCAAAAATCGGGATCGGCGGCATCAAATGATTTCAGTGTGGCTAACGGCTTAAGTGCAAATTCAGATTGCGCTGACCTATCGGCTGGTAACGATGGTTCACTTCAGGTGAATGGCGCCTCAAAAGCTGAAGTGGGCCATTCAGTGACGTATAAAGTGAACAAGAAAGTTTGCGGAAGCACTGAAACAATTGACTGGAATTTGGGTGGATCGAAAGATGTACAAACGGCAGAATCAGTCGTGGTATCAAGTTTCACGGCGGCCGGCAATTACGTCGTCTCTGCAAAAGTAGCCAATTCAGTGGCGGCGCAAAAGACTGTCATCGTATCAAAAGCGCCAGCTTTAAATGGTCCCCAAGTTGTTCAAATCAATGTGGCTTCGACTTTTGAATTAGTTGTTCCAACTGGATTTACAGTGGCTTCTAGCAGTTGGAATTTTGGTGATGGCTCTGCCGCTTCAAACGGTGCTGGCCCCATTGCTCATACATTTTCACAAACAGGACTTTTTACTTTAAACGTTGCCGTTCGTGACGCGAACAATACTTTATACAGTTTATCGCAATCGGTAAATGTTTTTGCTGACGCGACTCAGGTGGCTTGTTTAAATCAAGCTTCGATCTCAAGCCCCACTGAAGCCAACATCAATACCGCCGTGACCATCTCTGGTTTTATTCCGGCCTGTTTAAAAGGTGATGTTACGGCTACAAAATTTAGCTACGGTGATGGCACAACGGGAACAGATTTGTCAGCTGACCATACTTATTCAGCCGTGGGTTCTTATTCAGTCGTTTTAGATATCAGTTCTTTCTTTCAAGATAATCCAGCCTTACCTTACTTACGCTTATCACAAACGATTCAAGTGATTGACCCGAACCAAAATTGCCCTGCGTTAAATGATTCACGCACAACATACAGTGATCCAATTAATCAATCAGCCGTTTGCGGATTAAATGGTTCAAAAACCCAAGTCTTTAAAACAAAAGTTGTCGAGCAATGTCAATCGGTACAAGGTTCTTTAACTTGGACCGAAGTATCGCGTACGTCTGAATTACAAAGCGAAGGTTCATGCCAAGGTCAATCCTGTGCATTACCCGATAAATCAGTGTTAGCCGACGGCGCTTCAAAAGTTTTATATTCGTCAGTAAACCCAGTTGGAACTTGCGAATCGGCCAGCAGCACCCGGCTTTGTTCAAACGGTGTTTTAAGTGGTTCAGACACATTTAATTCGGCTGTTTGTCACGATGGTTGCGGTGATTTCGGCAATAACGGTACTGTGAAAACAGGAGTTGTTGTCGGAGAAACCAAAACAGAGATCAAATGTTCGTTTAACGAAACGGGATTTTTTAGTACCTTTAACCAAATCGCCGACAAGCAATGCGTTGATGGTCAAATTGTCACATCAAATACTCGTCAAGGTGATTTAAAATCAGCCGATGCGTGCCCGGCTTATCAATGGGTGGCTACCGAAAACTGGTCGACGTGTTCTGCAGACTGCGGCGGAGTTCAATCAAGAAGTTACGTTTGCCAAGATAGCAAAAATGCTCCAGCTACTGACGACCGTTGCACAACCGCAAAACCTTCTGAATCGCGAGCGTGTGATGGAAATCCAGCCGCCGTTGGTCGGGTTGAGCGCACATCAGTTGATGAAGAAGGTGGAAGCTCGGTCACTTGTCCAGCGAACCAAATTGGTGTTGTGACCCAAGACAGAACAGCTACGACTATTAAAACTTACGCGTGCATTGATCACGCCGTAAAAATTGCCAGTACGACCGTTGAATACACGCCTTGGGAAACTCATAAATATTGCCGTGACTACGTCGCTTACCGTTGTTCACAAGATAGTCTTGATAATACACACGCGGTGGCTCGTTATAACTGGTTATTAAAATGTGAATCTTCTGTTCCTGTGATCAAAGAATTTTTGACTAACTTTGCAGACATAAAAGGGAACAATAAGTACACAGTCGATTCAAAGGCCCGCGTTCTTTACCCAACATTTATGGTTCGATCAAACGGTAAAGAAAAAGTTTGGATCGCACCAACCGTTGTGACGGCCGCATGTACAGTTCCTGCCGGAGCTTACATTGCCGGCGTGTGCGTCTCTTCATGTGCGACTCCGGAACAGCAGATTTTAGTTGAATCAAAAGAAGAACGTAAAAAAATGAAATACGCTTCATTCATTGATTCATTAACTTCAAAAACGGCATCGGTTGGAACTTTAGGACTGAAAAGTACTTTGGATTCAAAAACTGTTCAAGCGACCTTGGTAGATCAATGGGTCACTGAAATGTTAGATACGGAACACGTGATTTTAGAATTCCACATGAAGTCTGGTCGAAGTCTTCGTTTAACTCCGAATCACCCGGTCGTTTCAAAAGATGGTTCAGTCAAATTAGCTGAAACATTTAAAGCCGGCGATAGTTTAGTTCAATTAGGTGGAGCTTTAGATGAAATTAAATCAATCAAAGAAACGAAATACTTTGGTAAGGTTTATAACTTATTTGTGAAATCATCTGAGCCGCTAGAAAATATCGTGGTAACAAACGGATACTTAAACGGAACCGCGTTCTTTCAAAATGAAGGTTCCGATAATATCAATCGCGTGATTTTACGTAAAAAATTAACACAAGGTGTATTTAACAAATGATTTCTGAAAAACAGATAGCTTACGTGAGTCTTGGTGTGTTTGTGTGTGCTTTAGGTTTGTGGTCAGTGAGGACCACAAACCTTTTTTCTATTTCAGAAAAGCCACTGGCGCAAATACCTAATGATCCCATGAAGAAATCAAAAGTCATGTTAGCTGATCAAAACGCCGCCTCGGTGCCACAAACTGCCGACAGTGGCACGACCTTAATGCCCGTAGCGGCGCTCCCCGCCGCTACGGCAACCTCGAAAATTCAATTTCTGACAGAAGCCCAATACAATTCATTAGACCAGTACCACGAAATAAAAACGAAAGTCTTTGTCAGCGAAAAAGAAAAAAGTTTAAAAAAACAGTTTATGACAGATAACGAACTGATTAAAAGTTTGAAAAACTTTATTACTGAAGCCCCTGTGTCTGAACGGGGCTCTGACGATGACGTGAAAAAGAATCTAGCTTTAGACCTTTTAATCGAAGCCAGTGTTTCGTCGAATTCAGCCGAAGCAACGGCGGCTTTAATGGATATCGTCCAGGATAAAAAAATTGAAGACGAAAAAATTCCTGTCGCCGACCGCCAGTCGATGGCCGAAATAAAAGCTGATCTTTTGTATACGTGGACGGCTAGATTACCCAACCAAGCCAGTCAAATCGACAAAGTGATTCCGGGTCCAGTGACGTCCAAAATTTGGAAGAATGCTCAAGAGGCGCAAGCTCAAAATCGAACCGAATCCGCAACAACAAAATAATATGAAATAGCGAAAGTTATTTTAGATTTAACCTAGCTTGCGTACAAAGAAAATCACAGCGTTCGTTATACTTTAAACCCGAATGAGCTTTGATCCAGCTCCATGAAATATTTCTTTGCAGAGTTAATCCTTGTAAAATTTGAATTTGGTCTGCGTTCGGAATCGGTCGCTTATTTTTGCTGATCCAACCCTGTTGTTCCCACATCTTCATTTTTATATTCATCGCATCGATTAAAATACGCGAATCTGAAAACACGTTCGCTTGAGCCCCGACCGGTAAAAATTGAAGAGCTTCAATAGCCGCTTGTAATTCCATGCGCGTTGAGCCAGTTTTTAAAACTCGCCCCGAAGCTTCGGTGATCACGACGCCGTTTTTTAGAATAACGTACGCCCATGAACCCCATCTGTTTTTATGACTGCCATCGGTATACACTTCAAAAACTTTTGCTCTTGGTAAAAACTTTGAAATGAAACGCGGCATCGAAAATGTCATTCTTAAATACTAGACTTTTCACCCCCGACTATCAACTTGAGTTCTGTCTTTGAGGGGGTATCATGATTCTATGGAATTTTATCAAGACGCCCCCGAGCTAAAAAATACTTTTCATAGCGACCCTCTTTTAAAAACATTTTTACAATCAGCTTTAGCGCCTGAAGCCTTTAAACAGGTTTCACAGCATCTTGAACATTTAGGCCAGCGTGCGGTGACAGATCTTTTGCAGTTTTCAAAAGAAGCCGAAGCGCAACCTCCGGTTCACATTCCTTACGACCCCTGGGGACGCCGGGTCGATGATCTTAAAACTTCAAATGCCTGGAAGCAGTTGGAAATTGCCGCTGCCACCGAAGGCATCGTTGCGACCGCGTACGAGCGTAAATTCGGAGACCAATCGCGCCTTTATCAGATGGCTTTACTTTATCTTTATCATCCTTCTTCAGCTTTTTTCTCGTGTCCTTTAGCTATGACCGATGGGGCTGCACGGGCGATTGAACTTTACGGCGACGCGGGGTTAAAACAAAATGCTTTTCGCCATTTGACATCGAAAGACCCCGCGCAATTTTGGACCGCTGGTCAGTGGATGACCGAACGCACGGGTGGATCAGACATTAGTGGAACAACAACGACCGCAGAACCTTCAAATGAAAAATTAAATTTTGGTGCGACTCATTTATTGCGCGGAACTAAATGGTTTACGTCGGCGACAACGTCGCAGATGGCCATGACCTTGGCGCGTCCCACCGGGGCCGTCGAAGGATCACGGGGCTTAAGTTTATTTTATTTAGAACTGCGTGATGAAAAAAACACTTTAAGAAATATTGAAATTCATCGTTTAAAAGATAAATTGGGAACGAAAGCTTTACCTACGGCCGAGCTTTCGTTAAAAGGAACTCCGGCCCAACTTGTTGGTGGAATGGGTGACGGCGTTAAAAAAATCGCAAGCCTATTCAATGTAACCCGCGTTTATAATTCGATGTGCGCCCTAGGTCAAATGCGTCGAGCCTTAGATTTAGCGCAAAGCTATTCTAGAAAACGAAAAGCGTTCGGGAAGCTTTTGATCGATCACCCACTTCATGCCTTAACTTTAAGTGATCTTGAAACAGAATTTGCAAAATGCTTCAGGCTTTGTTTTTTCGTAGCTGGTCTTTTAGGAAAAGAGGAATGTGGTACGGCCAGTGAAAATGAAAAACTTCTACTTCGTGCACTAACTCCTATTTTAAAGCTGTACACGGCAAAGAAAAATATCGCGATATGCAGCGAGGTTTTAGAATGCTTTGGTGGCGCAGGGTACATTGAAGATACCGGCATTCCTCGGTTACTTCGTGATGCGCAAGTCTTAGCAATCTGGGAAGGCACAACAAACGTGTTATCGTTAGATATGCTGCGCGCTTTTCAAAAAGAAAACGCCCTACCCGCAGTTCTTGAGTACTTAAAAAAATCAAATGTCGATATGACTGAAATCAATGCTTTATTAGCCGAGATACAAAAAAAAGGGGCCGAGTTTCAAGAAGTCTCGGCCCGTAAGATGGCATTTTTAATTGCGGAGTTAGTTGCTGCGTCTTTAGTTTAGCCGAATTGAAGTTCAAAAAACTAAAACGGAAGACCAGGAATTTTAACGTCTTTTAAAGCCGGATAGCATTTATTCAAAAGCATTTTTGTTTGAATTAATGTGGCCGTCGCTTTGTTAATTAGACGTTCCGCATTGACCGGAACAGGCTTTGAATAATAATTTTGGCAATTTTTAACGATGTCCATTTGAAATGCGATCAATGAAGTGATCGGCAAACATGTTTGTTGATTGATTTTATATTTTCCAAACAGCACGTTAAACGCTTCTAAGTTTTTATTTAAACTTTGAGTCACTTCACATGTTAGGTCCCATTGCTCTTGAATATTATGGTTCTCGCGTTGCGCTAAACGCAACTTTTCAAGATTATCATTAATACCGTCAACGAAAGCTAAAGCGGCTTCCCCAAATTTAGTAAAATCAAAAAAGTTTAATAAGTCAGCCCGCGCCGAAAAACTGGTTATTAAAGTTAAAACTAAAATTAATTTTTTCATTCTATTATCCTTTGCTGTTTAAAGTCCTGGATTAGCTACCCGACTAAAGTAATTGAAGCTAGGATTTTTTGACCAAAGTTCTATTTTTTTACTTTAGAAAACTATACAGCCGCTGGATGCACTACTGGCGACTATCACTGCAGTACGTCAAATGGGGCTGAGTCAAAATTCAAATCAAACGAGTCAATATGTCTTATTTTTTTTGAAATTTTATTTTTCCCGTTCGTAAATCATTTAAAAAATTGGCTCTCAGTTTGCTCTCTCAAGAAGTATCGATCATATCATTCGGTACGATCCCCCACTATTCTTGACCAGGAGGTCCACGTGAATCGCTTAACTTCGACAGTTGTCGCACTAACATTAGCAGGCTCTTTCGCTTTCGCTCAGTCTACCGAGCAGTACGGAACCACCCGTGGCGCGCCCACAATGGAAACTTATTCAACAGGCGCCCAAACCGGATTTGCAGGATACCTTGGGCTAAACGCCGGTTACACAAACTATAACAGTAACCTGAATGTTGAAGGAGCCCCAAGCTCAGTGAAACTACTGGGCTCTTACGTAACTCCGAATCAAGCTTTCGTGATGGATGCCGGTTACGGATTACAGACGCAAGAGTTTTCGTCAAAAGAAGCTACCGATTCGACGATCTCGACCGGCGTGATGGAATTAGCAACCCGCTACCAATTCGACAATCGCTGGCAACTTGGTGTGATCTACAATCAGTTTTTTAACAAGGGTTCAAACTTTGGTGCGAATCAAGCCGACGCAGAATTTGCCGGCGCACAATTACTTCGTGAATTCAACATGGGCGATAAATTCATCGGACGTGCGGGTCTTCGCGCGATGACAAGTTTAAATGTGAATGGTGATTCGGTGAACATGGCGTTAATCGATTTTCAAATGGGCTGGGGTCAAACAACCCGCGCCGTATCCACAACGTCAGCGTATTAGTCGAATGATTTAATCAGCAAGTAAGTCCTTTTTTTTCAATATCGAAAGATAGGACTTATTTGATTTACCTTTTTTGAACTTCTAAGATCAAACGATTTGTTCGCGCAGGAATCAGCCTAGGATGCTTTTCAAATTTTATTTTTAGCTTACCTAAACTTGATAAATATTTCAGATCCTACCATTGCCACTGAAACTCTACCTGAAATGAATTTCCTTGGCGAAGTTTACCTTCGTAATGTTCAGCCATTGCCCCTAAACCAAAGCTTTTCCAAAATTTAGAAACATTTACGCTGTAGGCCGTGAAATGATCAATTAATCCTAAGTCTTCACGAGTTTCACCACTGGCTACAGACCCTTCTATTTTTAGTTTCGCGGTCGTCGTATAGCGCGCAAACTCGCGAAAGGTAGCGTGTGATCCACTGTCGTAAAAAATCCAACTGCCGAAACCAAAAATCCACGGTCCATTTAAATACGTCACTTGGGGGTTCACGACAAAAATAGAACCCGTTTGATACGAAGCATTTTGCAATCCTAATCCTAAATCCCAATCTTTGAAGTAAGTCGTATGCGGCGTAAGCCCGTACATCGAGGTCGCACCCACTGGGGTTGATCCCGCATAATCAACATGGGCATCGATGTAATAAATATTTCCTACCGGAGCCCATGTGTCGCCGAAAGAAAAATTATTTTTTCGTAACTTCGTGCCATCACCGTTTTTTCTTTCGGTAAAGGTGTAGCCCCCCAACAAGTGATGGTCGGGGAATGACGGCAATAAAAACTGCGCGCCAATTGATTCGCCCTCGTCCTTATAGCTATCGGCATAATCGGACTTAAAAAAAGACCATGAAATCAATTGCGCCTGAGCGATCGAGGCCATTGAAAAAATACCAAATAAAACTATTAAAAGTGTGTTTTTAATCGAGATACTTTCCTCACGCTCAATAATCATTGCTTCGATATCATTATCTTCTGCAATAAGAATTTTTTTGGACTCGTTCATATTCCTACCTATGCCACTTTATTCTGATTCATTTGCAACATGGCAATTAAATCTTGAGTTAGTTGTTGGACGTACTTTTCTAATTCATCAATTTTTGAAGTCGCTTCAAAAAACGAAATTTCCGCCGAAGCGTCTTCAATTTCGTAAGCCAACTGACGGCTTTCAGGACTATGAAAATAACTGACCGAGCCTTTTAATTTATGGGCGCTTTTTTTTAACATATCGCGATCTTTTTTCTCAGCCGCTAAACGAAGTGGCGCCAACATGGCGTCTTTTTCTTTTAAAAATAATGCAGCGACGCCTTCAAATAAAGAGAAATCATCCATAAAATTTTCTGCCAGAAGTTGCGCTAATTTCGTTTCTAAATTTGGCATTTAACGATTCTCCAACATCTTATTTTAAGATTAATTACGCAGCGAAATAGTAGCCTAATTCTATTCTATTTTTCGGACTCATTTGGAGATTTCTTAAATCGGAATTTAGTTATTTGAAGTGCAAAATCGTGTCTCGATTTAAGATTATAGTCTACAGTTCACAAATGAATCTACTTTATGTAAGCCTAAATAGATTTAACAAAAGATCATGGACTTAAGTCCCATTCGCAGCAGGCCAGTCAGAAGGTTGTAATGGACCAAGACCTTTCGATAAGCGCGCAACCGCGCACCGGCTATTCACTGTGCCATCTTCGTAACTTGCAGAAAAAGATCTGCAACTGCCGGGTCGATTTTCGTAAATTGTACAACTGACAGATTCGCCAACAATGCCTTTTAAACTAATGCATGAAGGATTTGCGTGACCCGTGCCTAGCATTGAATTTTGATGCGGAGAAACTCGTTCCGTCAGAGCCAACGGAACTCCGTAACTTTCCGCCGAGGTTTCTAACCAATGCAAAGAGACTCGAAAAAAAGCGCAACAAGCGCCGCACGATAGACAGGGATGTTTACTCATAGGCCAACGTAGGCTGCACGGATCTAGATAGATAGCTAAGTAAATTTACAAGTTGATCCCCGTAACGCATGCCGCTTACCAAATTCGCGTTTTGTAAAATGGTTTTATACTTAGGATGCGTTCAGATGCCTTACAGGCGTCACCGCATTTGCAATGCTTTTCAATGTGAAAATATTTTTCGTATTTATGACAATAGCGGTACTTACCTGGCGCGCGTTTGCGTTATCGGACTCAGTTTTGCCCGCAGCTGCAGGCACATTATTTTCGGTAAACCAAATCAGTCATTTTCTTTAAAAACTCCCTTATCCATGCTTTTTGCCGCAAAAACTTGGTATAGCTTCGCAAAAAATTACTTCATCTATTTTTTGATAACAAACAACCCATCTTAAATAAGGTTATGGAATTGCCGGATGAGAAATCAAAAGACATTTATTCAATATTAAATCAAAAATTCATTTTGGTCGAAAAATTTGCTAACAGATTTAAACTAACATTACGAGCCAAACTACTGCCGGTTTTTCATTGTCATGGTACCGTTTCAAGCTAAAATCACTGCATGACACATTCTGATTCACCTGAAAATACCGCTAGTCCGCATTCGCCATCGTACAAATACCTTCTAGCTTTAACGGCTTTAGGCGTCGTTTACGGTGATATCGGCACCAGTCCCCTTTATGCTCTTAAAGAGGCTTTTCATCCAGGACATCACATGGAGCCAAACACCGATACGATCTTGGGATTACTTTCTCTTATCTTTTGGTCACTGATGATTGTGATTTCTTTAAAATATTTAATTTTTATTTTACGCGCTGACAATAAGGGCGAGGGCGGAATTTTAGCCCTGACCTCATTGATTGCCCCGAAACATCTTCGCACCAAAGCGGCGCTTAGTAAAAGCACTGGCTTTTTAGTTTTGCTCGGATTATTTGGTACAGCGCTTCTGTTTGGTGACGGCATGATTACACCCGCTATTTCAATATTAAGTGCCGTCGAGGGATTGGGTCTAATTACCCCCGTTTTTATCCCCTACATTATTCCGATTACGATTGGCATTTTGATCGCACTGTTTTCAATTCAAAAAAAAGGAACTGGCACCGTCGGAAAAATTTTTGGACCCGTTACGCTTCTGTGGTTTATCGTCTTAGCCGTCTTAGGTATTTATAACATCATTCAAATGCCATCGGTTCTGGTGGCTTTAAATCCTTATTACATCTATTCATTTTTTGTGACAAACACATGGCACGCCTTTGTGGTATTAGGTTCAGTTTTTCTAGTCGTCACCGGCGGAGAAGCGCTGTACTCAGACTTAGGTCACTTCGGACGAAAACCAATTCAACAGGCCTGGTTTTTTGTAGCGCTTCCTTGCTTAGTTCTAAATTACTTTGGACAAGGAGCTTTACTGATTCGATTACCCGCCGCTTTTGAAAATCCGTTTTACCTGATGGCCCCCGACTGGGCCCTATACCCCCTTGTCATTCTGGCTTCGTTAGCGACAACGATTGCTTCACAGGCTTTAATCACCGGCGTTTTTTCGATCACGATGCAGGCCGTGCAAAATGGATACGTGCCGCGCATTCAAATTTCACACACCTCACGTAAGGAGTACGGCCAAATCTATATTAAAAGTATGAACCGATTGCTGATGTTGGGATGCATCGCCTTGGTTTTAACTTTCAAATCATCAAGTAACCTAGCCGCGGCCTACGGATTAGCCGTAACCACGACGATGGTGATCACGACAATCTTATTTTATGTCGTTGCCCGCACCCACTGGAAGTGGAGCTTTCTTTCGGCCGGATCACTTTGTCTTATATTTTTAGTAATTGATTTAGCTTTTTGGGGAGCTAATCTTTTAAAAATTATCGACGGTGGATGGTTTCCATTACTCATTGGAATTTTTGGTTTCACGCTGATGACAACATGGGCGACTGGAAAAAGACTTTTGGCGTTAAGATTACAAGAAAAAATTATTCCTTTAGAGCAGTACCTTGAAAATTTAGAGTCAAAAAACTTACACAAGGTCGATGGGCTTGCGGTTTACTTAAATCGAAACGCAACCGATGTGCCGTATTCACTTGTTCATACCGTCGACCATTTTAGAACCGTGCATAGTCGTCTGGTATTTTTAACGATCGTTACGCAAGGAGTTTTCAAAGTTCCACAAACCGAGCGCGTGAAAGTTGAAAAAATGAGTAGCAAAAATTACCGCGTGACTTTAACTTATGGCTATTTAGATCGACCTAACATAGGACGTGATCTTGAAAATCTAAATTTAGGCGATTGCATTTTAGATATTTCAAAATCAAGCTTTATTATCAGCAAAGAAAATCTATTTGCGACCGATTACCCCGGGATGGCCATATGGAGAGAAAAACTTTTCGCCATCATGTCGAGGAACGAATTGCCTGCAACCGACTACTTTCATATTCCGAAAGAACGCGTGATCGAAATCGGCGTGCAGATCGAAATTTAACCCCGGCTAATTAAAAATGATTTTAAGTTCGTTTTTTCATCGGGTAATTCAAAATCTAACGCGGGTAAAATGCAGCTGATTTGTAAATCGGTTAATTTTAATTTACGCCCGACTTTGACGATGGCCGAGCGAACATCGTTAATAAAAAAACCGTCGAAGTTTGTTGAAAATAATAAATCGCCCTTTTCTTCTAAACAAAGAAGGGCGTTTTCTAAAAGCTTCTCTATGCCCGATTCGATTTTAAAAATTCCTTTTTCACGTCTAAAAAACGACGGGGCATCGCAAATAATCAGATCAAATATTAATTTTTTGGCCAAGCACTGTTCTAAATAAGTCATGCTGTCTCGTAACAAGAATTTATATTGATCGCCCTGCAACCCATTTAATTCAAAATTAGCCCGCGCCCAGTTCAGCGCATTCTTACTTGCATCGACAGATGTCACTTGATTGGCTTCTCCTAAGGCGGCGGATAACCCGAAAGAACTGGTGTACGAAAATAGATTCAGCACGGACTTATCTTTTGCATTTTCTAAAACCCAATTTCGCTGTAAGCGTTGGCTTAAGTGTAAACCCACGCCTTGACCGACATCTGTTCTAATTTCGTAACTGACATGTTCTTCACGCGCGGTCCAATTGACTGGAACGGCCGCGGTCTCTTGGTCAGAAGAATCGGTTTTTGGAAAAATTACGATTTGATTTTTCGGGCCCTGTCCTTGCCCCTTTTCAAAACGCACAATCACGGGCTTATTTAAAATGTTCGCAAAATGTTTAAATCTTTTAGATTCAGTTTCGCTCCAATTTTCATGATACCAATCCATCACGATATTTTCGCCGAATTGGTCCATGCTGAACCCGGATTCTTTCGCGTTATTTTTATTATGCACCAACCTGTACGATTGCTGTGAATCGACGGATGAAGAAAATAATCGAGATCGTCGATCGACTTCAAAAAGAGCTTTTACTAAAGATTGATCTTCTAATAACTGAAGGTCTTCAAAATAAACCGGAGGCTTTGACACGATACCAATGCCATTTGGAAATTCAATTTTATGATTGTGCAAACAAAGAAAAGGAAAGTTTGCTCCGTCATATTTCGGGTCACCCAGAATCGAGATTCCGGCCGTTTGAGCGTGGATACGGATTTGATGATTACGCCCCGTATGGGGACTGGCCTTCCAAAGCTCGAACTCTTTTGATTTTTTTTGTAAAATTAAATCCGTGTTGGCTTCAAGCTCGCGGCCTTTGTGGATGATCGTCTTGTCGATCATAAATTCAGATTTTAATGATTTATTTTTCGTGATGAACCAGTACGTTTTTTGAACTTCACGATTAAAAAAATAAGCGGCATATTTTTTTGCCGATTCGACGGATTTACCAAAAATCATCACACCGGTTGTTGTTTGATCTAGGCGATGAATGATGTGTAGTTTTTGCCCACGCTGTTTTTCAAACATTTCAATTAAGCCGTCTTGAACAAACTCTGACAATTCAACTTTAGAATCATTGGTGTGGGCGTTAAAACCATACGGCTTATCGATGGCTATGATGTCATCATCTTCAAATAAAACGGTCAGCAAAGGATCAGGAAGCCTTAAAAAATTCATCGGGCTCAGTATTGGAGCGCCGCCGAAAAGATGTCAAAGAGAACATGTACTTAAAATGATTGCTCTTCGTCACAACAGCCTTCAAACACCGATAAATATGGTAATTTTTACGGCAGCGCGTGCGGGCCATTCACGATCAATCCCATTGACTAACGATGACCTGGGGGCTACTGAATTGGCCTGGCTATATATTGAGAAAAACTGAGGGGTTCTATGCAGTTGCTGATCGTATCCATGCTTTTAGTCTATATCATCACGTTGTACTTTATGCGTAACCCGCTGAAGCACAGTAAAGCCTTCATGTGGAGACGGTTTTTAAGCTGGTTCCCACTGGGTATGACATACGCGTTCATGTACATGGCTCGTTATAACTTAGATACCTTAGCTACAGCAGAAATCATCACAAAAGCGCAAAAAAGTCAGATCTCAGGATGGGGCTTTTTCATTTACGCCGCTTCGTTATTTATCTCGGGCCCGTTGATCGACCGCGTGGGTGGAAAAAAAGGAATGATCGCCGCCGCCTTAGGAGCCGCGATCTTTAATATTTTATTGGGTTGGACTCTTTACTTACATCTTCACGGTAGCGAGTTAAACCTCGTCCTTTGGTTAACACTTTTCTATTCATTAAATATGTTCTTCCAAAGTTTCGGCGCGATTTCGACGATCAAAGTGAAATCGTTTTGGTTCCACGTTCGCGAACGCGGAACTTTCGGAGCCATTTTCGGAACACTCATTTCTTTAGGTGTTTACTTCGCGTTCGACTGGACTGAAGCGATTGCTAAAGCCGTCAAATTAACCGTGACTGGTGAACCCACTGCGTTCCGCACTTTCATGCAAAATGTTTTTGCGTTAGAAGGCGCTACTGTTCCGGCCGTATGGTTGATCTTCTTTATTCCGGCCGGTTTCTTAATCGCTTGGGCGCTGATCGACTTACTTTTAATTAAAGATTCTCCAGACACTGCGGGCTTTCCGAAATTAGAAACTCACGATGCATCTCATGGTGAGGATCATATCGAAATTCGTTCTTGGGTTAGCGTTATTAAATCGATTCTTTCGAACCGCATTATCTTAATGATCGGCGTGATTGAATTCACTTCGGGCGTACTTCGTGACGGTGTGATGAAATGGTACCGCTTATTTGTGAACGACACGGGCTTTATCGTTCCGAACATTCAATCGAACTGGGGTCTTTGGGCTGCAGTCACAGGAATCGTCGGTTCATTCTTAGCCGGTTGGGCTTCGGATAAATTTTTCCAATCGCGTCGCGCTCCGGTGGCAGGTATTTGTCAGATTTTAATGTTCTTAGCGACAATTGCCATGGTGTTAAGTTTAGTCACAGGTATGAATCAAGCTATCGTTATGGGCGTCAGTGCTTTAGTCATCATGATGGCCGTGATCGGCGTGCATTCGATTATGTCTGGAACTGCTACGGCTGACTTTGGTGGCCGTAAGGGCGCCGCGACGGCTACGGGCGTTGCCGATGGTTTCTCGAAATTAGGATCTTCGTTTCAAGAGTTTATTTTAGGCGCGATCATCACGAAAGAAACTTGGCAGTACTGGCCATCGTTTCTATTACCGTTCACGTTATTAGGTTTATTCTTTGCTTGGAAATTATGGCAAGAGCTTCCGGCCGCAACTCGTAAGTACATCAACGATGTCGAGAACGCGAAAAAGAATAAAGCAAAGTAAAAACTACATCTTAAAAAAATCAGCAGCCATCACACTTTTTTTCATCTACCTTCGGTTTTATAAAAAAATCGAAGGAGATTTTATGAAATCATTATTTGTATTACTATTTGCTTTAACAACGTCTATCACGGCTTTTGCCGATAACGTTGTAGCGCCTAAACCAGCTCCAGAATTACTAGTCGATGCTGCAGCCACGTTTAACCTTTGCCCGCCACGTATGGCCGGTTGTGCAAATAAAATAACGATCAATAAAACTTCATACATCTTTGATTACGACCCAACAAACAATGTCGATCAAGCGATCACAAACTTAGCGCAAAGCTTAATTGATGCTTGTAAGGCTAAAAAATTATTAGTGTCACCGACGTTTACGGCTGAAGGTTACGTGGTCATTGAAAAAGGTCATTTTCCGAATCCTATGGCTGACTTTCCGGTCTTTAAAATCACTTATTTAGCGAACGTTTTCTTACCGTAGTCCGTAAATCTTTTAGTCAGACCCTACGACTTGTATACAACCAATTCTTAGGGTCCGTCTCAAGTTAATTCAAAGTTCATTAATAATAAGTCCACTCCTGTTCATTTTAAATAGCCTCAGATACGCTAGATGAATGAAAACATTTTTCTATAGCCTAGCTACCATCGCCACAATTCCCTTCATCATCGGTTGCGCCACGGTCGCCAGCGATAGAAAAATAGAAGGCTACGGCGTTCAAATCAACCAATCCGGTGCTATTCGAACAAGCCTTTATAACGGTCCACTGAAAATCACGAATGAAAAGGCCATGAAGTATTCCATGCTAGGCGCGATGGAGAACTGCGCTCAAGAAAAAAAATATGCATTGATGGATAAACCTGTCGACCGCACGCCGATCTCAAGCTTGAAGCAAGTCACGGCCAACGGTTTTGTACGCACCTTAGATACGCCACCCCAATATTCAACAGCATTTATTTGCAAATCGAACATCAACTCGATCGGACACTTTGAGAAAACAGAAAACGTTTCTAGAGACATCGTAAACCCAATCACCAAAGATCTAAGTGGTGGAATATTAATTCGAACCCAAGATCAAAAAGAAGAAAACTCGTTTAAAGACAAAGATATTTTATTAAGTTTGAATGACAAACGGATTGAAGAAATGTCTGATCTTTCAAATATTCGCGATACGCTACCACCCGGTAAGGCCAAAGCAAAAATTATTCGAAACTCTAAAGTCAAAATAATTGAAATCACGGTGACCCCACAAACGGTGGCTATTCATAACGCGCAAGCGGTTATGTTTGGTGTAACCTGCGCCGCGAAAGATCAAGTCTTCGAACTTGTACCGATGTCATTAAAGGCCGCGTGCGATACCGTGCATCTTTTTTTGAAAGGTCAAGAAATTGCGTTAGCCGGTTCGACAGAACCGAATTCAAAGAACTGAACGCGAACCTGATCCCTATTTGTGAGTTAACATTTCACAAAGAATAAATCGATGTCTTCGACCATGGCCCAGTTATCCATTACTTTTCCTTCATCTTGTGCCAAAATTTCATTCGACCGCACAGCTATGATATGCTGGTATTCAAAGCCCCTTCTAAGGAGGACTCATTATGTTCCGACTCGGATTATCAATTCTTATTTGTTCGGCCTTTTTTCAATCGGCCTACGCCCAAGAAGGCATTAAAATCACGGAAGCCGAAGCTGTAGAGCCCGCTCCGATTAATGTATCCAAAGACGAACTGAAATCGTTAGACACTAACGAGTATCTTTTTAAATCGACCGCTTCAAAAAAAGAAAAAGCAAAAATCATTGGCCGACTTAAATTTGTCGAGGTCGGCGCTAAAGTTAGGTTGGAATTTTCAGGTACGAACTTGCAAAAAGGCAATTACAAGATTTTCAAAATCGACAGCTGCGAATCCTACAAAAAAGCAAAAACAAAATCAGCTGCCGGTGAAGATATATTTTCTTTTGAAACCAAATACGGTGAAATCTCTGACGAAAAAAACTTAAGTGTAACAAAAGTTAAAGATTTAAATTTAGAAGACAAGTCATTTGCCCTTGTAAAAACGGCAGGCAAGGCACTTACTTTAATAGCCTGTTCTGAAGAATAGGACAGGTTTTACAACCTAGTTGTGAATAGCAAATTTTGTGACAGGCTAGATATTTTTTTCAAAAAACATTCACTCTAGTTCTTATGGTGAAACATGACTTTCTTGTCATGCGCACGGTACATTTATTTCTATCTTTCTTAATTTGATTCCCTATATTCCTACCCACGGTAGCAGCTAATTGGGAGAATCACCACTATGAGAAGCTTTAGAAATAACCTAAATATTGTCGTATTCACTTGCGCTATTTTCGGCTTTCAAAATTGGGCTTTAGCCAAAGTCGAAACGACTTTAGGAAGCCTATCGATCAAATCAAATCCAAATTTAGCCGCAGCCCTGCCCGTAACAAATAATTCTGAAATTTTAATATCGCGCTCTCAGTATGTTCTTTCGTACAATAAAGAGCGACGTACGCCGAACTGGGTAGCCTGGAAAGTAGAAAGTAAAGATATCGGAAAAACCGGTCGCACAAATATGTTTGATGTCGATCCTGATTTAGATAAATATTTAGGAACGCTGACTCCGAAACAACACGCCGTAAGCTCGGCAGATTATACGGGCAGCTGCTTTGACCGTGGCCACCAAGCGCCCTCGGCCGATCGTTCTGATGCCGTTGAAAATAATCAAGCCACATTTCTAATGAGTAACATGATCCCACAAACGCCTTATTTAAATCGCGTCATCTGGGAGCATCTAGAGCAGCACACGCGAAACGTCATACAAACACAAAATAAAAAGGCTTACGTGATCGCGGGGCCGATATACGATCAAAATTTTGGAGCCATCGGCCCCAAATCAGATATCCAAGTGCCATCAAAAGATTTCAAAGTGGTCGTCTTCTTAGATGCGAAACAGACACCGGCCGATATCAACGCAAAGTCTGATATGATCGCAGTTATAATGCCCAATACGTTAGAAAACGGAACTCCGCACATCGTTGGAACCGCGTGCATCCCATTTGTGGCTGATCCGAATGAAGACACAAGTGACTGGCAAAAATATCAAACCACGCTAGCAGACGTTGAAAAACAAGCTGGCATTCACTTGTTTCCAAAAAATAATTAATCTTGTAGCGATTCCATTAATAACAAAAGGTCTTCGATCAAATCAGAAGCTGATTCTTCATCGTACCCTTTTGAAACCAATTTGTTTTCAGTTTTTTCGCGAACGGCTTCGTACGCGTCACCTGAATCATCTTCATCTTGGGGACGAAGTTTATAAAGTTCGGCGATATCTTTCATGATGTCGTTGAATGTAACTTTCATTTTTTTCCTTTTATTAAAATTAATGTTTAACTAAAGTCTGATATTTCTGAAGATCAGCCATGTAACCTGCCGACTTCAACATTTCTGCATGAAGTAATGATCCTAATTTTTTACCGGCTTTGATGTCAGATGGATGATGAACTCCACCTAAGACGCGGTCTTGCGCAATTTGTTCTGCGCGTTTTTCAATGGCCGCTTTATTTTCAGGAAATAGATCAATCAAAACTAAAGAGTATAACGAAGCTAACGTGGCGTGCCCACTTGGATAGGCGAAGCTTCGCTCTTTTTCGATACACGGAGTTAATCCTTGAATGTATTCGTAGGGTCTTACGCGCGTGTAACCCTGTTTAATTTGACCAATATACGGACCACCCGCTTCACGAACGCGATTGAAAAATGGATTTAATATTTCAACTTGCTGCGCGGTTAAATCCCCGTACGGCTTTGCGTAAAAACTTTGTAGGGTGATGATCACTTCGGTGGCGGCCCGTGCACAATCAGCTTTCGTTCTAGTTTTTTGCGCCTGGTGCAATTCTTTTTCATCTGACTTTTGAACATCGCTTCCTTTTGTTGGAAAATCTGGAATTTGCGATTTTAGTTCAACGTAAAGATTCTGCGCGATGTACAAACTATCTTTTTCTGTTTGCGCAGCCGTTGGATGGGTCTTACAGCCCGCCGTTAAAATTGTGAAAAGCGAAACAAAAATTAACGCGACCATTTTTACGCGGGTATTTCTCATGGGGTGACTCCTGGATATTAAAACAGAACGATAGCGGTCACCGGAATTACATGTCAAATGATCCCGCGAAGTAGCCCTATTTTAAATGTCGTAGCTCCAACCAGACATCGATGTTTGATGCGCCTGCGTGATGGCATTATAGGCCGTCATGAAGCGCTCAAGCATGACGTCATCTTGACCGACGTAACCGATACTTAATCGCAATAAGCCTTTTTTCAAATTCATTAATTTCTGATCACTTTCAGAAATTTCACTTGAAGTCGTAACCGCCGGCACCGTCATTAATGTGCGCGAGAATCCTAAACTGACCGCATATAAACCAAATTTAATATTTTGCAACGCCTGCGCTAATTGCATCGCCTGTTCGGCTGATTCCATTTCTACTGCGACCATTCCTCCTGCGCCAAATTCAGAATTAAGAATTTTCTGATAATCAGAGTATTGCGGATGCGATTTTAACCCTGGGTAAATCACTTTGATTCCATTTTTTTCTAAATTAGACGCTAACGTGAACGCCGATTTTGAATGGGCTTGAACACGAATCGGTAAATGATCTAAGCGCATATAAAGCTCATGCGCAGATCGTGAATCCATGATCGGACCTTTCAGCATCACCACGCCCGTATTCACATCAATCAAAGATGAAATAAAAGCGCGCGTTCCGCAAATCGCTCCGGCAATCATATCCGATGATCCCGAAATAAATTTTGTGCACGAATGAATCACGACGTCAGCCCCTAAATCAGCCGGAGTCACTAAACACGGAGCAAATGTATTATCGACGATTAATTTTAAATTGTGTTTTTTTGCTAGTTTTGAAAGTTCAACCAATGGACTCAGTTTGAGTAAAGGATTACTCATCGTTTCTGTGTAAATGATTTTTGTTGTTGGGGTGATCGCTTTTTCAACCGCCGCAAGATCTGTGATATCGACAAAATTTGTTTTGATCCCTTGGCGCGGGTAAATATTTTTAAATAAAGCGTATGTTCCACCGTAAACGGTTAACGAAGAAATAATTTCTCCGCCTTCGTCCGGCATGATTTGTTCGATGACTGAACTGATCGCAGCCATGCCTGATGCGACCCCTAAAGCCGCTTCGGTATTTTCTAAGGCCGCCATTTTTTCTGAAAACATATTCACCGTGGGATTTGAGTGACGACTGTATAAATAGCAGCCTTCTTTCTGCCCTAAGAAAGTTTTCTCCATATCTTGCGGGTCTAAAAATGTGGATGTGACGGCTAGATCGATCCCCGGAACGACACCGCCCTCTTCACCGAAATGCTGTAAATCACGAATACGACCTTTAAGATTTAATGGATTATTTTTCATGCCCAAATTCTAGAGCAATTAACCTATAAAAGGTAAGTTTTGCCGCGTCAGACGATCCCCTCCTATGACAAACTGATCATTTGTTTATTCTTCAGAAGCACTGTGTAGTTAGTAGAACTGTTATTTCCAGGAGAACTAATGAAAATTTGGACATGCTTATCAATTTTAGCCTTATCGCTTTTTACTTTTTCAAGCTGCGCGACACAAACTACGATGTCAGCAGCCACCAGCTTAAGAAAACCTCAAAGTTTTAATGCAAATACCGGAACAGACACAATTGATCCGGCGAACTATTCGAAAATTTTTGTCATCAGTGACGTTCACGGAATGTATGCCCCCTTACTTACTTTACTTCGTGCGGGTAAAGTCATCGACGCCAACAACAATTGGATCGCCGGTACGGCCGCTTTAATTATCGCCGGAGATTCAATCGACAAAGGCCCTAACAGCGTTGAAGTATTAGATCTTTGGATTCAGCTGCAGGTTCAAAGCTTAAAAGCTGGTGGACGCGTGATTCACGTTTTAGGAAATCACGAAGCCGAATTCTTAGCGGATCCAACGAATAAAAAAACCTACGACTTAATTTCAGAACTGCAATCAAAAGGAATTCCAGTTACAGACCTGACTTCAACCACGACGACTCGTGGGGGCTTTTTACACAATGAAGTTTTGGCATTAAAGGCCGGAGCTTGGCTTTTCTGCCATTCAGGGTATTACACCGATTCAAGTTGGACGAACTTTTCATCCAAAGCGAAATCAGTTCTTCAGGCGGGATCGTATGACGATGATTTCTTAATCGGAGACAATTCAATATTAGAAGCCAAAGATTGGGAGAAAGACAGTTCCACTTGGCCAAACTTTGTGAATGGACTAAGTCAAAGTGGATTTTTTGGAGTCGTCTTTGGCCACCAGCCCGGCGCATTTAAAATCAAAGCTCGTTCAGCGGCTAAAGCCAACGGGCACCTGATTAAAGTCGACAACGGGATGGCTCCTGAAGCCGGCTCGAACCCGGGTTCGCTGATGGTCTTCACAAATCCATCACAAATGAACCAATTTGTTTACCCTGATATCCAAATTATTTTTCCGAATGGAAAAACGCAGTCCTTAATACCAGAGTAGAAAATATTTGGACTTATACGCATTTCTCGACTAAACCAATCTTTCAATTATCACCTGCCGGAGTCTTAAAATGCTTAATTTAACTCAAGAACAAATTGCCGAAATAACTGAATCCATGCGCCAAGAAAATGGTGCCAACGCTGAAGAAGTGGCAAATATTTTAAAGCGCGTCTTAACGGTTGGCGATCTTAAAAAAGCTTTAGCAAATGTTGACGATTCTTTACCGGTTGAACTTGAAATCGTTCTAGAAATTTCAGACGACGGCGACTGTGCCGCCCAACCAGGGCTTGCCATTCACCATTATCAAATCCGTAAAGGTGATGACGGCTACCCGCGCTTTACGATCGTTGGCGCCCAACCCCAGAACTCAGAAGCTTACGCTGAAGCTTTTGAATTAGATATTTTGAAACAATAAGCTGTTCGGCCCCGTAGTCCGCAATAATCCGGACTTCACGCCAGATTTGCAAGAGAAGTGTTTAGACGATGCTTTTACCTTACAGTGTGCAGAACCAATTACGGGCACGAGTAAACTGTGCCGTTTAACGTTCCAGCGCTGCCCTGAACAGTTTCTGTTTTAACATAGTTGCCACCTAATAGCGTGGCTTCATTTTTTAATTTTGTACGCATCGATTCCGGATAAAACGGAGGAACCCCCGTTACGCTAGCCATTCCCACTTCTTTGCACACACTGGGTGGAGTCTCGGTCGTCAAAACAACCGCTTGGGCTTTTTCGTTGATTGGTTTTGTTCCGCATCCTAGGGCGCCGATTAAAAGTAACGCTGCTGTAACAATTTTCTTCATCTTATTCCTTTAGTATTTCTTTTCGATGTGATCCATCGATTCCTATTCAATTGAAACCTATCATCAACGGTATTGTCAAAGTATGAACCGAATCCTTAAATTCCTTAACACTGACAGACCAAATTTTTATCTGAATTTATCGTCGACAATTGGCTAATAGCCACTCACATTCACCTTGAATGTAATTTCGAAGTTTTTGAACCTTATTTTGTAAGGCTTCGGCTTTTGTCGTTTTCGTCACTTCCCACAAAATCAGCCATTTCAATAATTCAGACAGCCGCGCTTTCGTAGGCCCTTTTGAAAGTGGATAGCGCGGCATCTCTAACCTTTGATTGACCGCTTTCAGCGAACGCTCGACCCAATCAATTTCAGTTTGCGTCAGATAAATTCGTTCAAGCATTGCGGGTCGTACCGATCGTAACGCCCGCGTTTTTAAACCGTGGTCTAAATCACGCAGTTCTGAAAGAATCGCCAGATGTTCGGCGGCAAATTGTTCTCCGTAAAGACCGGTGACGGCGGCCGTCCAGGCTTGGCAAAAATCTTCGAAATCAATATCGTGATCTTTTTCATCAAAACCGGGATGAATCACATCGCAAATGGCTTTATTAAACAAATCTATGCTGGCTACGGGCGACGTCTTTTCGTAATGCAACCTAAGCATATTGTGCGCCCAACTGGCGATATCACGAATTTCGTGTTCATTGATTTGCGCCGTTCGAAAGGTCAAATGCACAGATTCAAATGATGAACAATCCATCGGGCGATTTAAAAATTGATCGATCTGACTTTTTGTACGCTCGGATGTCGGAATTTGGTAAAAACCTTCTAGCAAAAAAGAAAATTCTGAAAATGATTTATCCC
>JACMQO010000111.1 GCA_014376935.1 Bdellovibrio sp.
CAAGATCAAGCGATGACGGCAGTTGGTGGAGAAAATGTTTCGCAAGTTCTAGCCAGCCGCGAAAGATATCCGATTCAAGTAAGACTTGCTCCGGCATTTCGCCAAGATATAGAAAGCATACGGCATGTTTTAATCACGACTCCGACAGGTGCGCAAATTCCATTAAGTTCGATCGCAAAAATTCAATTCAAAGATGGCCCAAGTATGATTCGCGATGAAAATGCATCTTTGGTTGGGTACGTGTACGTTGACTTAGATGTATCACAAGTTGATATCGGAACGTTTGTTGAAAAAGCCAAAAAAGTTGTGAACGATAAAATTAAATTGCCCGAAGGTTATTTAATTTCATGGAGCGGGCAATTTGAAAATATGGAGCGCGTGAAAGAGCGTTTAAAAGTTGTGATTCCATTGACATTGATTTTGATTATTTTTCTTTTATTTTTTAATACAAAGTCTTGGATGAAAACGGGGATTGTACTTTTAGCCGTACCATTTTCAATCATCGGTGCCGTCTGGCTTTTAGTTTTTCTTGGTTACAACCTTTCAATAGCGGCTTGGGTCGGTATGATTGCACTTCTGGGTCTTGATGCCGAGACGGGTGTATTCATGCTGATGTATCTTGATCTGTCATTTGAAGATCGGGTGAAACGTGGTCAAATGAATTCACTGTTCGATCTTAAAGCGGCGGTGATCGAGGGTGCTGTTCACCGGGTACGACCGAAGTTAATGACAGTGGCTGCGTTATTTATGGGTCTTATCCCAATCATGTGGTCTGTTGGTGCCGGAAGTGATGTGATGAAAAGAATTGCGGCTCCGATGATAGGTGGTTTATTAACTTCATTTTTACTAGAGCTTTTAATTTATCCGGTCATTTATTATATCTGGAAAGCGCATTCGTATTTAAAAATAAATTGGAAACAAATTTTATAACAAACAAGGAGATAAGTATGAAACAAATTTTGATCGCGGCAATTTTATTAATGGGCATTGTGGTTCAGACAGTTTTTGCAAAAGATATTGTTCAAAATGTTAACCTGCAAGTTACTGAAAAAGGGTTTGAACCAGGGAGTATTAATGTAAAGCCTGGCACTCATGTCATACTAAAAATAACTCGAAAAACAGATGCGACTTGTGCCACACAAATCGTTATTAACGAGAAGAAAATTAAAAAGGATCTTCCGTTAAATCAAGAGGTCAGTGTTGACGTTGGTACACTTGAAAAAGGTAAAGTGAAATTTGCTTGCGGAATGGATATGGTTTCTGGTTTTATTAACGTTGAATAGTATTCAAAATAAGCTGGAGAAAATCTTTTTTCTCCAGTTAAAAAATGATGTTGGAAGTATTTACTTCTTCATCGATTGCGTCATCATTGTTTGGCATTCATTCTGAGCCATGTTTTTTTCGCACTTCATCATTATATTGTTATGGCATAATTTTTCATCTTTGTTTTTTTCCATACATTCGTGAATCATGCCTTTCATCAGATTCATATCCATCTTGCCATGCATTTTTACGTTCTCCTCGGCATGAGCAACAGTTATGCTATTGCCTTTCTCATTTGCGATCCACACGGTTCCAACAATCGGTGAAGCATTAGCCCCTTGATGGACAGTTGTGGTAGTAATGGTTATAAAAGATACCACCGAAAAAAATATTATTTTCGTAGTATCCATCGTTAAAAATAATATTTTTTGTTTCATGGTTGTTCCCTTTTCATAATCCCTCCAACCGAAAAATATAATTTTAAGATTGAAAGGGTGGTTATAGTTTATTTAATTTCTTGTAATATTGACTTCATTTCTTCTATTTCTTTGTTCTGGCCTGTAAGTATATTTTTGCAAAGCTCTTTTATTTTGACGTTATCAAGGGGGGCTTGTTCGCACATAAGAATTGCTCCAGCATGATGAGGAATCATTGATCGTAAAAATTGTTTGTCGGTAATAGCGGTTTGCTGTCTTGTTAAAGTAAAAAAAGCAATCAATGCGATTGCACTACCAGCAATGATTAAATTGTTTTTCTTTTTATTCGGGTACATCCGGTTCATCAGCACAAGTTCGATAATAATCATAGGCGCTGTCATTAGTCCCGCCATGTAAAATTGATTCAAGCTGTTATAAACATTGCTGATGGAATTGACCATGGAATACATAAAGATATACATCGATACGAATGAAAGCACCGTCATGATCAGTAGTAATTTATAATGTTGGTCGTGGTTCATTTCGTGAGTTTTCATATTTGCGTGATTCATTTCTGTCGGTTTCAATTGTTACCCCCGTATTCGCCCATTTTCATTCCGGTGATTTGCAAAAATAATTTTCCTGAAAGTGGATCGCCACCGTAGGAGTCTTTAAATTCGCTTGGTAAAATATCTTTTGTAACCGACCCGCCCAAGCCGGCTTCAACCCTATCGGCAATTGCTATTTTGTAAGTATAGCCCGCCGTTAATGCGGTTACCATTTTTGGATCATTCATATTTGACGCCGTCATAACGGCTAATTGCATTGCGGTTCTTTCGACGAATTCGATGCGGCCCCAGAATTGATGTGAAATATCTTTTCGGTGAATCAAAAACTCTTCGCCATAAGATTTAAGAACAGGGATGTCTTCGTGATTATTCAGCTGTCCGTAAATAAGGGAATTGTGTAATTGCCACGTGTTGCCAAATTCTGTTTTAGAGTAAATTGATCCTGAATACCTTTGCGATTTACCCATGGCCATATGTTGATCGCTTGTACCGTCAACTTGCGCCCCCGAAATCATGGCAAACAGATTTTCAGAAAATTGATAACCGATTCTAACACCGTAGGAATTTATTGTTCCCAGTGGTAAATCTACTTTGGTGGGCTTAGGCTCAGCACCGTTAAATCCTGAGGCCTCTAACAGAGTCCTCCCAAGCATTAACGAAGCGCCGACGACCGTACTAGAAATGTGCGCCACATCTTGCGCCGTATGATGCCCTAACGGCGCGTCGGGATTTATCATCCCCGTCGGTCGATGCATGAACGCGATAGGCCCATCAGTCGCTTGACCTCTTGGTGCAAAAAATATTTTTACGTAATCATTTCCTTCGCCTAATCGTATTGTATCGCTGAATGTTAAACCCATAATCGGCGACGAATGGGGGTGCTGAGCATCAATGTAAGGTTGGCCATCCGCATTTTCTTCACCAATTTGAACAATGAGTGGATAACCATCTTTTGGAAACGTCCATTTTTCTAAAGTAAGCATGAAGTCCGTATTAAAATAATGATTGCCGTAAGAATGTCCGATGTCGGCCATCAACATGTTCGGCGAAGATAACCCGCTACGACCACGTGGGCCATTCGAACTATTTTGAACTAAAAATCCGTTGCCATGAATCATCCACATTCCGGTCGACATCCCCTCCATGGCTAGTGGAATACATGAAGCGGTCGACATTTCCCACACCATCATCTCTGAACAACCTTGTGGTGTTGATGCCGAAGTCATTTGTTTTTTATTTTCATTCGACGTTTGTGACATGTGCGGCATTTCATGCTGAGCATGGGAATAAAGCGGCAGAAGACATAGTAATAAGATCGAAATTTTTGCAGACATGTAAATCCTTTGTGAGCGCAGAGTTTTTCTGCGGAATTTACTTTGTGCAATTGCAATTTGTTCGCCATCTTCTTAGCAATTGAAACTAAGAGCTAAGCATTTGCGGGGCATGACAGGGACAAAATAGACTCAGCAGTGGCGCTATTTTTCCGTCGAACCCTCGGACGGTTGTAAATTAACGAAAGTTCGTTTTAATTCGAATAACTTTTAAAAATGTTTTGATAATCAAAAATATAATTCGCTAATTTAGTCTAGAATTGGACAACTCTGAATGTAACTTTGATTCGTTAGTGAAACTGGAGGGGCTGTGCATTCAGGTTTGCCGTTATGACGAAAGCGATATTATCAACCGCCTGGTTGATTTTTGGCGCACAAGCGGCAAGACTTCAGACAGCAGCTAAAAGTAGCGCTTTAGCTTCCTGAAAATTCGTTCAAGCATAATCTTTACGTCTGCTTAGGTTCTTCTATTTCTTTTAAAAATCATATTCTTCTAAGAAATCGTCTTCTAGAAAACCAAGAGGCACGAACGCAATATTCGAATTTAAAAATGCGCTTGGCGGATGAGTTTGGCGGAAACGTCGATGGTTATTGTAAAGCTAAAACATCATTCCTTCTTAAGATTCTTAAAGACCAAGGACTTTCTGATACCGAGCTAAAAGAATTTTTAGAAGGTAGTTCATGAATTGGTTTAATTCAGCGCGATTAATGTGTCACAATCCCATCGCGAAACTGTTGATCAATTCGATTCATAAAATGCAGATTCATTTCGTACGGTGACCGCTTTTTTTGATTTTGTAGTTGATACTCGGTTTCTTTGGCGGCCGCGATCGCTAATATTTGAAGGATGTAGCCGGGTCTGTCGCTGTAAGCGGGGTTGTTGACGTATTTGTTCCAGACATAACTGCGGGTGGCGTCTAAAATATTATGCGGCAAATACCATCTTGACGTTGTTGAAACACCGACCGTTTCAGAACGGACTAAGTCGTAGAAATTTGTGGCTCGAATAGCGCCTCCGTAAAGTCTCGAACACCTTTTTCACCTAGATCTGCGAAGCCGGGGCGGGCCGAGATGATCTTAGGGTCGTTAGATAGGATTGCGGCGAAAGCATCGGCCATAAATTCTGAGTAAGGCATGCCGACCGCATGTGTAGCCATGTAGAGTTCTTTTAGTTCGACGGGCAATTGCAGTTCTAAAATGCTCAGCTGAAATTGATCGGGTGATTACTCTTGCGATTTAAGTTTTAATATTTCTCGCTTCACTTCATTGTATTCGCTACCCGCTGCGTCGGCTTTCGACCAAAGGTCTGAGTACTGATCCATTTGCTCGGGCGTTAGTTGCGTTTTTATAATGTGGTAAGATTTTAAACCAAGATCGCTGCCTTTTTGAGTTAAATCAATGCGCTGACTTAATTTCTGAAGTGCATCCCGCAAGTGTGGTGAAAATTCATTAAGAATAATTTCATAAATGGCATGTCCAATTTCATGCATCTGCACACCTAAAGTAACGCTGGCGTATTGTTCCATGCCACCATTTCCACTGACCCGTTCGAAGTACTTAAATGGTAATAGGAGCTTTGCAATTTGGGCGAATCAAAGATGACAAATGTGTCATCTTTAATCATTTTATTGCGATTTAAAATTGTCTTCTAAAGATTAAAAAGTATACTCGGCGCATGATAAAGCGAAAAATTTTTCCGAATGATACCAACTCGACCGTTAGACTTCTGGTTCTGCCTTTGTGGTTGATTTGTCTTTATGCCATCGGCTTATTGGTCAGCGAAACGGCGGCTTTTAGTTTGTGGTTGGTCTGTTCGTTTTTCTTATTTGTTTTATTAGACCCATGGGCTGAATACTTTAAAGCACGCAAATGGGGAACGGGAATCACCGCGGTTGTGCTGGTGCTGAGTGCGACACTTTTAACTTTCGGTACAGTTTATGTTTTAGGTGTGTTGTTTTCAGGTGTCGTGACCGAGCTTCAGCAATCAAAAAAGATTTTTTTTCATGCGTTTGATTCGCTGACGGCGACGTGGGATGGGTGGACGACAAATTTATTAGGTTCGCACGCGACAAGTACGGCAGCGAATAGTGTTGTTTCAAAAGTTGAAGTGGTGCACGGTTCCACTTTTGGCGGCGAGTGGGGCGGGTCCATTTTGCACGGCATCGGCAACGCGGCGACGATTTTTACATTCGCCTTATTGGTGCCTATATTATCATTTTTTATTTTGATCGAACGCGATGGCTTAAGTCGTGTTTTTGCACAAGCCTACACAGTTCCGGGTACGGGTCATATTATTTGGCAGAAAATCGTGACTTCGACACGCGCCTTTTTTGTCGGAAATTTTGTTTTAGGATTAATTACTTTTCCGTTGTTTGCTGGTTTATTTTGGGCGTTTTGGGTTCCTTCCGTTTTTACGGTCGCGGCCTTAGCAACGGTTTTTAATTTAATTCCCTTTTTAGGGGCCGTGCTTTCTGGATTTTTACCAGCTGTTGAACTTTATGCGCATACACAGACTTTCGGAGCACCTTTAGGTTTATACGGTTGCTGCGTCGGTATTCATTTTATCATTGCTGATTTTGTTACCCCCAAGCTTTTAGGTTCACAAGTCAACATCAACGCCACTACGTCGACCATCGCTCTTGTGGCTTGGGGTGAATTGTGGGGCGGCGTGGGTTTGATTTTAGCCATCCCAATGACGTCGCTGATTAAAATACTTTTTGAGCACTCGCAGTTTTTCTGGCTGCAATGGATTGCCGGGCTTATGAGTGATGATGTTGAAACCGTACTGAAGGTTTCTGAAGTTGAACATAGCGACGAGTGAATCTTATAGCGCAATATGTTTGAAGATCCTTTCATTTTAAGTTAAATAGTACGCATGTCTACTGCGCAATTTATCATTACATGTGTTGGCGAATTCGAAAATTTTAGCGAAATCGAAAAAGTTATTCGTTCGCCAGCAAATAAAGGTTATTTTACCTTAGATCAAGCTCGGTCTGGGCTTGAGCACAATCACAATTTGCCAGGGCTCTTTCGCGATAACTGTGACGAAACCACCGACACGATGACGGCTGAAGACTGGGATGGAATTGATAACCATGCTGGCTTTGCGCGAATCGTTGTGTCGGTTGTGGCTGACAATGATAAAATTGAAGTGATGGCGCTGGCACTTGTTTTAGCGGGCGTTTTATTAGAAAGAAATTTAGTCACGGCGATTCAGTGCGATAGTTCGGGCATTGCCCATGGACGACTTCGCTGGATTGAAATGGCGATGAAATTAAAAGTCGTTACGCGATTAGAAATTTTTATTTTATTGTATCAGGCTTGGGTTCGTAAACCGTTGGTCGACGATGATGTCAATTACTCAAGCGGGATGCAGCTTTTTGGAAAACCCGATTTCGTCACGCACAAAGAAGAGTACGAAGCCGTTCAAGCGATGGAGAAAGCCTTTCTAGTCGCGATCAATTATCCTTCGGCTAGCCCGCACATTAAACTGATTACGCCGGTTGATCCTGTCGAAATTTATGAACCGAGTGATGCACGCTATAATAAATACGGCTACGTTGAAATTAACGAATTGTAGGTTTCAAATTGCTTTTAATTAATGAGCCCTATCAAATTCTTCCCAAAGATGGACAGGCTTGGCTATTTCCTGAATTTATTTCCGCTGAAAAAGCAGATGCTTATTTTAAAAATTTTATGAGCGACGTTTCGTGGCAGCAAGAGCCCATTTTAATTTTTGGCAAATGGGTGATGCAGCCGCGGTTAACGGCCTTGTATGGAACAAGTGATAAACCTTTCGGATACTCGGGCATTATCATGAAGCCGCACCCGATGACGAAGGTCATGTTAGAAATAAAGAATCAGTTAACCAAAGTTTGTGATGTCGATTTTAATACGATTTTATTTAATCAGTACCGTAACGGGCAAGACAGCATGGGGTGGCACCGCGATAACGAAACTGAGCTTGGTGTAAATCCTGTTGTGGCGTCGATTAGTTTTGGCGATACGCGAAAATTTCGTTTTAGACATTACAACGAGAAAAAACGAACCGTAGATGTTGATTTGACCCACGGCAGTTTACTTTTAATGACAGGATCCACTCAGCATCATTGGGAACACGCTTTGCCTAAGACGGCTCGGTCTGAAGCGCCCCGCATTAATTTAACATTTCGGAAAGTGTACTGAAATTTAGAAGATTTCAGAGTGCTTAGGGCATTTGTCCTATTGCCGTTTCGACTTTTCTGGCTCAGCATGAGCACTATGGATAAAGCGATCGACACGACTGAAGCTCATAGATCACATCATATTTCTTGGCTTCGCGCTTCTGTGCTGGGGGCGAATGACGGAATTATTTCAACGGCCAGTCTAATTATCGGAATAGCGGCGGCGCAGTCGTCTCGTGAAGCAATTGTTTTAACGGGCGTTGCGGGCCTTGTTGCGGGCGCGATGTCGATGGCGGCCGGAGAATATGTTTCGGTCAGCTCACAAGCCGATACCGAAAAAGCAGATTTAGCCCGAGAGGCGTTAGAGCTTTCGACAAATTCTGAGTTTGAACACGCAGAACTTGCACAGATCTATGTTGACCGAGGCCTTGATGCGAAATTAGCCGCTGAAGTGGCCAATCAATTGATGGCACATGATGCCTTAGGAACTCATGCCCGCGATGAATTGGGAACCACAGAAGAGCTAAGTGCTAAGCCAGTTCAAGCGGCGTTAGCTTCTGCCGCCGCGTTTTCAGTCGGAGCCGCATTGCCTTTACTGATGGTTTTTTTATCGTCGGCTAATTTCCTAATTGCGATTGTTTCAGTTACGTCTATTTTATTTTTATTTATTTTAGGAATTATTGCTGCGAAAGTCGGAGGCGCGAACCCATGGAAAGGCGCTGCGCGCGTCGTTTTTTGGGGTTCATTAGCGATGATAATTACGGCTGGTATCGGTCGGCTATTTGGTACGGTGGTTTAGGATTTTAAACGAAATAATTCAGACTGTCTAAAGGATTTCGTTTAGTTTAACTTCTCCTTTGAATCCCCCGGCCGACTTGAAGTTAGCTTGATCTTCGATCGCGTGAGCGAAAATAACGGCTGGTTCTTTTTTCATTTTTGAAAATAAATTTGCAATTTTCGGAAAATCTTTATCGAAGTTAATAAAATCTTTGGCTGCGCGGGCAACCCCGTAAAAGTAAGCATCGGCAATCGTCGGATGATCCGCAATCAGCCAGCCGCTGCTGTTGATCATTTGTTCAACGTGCTTCAGGCGGGCCGGAATAGTTTCAGTCTTTGATTTATGAACAACTTCCTCTTGAGCCAGCGGATCATTAGCAAATCTGTCGGGGTGAATGACCGGGCCAATAGATGCGTGTAAACCAGTCGTTAAAAATGACATCACTTGATTCAAATGATCAAAGGTGGCAGTCCCTTGGCGGTAAGCTATTTTTTTATCTAAACCTAAAAAACCAATGTGTTGAAGGATCGCCGCACTTTCTGTCAATACACCTTCTTTTGATTTAAAAGTTGGAACTTGTGAAAGTGGATTTAGTTTTACATACGCGTCTGACTTCAGTTCGGCGGGGGTTAGTCGGCACAAACGAAAGGGCATTTTCAGCCATTCAAGCGCCACGATGGATCCGAAGGCGCAAGTTCCTGGAAGGTAAAATAAGGTGGGAGTCATAAAACCTTTCGAGCGTTAGATGGGGTTATTAAAAAGGTCATAATGTTTAAAAAATTTATGGGACGCGGCCATGATTTGGTTTTCAGAGACGTGTTCTAAATTTTCAACGCCAATAATATTTTTACCTAAGGTTGAAGCGTGATGAGTTTCTAGGTAAGTTTGAAAATGTTTTTTGGTCATACTGGGCCCAAAGATCAGAATTTGATCGGCTCCTTTTAGTTTTTCGGATAACTCTTTAAAAAATAGTTCGATGTCGGGATCTTGATGTTGATCTTTTTTGTTGATGGTGTGATGCATTTGAATTGTTTTTTTCGCGTGTGATTTCTCGATGCCGGTTGGTTTAAGGGCAAAGATTGAAGCTTGTTCTGAGTCTAGCCAAATGATGAAGTTATTCATTTTTTTCCTTATCTTAAATTAAGTTCTGAATGCTTAATTGATTAAACATTCAAATTAGGAATAACTGCAATTCAACGTCCATAAGCTTTCTTGATCTGAAACGATCTGCGATGAATATTTTGACAAAACGACACAAAGTTAATTTATTTGAGGCAAATATTCACATTCTTAAAGAGCTGTTTTTTTCGCCACAAAATTTAAACAGTTTCCGGCTATTTCTTGCTTGGCAATTTCAAAGCCTGTGGACTTTAAAAGTTCGATGACCTCGTCGGCCTGGTACGGGCGATGTAAGATTCCTTTTTGAATGCCCCACGTATTAATTCTGCGTGCGACATGGTCAAAAAATCCATTTCCTTTTGGCTCAAGCAAACAGTTACCGGTTAGTAATCCATTTGGTTTTAAGACACGATGAAATTCTTTAAAGCTACCGGCAACGTCTGGTAAACAATGAATCGCGTTTGCGATCGCGGCCGTATCAAAATAGTCAGCGGGTAGTGGTAGGGCTGCGGCGTCAGCGCGTAGTAATCGAAGTTGCTTTTCTTTTTTAAATCTTTTTCGTGCACCGGCTAACATGCGTTCGGCGTAATCGTAACCAATTATTTGCGATTGAGATCGGTTTTTCCATTTGCGCCATTTAAGAATCATTTCGAATAACGTGCCTGTGCCGATCGCGCCTTCAAGGTGGCGTTCACCGATGTGATTCGCAAACAATCTAATTTGCGCAGGTAGCGTCGTGCGGTAAGCGAAAGTTAAAATTAAAAATCCACGCAGGTCGTACCACCAAGGATCTGACGAATAGGCGTGATCAATTTTATCTAATTTTTCTTGAGGTAGCACTAAGTCATCGTTCAACTTTTGTTCTTTGTTGTTTTCGATTTCTTTATCCATACTGTTCTCCTAGGTTAAAAGTTTCTACTTACTTAGAATAGAAAAGAAATCGAGTTTATAGAAATTTCGAATGCGTCGCGAATACATCGTAAAACGCTTTCAAATCAAGATGTTAGTATCTTTAATTCAAAATAAGACATCTGTCTGATACCAAAATGAAACAGTTCAGCGATGGCAATAAACGGCCGATAAAATAGGTAGAATCAATGGGGGATTTTGACCTTAATGCTAGTTGCAAAAAGATTCATTTCTATTTTAGGATTACTGCTAATCATGGTGCCGTTTCAAAACTGCAGCATCCAGTCAGGTATTAAAAATCTAAACTTATCTTCAAATGCAAAATCCGAATCAGGCAACGGCGGCGGTTACGAAGGAAAGCCCGACGGGACCTATTACCACTTCATACCAAATTTCACGTGCGCAGGAAAACCTGCCGCCGAGCAAATCACCGAAATTAAGAATGGACAGGCTTACCTTTACGGAAGCCAAAACGGTCAATGCGGTGATCAAAGCACACCGATAGCGGCAAACGATATTAATCTGTCTCCGTTCCAAAATGATTTTATTAGCGTTAAGGATTCACTTTTTAAAAGATATGACGAAAAACCGGATGGTATTCCTAACAATATAGCCGAAATTCTGTGCCGCGACAATTTTGATGAACCAACGTTCGAGATCGTGTCGCATTACGACCGCGAAAAAAATGAAGCTTTAAGCCGCGTTTATTTTTCGGATCGTCAAATCTCTGACTTCTCAGTCAGTCGTATTTTATCTTCTAGTGAAGTTCATTACGTCAGTAGCTCGGTTTCATTCAAAGTTGATATGTCAAAGCCTGCCTTTCCTGATCGAAAGTTTTCAGGCGCCATTGAGCGAAGTACGATTTCGGGTTTAAAGGCGCAACCGCTGGTGTGTGTAATCGGTGGATCTATTGATACGTCAAAGTGGAATCTTAAAACACTAACTACGATCGATGTCGGTGGGTTTCAGCTTTTAAAAAATAACGAAATTATGTTTTGGTCCGAAGTGTCGCGAACTTATTTTGCCCCTACGTATTACAATTACGTGACTCATATCTTTAAAATAGGTCTAGATAATGTCGTCAGTGATTTTAGCAAGATGGTTTTGGGCGAATCGTATAATGTGATTGGAACGATCGAATCGCCCGATGACAACTTGTCGGTGTTTCAAGCGAAATTACCTTCTGAGATGTGGCCTTCGATGTTTGTTTATAATTCTAAAACAGGAAAAACCAAAAAATTAACTAATTTAACAGTGGGTGCCGAACCCGAAGCGTATTTTTTGATGAATCCTAGTTTAACGGCCGATCAGTACTTTATTTTTGATACAGATATTATTCATGCAAATGGAAATCGTACCGGCGTTGTTCGCGTTTATAATTTTAATGACGAAACGATCAGTGACATTGGGCAACTGGATCATGCTACGACTTCGTATAGTGTTTTACCCGAAAGCAATAAAGTTTTGCTTTACTGGGTTGAAAAAAATGGTGTTAAAAACGTCATCGAAGTTTTTGACGCAAAAAGTAAAATATCTAAAGATCTAGTTATACAAATTCCCACAAATTGCTTGATCAGCGGTGTGCACGCGAAAAACGTGAAACATGAAAGCGCAGTCATTGTGCTAAAAGTGTGTGATGGTTCACAAAAGAGCGTCATTCAGGTTTCTTTAGTTGATGGCAGTACCCAGTTGCTGGGTTCAGATAGTTTTGTGACCTGGGCTTCAGACGACAATAATCGAATCGTTATGACAAATTCTGCCAACCAGAATTCTGCTTACGACACTAGAACTGGAAAAGTGATAGCCTTACCTATTGATCCAAATTTTGGTGACGGCGTAACTGACTTTATATTATCTGCGCAACGATCGAGAATGGCCCTGATCGATGATCGGTGGCTTTACGGTTTTGGTGGCAAGACATCGGCTCCAACAATGTACCAAATCGATTTGCAATCAGGAGCTCAGGCTCCGATTTGCGAAGGTGCATTGGGCAAAAAGCTATTTTTAGGAATGCTGCCAGATCAAAAAGTATTCCTATTTACATACGATGCCGCCGTTCAAGTGTATCGATTTTACCAAGTTAAGGGCACGAGTGATTGTGCGCGATTGAATGAGTTTCCAAGTCAGTATCCAAATGTACCCAAAATGATTCCGACGAAAATTGGTTTCGGTTTATTACTTGGAAATCCACTTTCGGCGTCGTCAAGCGCGTGGACGCGTGAAGCCGTATTTGTTCCAATTGATGGGCGGCCACCGTTGAAATTTAATCCGACCGCTATTGGAAATTGGCGGATGGAAGTCTCTCCAGATAAAAATCGTATCGTTCTAAGCGGACCGGGTTCTGATAATTTAATTAAAATATTTTCTTTCGACCTATAATTTAAATTAGGCAGTAGCTCTTCGTCCAGAATAGAAAATATAGCGGCTGTTTTTTCCGGACCCAATTTTTTGAATCTTTTTTGCGGCTAGGGCTTTGGTCAGTAGAGTTAAAGCGCTTCGTTGGGTCATTCCCAAAGCTTGCGCCATATCGGCTGAAGTAAAGCTACGAGACTCATTCTTAACCCGAAAAACTTTAAGCGCCGCTTGCCATCCGGTCAACGGACGTTCGCGCTGCGTACATACAATGCCAAGGCCCTTAGGTCCCGCAAATTGAAAGTCACCTTGGTCGATACGAATCGTAAATTCGTAGTTCGAAATCTTGGCCCAATCATTAAATCTAAAAACACTATTACGTACGCGCTGGGGCGATGTAAAAGGATCAAAATATTCATTTTTGTAAAGACTATTAAATACCACACCCATGCGTGGTGGACGGTAGATATCTTTTGTCATGACTTGCAATAGAGGCCACGACGTTGAATTCAAAAATGAATTATCAGATATTTTATTCGCGTCTAGGGCAATACGCTCTGGTTTTGTTTCGACCCGAGCTGGACAGTATTCTAAATTTTTACTTTCGGTTAATGTGATTCCGAATAACGACTGCATCCGGTCATGATAGCCTTGGTAAGGGGTGCCCAATAAAATTCTTTGCATCAGTTCATCGTTCTGACTTAAGCGTGCTAAATGAAAATCACAATCACGAATGGTTTCCCAATTTTTAAGAGCGGTCGCTTGCTCTTTGACTTGAAGCAACGCTTGCAGAGCTGAAGGATCTTTTGAGGATAAACCCAGTTGGGCCAACGCGCGCCATTTATTCACGTATAGAAGATATCGTCCGGGTTGGTCTGAAAGTTGTTTTTCGGATTCGGCTAGATAGCTAAGGGCTGTATCATAAGATTTGTTCAAAATTTCTATTTGCGAACGAAGCTCTAAACAGTTTCCGTAAAGAAGTTTATAATTAGGGCTTTCTTTCAGTTGAACAACTAACGGTTCAAAGACAGCTTGAGCCTGTTTTGTATTTCCGACGGCGATCTGCGCCGCTAATAGATTGATCTGCCCCACAAGTTTCTGATAGGGCGTCGTCGCGGGCGAATTTATGTATTTTAAAAGAAGGGGCATCGACTTTTGATAGTCCCATTTTGCGAAGTGAACAAAAGCTTCGGTCAATAAAGCATCGGTTGAACCTTTAATACGATGAAGACAGTCTTGGGCTTCTTCTAAAGCTCCAATCCACATCAGCGACGTGGCGTAAATATTAAGGGCTTCAGACCCGGCTTCTGATAGTTTAAGGCGGTCTTCACGAATGATAGGATGCAGGATTCTTAATGCTAATACGTAAGAGTGGTTGCGGTTCGCAAGTCTAGCCAATGCGGGTCGTAAGGTTTGCGAAGCACCGGTCTTTAAGATGCGACTGATTTCTTTCAACACCTGCAAGCGTTGGCCTTGCTTGGTTAAGCTATCAAGATGCGCGACAAGTAGTTCTTCCTCTTTTTTATCTACATTGGCCATTAAAGGTCTCACTTTTTTAAATGTCTTATCCCGAGATACTTACGCTAACATGTTGAAACTATAGAACTGTTCGGTTGATTGCGGCAGAACTTGAAATTTTAAGTTCCCGGCATTCCCCATTATTCTGAATTCATCGGGGGAACAATGAATTCGAATAATTTAACTTCTAAAACATTATGCGTGTATCAGGATGAGGCGATCGGTGCCAATCCAATTCCTTTGTCGATCATCGGTAAAAATTTAAATATTCGAAAAAGTTCTGATTATTTCATGAATGCTGGAATCGTAATCGATTTACAGCTAGGTGAAAAAAATGAAATTTTAAAAATTAAACTAGGGTCGGATATATGTCTTGATTTACAGGCCCTACGTGACGGCATTGAAGTGGGGCCGCTTGGACTTTTTCCAGTTCATATTTTACAATTAGGCGAAAATTTTAACGCTGAAGACGGTGGCCAATTACGTTTTGGATTTTTAAAGAAAATTTTTATTAAAGAGTCTTTAGGATTTTCTTTGAAGCGAATTATTTCAAAAATGACCGGCCTTAATTTGAGTAAATCATTTACTTTACAAAAGGATTTATCTGCGGCCTGCCTCAGCGCGTACGGAGAAAATAATTGGGGCCATTTCGATATCTGTATTAAAAAAACAAAAACTGACGAGTGGGCTATTTATGAATCGGGTGAAGACCCATCAGAAAAAGCAGTTCAAAAGATCGTGGCGCGCTTTAATGTCAATCGGGCGGGCGTAGCTTTAGGTATTGAAGAAATGTACTGCGAATAATTTTTATTTCGAAGTGGAAACGGATCGGGGGAACGATGAACTTAAAGATGATACCAAAACTTTTAAAAGTATTGCCTGAATCATTACGACATAAATTGTATCGTCACCAAGCGACTGTTCCTGAATTCGCTTTAGACATAAATTTTACCGTTGAAATTGCGCGCACTGAAACTGATCTTGAGAAGGCCTATAGTGTGCTGCATGATTCGTACGTGACGGCTAAGTTGATGACCCCAGATCAATCAGGACTACGTTGTAACCTATACACTTTTTTACCCCATACAACGGTGATCGTCGCTAAGTATAAAGGTGAAATCGTTGGAACAGTTTCTTTGATTCGCGACTCTATTTGGGGACTACCGTCTGATAAAGACTATCAAAAAGAAAATAAACGTCTGCGTTTAGATGGCAATAAACTAGTTGAAGTATCGGCTTTAGCCGTTTCGAAAAACTTTAGAAATTCTGGCAATGCGGTTTCGCTTTTATTGATGAAGTACCTTTATAATTACGCCTTTCATTTTCTAAATTCGAATTGTTTAGTTTGCACAGTGCATCCTCGTGCTGAAGATTTCTATAAAGCTTTGTGGCATTTTGATCGTAACGGAGACGTTGTTAGTTATCAGTTTGTGCAAGGAGCCTTAGCGGTTCACCTTTCGATGGACATCAGTTTAGCGAAAGTGCAAAAAGTGGTGAACTCGTACCCGACAAAATGCGTCAACCAAAATTTGGCCTTATTTGTTCTGCACGAAGATTTTCGATTTAAATATCCACAGCATCGGTTTGGGGCTCAGATTGATCCCGTCTTTACGCCCGAGCTATTTGAAAAATTTTGCGTCATTAAGACGGATGTTTGGCATTCGCTATCTCAAATCGAAAAGCATTCTCTTTACAGCATTTATTTCGAGCTATTTGGATATTGTAATCCACAGCTTCAAGTCGAAATCAAAGACACAAATTACATGGCGCGATCGTACCGCGTTCCGATTGAATTGACGACGGCTGTTCAGTGCGGTGACAGATATATTTTCACAAAGCTTACGGATTTATCAGCCGGCGGGGCTTTTATCGCTTGGCCAAAAGATTTGGGTGCTCCGGGATCACAGATCGCCTTATCCTTTAAGATCGGCGATAAAATAATTAAAACGAAAGCCGAAGTCACTTGGAAAAATGACGGCCAATCCCACCTACAACCCCACGGCTTTGGAATTAAATTTTTACATTCTTTAGGTGAAGAAAACATTTCTTTGAAAAACTGGCTGTATCATCACGTCGGCTAAGTTTGTTTGGCAGACAGTCATTTCTTATAAAAATATAAAGCCGAAAAGCTTTTATTCGGGTAGGATATCTTCATGAATGAAGCCGTACCACCAGTTCAGTTACCACGAATATCTTTTTCTGGAAAAATTCACCTGATTAATAACGACGATGAGTTAACGAAAGCCGCGTCAGGGTTAACGTCGGCCACCAAGCTTGGATTTGATACAGAAACTAGACCCGCGTTTAAAAAAGGTGAAACCTTTCAGGTTGCACTTCTTCAGTTAGCAACCGGCACCGATGCCTACTTGATTCGACTACATCACATTAAAAACTATGAAATTATAAAATCAGTTTTAGAAAATGATCAGGTTTTAAAAGTTGGTGTTGCGATTCGGGATGACATTAAAGGTTTACAAAAATTATTTTCATTTACTCCAAAAAAATTTATTGAATTGCAAGATGTCGCTAAAGAAAAAGGTTTAAAAAATTTTGGGCTAAAGGGCATGGCGGCCGAAGTTCTTCAGGCGGCCTTATCAAAAGGCCCAAAGATGACAAACTGGGAGTCTTCAGTTTTGACGGCTCCGCAGTTGTTGTATGCGGCAACGGATGCCTGGATCGGTCTAAAGCTTTACAATAAAATCACAAATCAAATCACCCCTTAAATCTGAGAAGCCGTAACCACATTTTCGCTCACAAAAAAAGTTATGACGAAGGTCTACGGTGCGGTCCTGTTTTCTAAATATCAATTCTAGTTTCAATTCAATACGTACCATTTTGAACCGTGTATGACATACTTTAGACAACCATTAAAAACTTAGACAGGTTGTTGGCTTCAATTCAACTTGAGCAGTAGTTAAGGCTGACAATTTTCGGCACTTAGTTTGTATGGTAATAAACTGTCGGGGGACGTAAATGAAAAACTTTCTGAATAAAAAAAAATATCTACTTGGAACCATCGCCGCATTTTTCGTTGTGGTTGTTTCGTTTCAGAACTGTGGAAAGCTCGATATTCAAAATTTAGATAACGTTCAAAGAACTGCGGCTGGTGTTCCTGTCGATGTTCCATCGGGCGTACCAGTCAACACATCGTTATCTATTGAAGATTCGGCTGGATATGTTTGTTCGGCTTTTGGTACGACAACGGTGCCTTCTGATAAATCAGGATTAAAAGCAGAATTACGCTTTTTAGATCAGGGTTCTACTTTAAGCTCTGGGCAAAAAAATGCATTTCTATCGACAGAATACTTTAATGATAAAAATACAAATTTTATTAAAAAAGAAGAGGCCGTATTCTTAAATGACGTCAACGTTCCAACTCGTATTTTCAATCAGGGATTTCAAGGTTCAGACGGAAATGTTCTAGAAGATAATCAAGGGCATGCATTAATCGAGTATTTCGCGTTAAGAATGGAAAGCGTTTTAAAATTAGGTCCTAAAGATGCTCCTGGCTACTACGAATTAGCTTCGATTGCAGATGACGGAAGCGTAGTTCAAATTAAAGAAAACGGGCAATGGGTTGATTTAATTAAGAATGACGGAGCCCATTCAACGCAAATGGGATGCACAGAGCGCAGCTTAAAATTTGATGCGAATACACGTTTGCCAATTCGTATTTATTATAATCAGGGGCCTCGTGAACATATCGCGAACGTTTTAGTCTGGAATTATCGTGGTCCGGCGACGGCTGTTGTTTCGGCGGCAACGGTTCAACCAGATATTCATGGCTATTGTGGTAAAGCGAGCACGGATATGTTTTGGATTCCGGCTTCAAGTAAACCCAATACTTGGATAAATGACATTTATAGCAAAGGTTGGAAAGTTGTCGGCACTGAGAATTTCTTATTGCCTGATAATGAAGTGAATCCTTGTGCCTACAGCTCTTACGATGTGGCGCCGACTGTGTCTTACGAATCCATTACTGATTTAAATAAGTCGATTACGATTGTATCTTCGGATTCAACTATTTTAACGGGTAGCCTTTATTTAATTCATAGCGATGGATCAAAAGAGCTCGTGAAGGCAGTCAACTTACCCGAAGATATTAAACACACTTTTCAAACGGGAAATATTATCTTAGACCAAAAATATCAGCTTGATGTCGTTTTAGAGGTTCCAGCAAAAAAAATAAAAGTACTAAAATCTTATAAATTAAAGGTTTCTTCAACGACGGCAGTAACTCAGTAATATAAAATGGAATATAATTTAAAAATAAAAAATCCAGAATTTCATTCTGGATTTTTTATTTTTCTAATTCGTCCTAGAGATCTTATTTCCAAATCATATTTAATGCTGGTGCGGTTGCATCAGCTTTTCCCAAGTTTCCCAAATTCCAGTTATCTTCAATCATCGAAAGTAAACTGTACTGACTTAAGTTATCTGAGACAGAGATGGCTTTAACCGCAGGTCCAACAATTGTTGTGTAGATTTGATTCTTTGCACTAGCCCCACTTTCATCAAATGTTGAAATAAGAATCGTATTTTTCATGAAATCAGCGTTATTTAAATACGGGGTAAAAGTTTTTTGAAACCATTTGTCGGCATAGGCAACGCCTGTATCATGGCCATCATTTTTAATGTTCGGAACGTAGAATATATAGTTAGGTAAAGTTCCATTTTTTAAGTCGGTATCGAATTGCGCCACATTCGTGATGTTCGCGCAGCGGTTCGGATTTTTTTGAACATTCAGGTAACTGATAAACGGATTATGTTTTCTGGCGTAACCGGCTTTTGAGGAAGCCGTGAAGCAATTTCCTGGAAAGTCTTCGACGTAAACCTTCCAAGTTAAACCTTTGGCCTCAAGAAGGTCAGCAATGTGGTGAACGTCGATGTCGATCGATTTATCGTTTGTGACGCCATTCTGTGACCCCGAAGTCAGCGCGATGTAATTTCCTTGAGACGGATGAGTGATCGCCATGAAATTTGTAAATTGAGCGCCTTGGCCAGCTAACTGTTTAAAGAAAGGTTGTTGCATCGCGGTTGCGTAATTCGTGTTTTCAAAAATGACGAACATCGCACGATCAAAATATTTTCCCGCAATAGGTGCTGCGTGACTTTGAATCGATAAACAAAATAAAATCATTAAACCTAAAAACTTGAATCCTGGCATCACGCCCCCTTTGTGCTTAAAAAGCAGACCACCTATCTAGTTCATTCTCAAATTACTTGTATGTAATCTAAATTTTTTACCAATAGTTGTGCGTCAGTCGTGTTCTTTTGTTAAAGTTGAGTCCGCTCGATCTTTCCTGTGGTCTGAAACTATTTTGGCCGTTCCGGCGTCAATATTGACTTCATGTAAACCAGTTTTTGGGTTCACAATTTCGACCGCATAAACTAAGTAACCATTTTCCGTTTCAAGTCCTATTGAAACTAGTTGGCCATTCACTTTATTCATGGCTGACTTCACAGCCTGACTTGAGCTGACCGAAGCCATTTTTGGAAAATCGGTAATGCGATGGTCTTTGGTGGTTATCGATCCATGTGCTTTAGCAAGTGCCACAGTGCCGTCTGTCAAAATGACTAATGAAATTAAATTTTGTAAAAGTGCCATCAAGTCATCCTAAAAAGCCTTCGCTGAAAGCTACTAAAATTCACTTTGCCAAACAAAGATTACTTAAAGATTGCTTGAAGGTTACTTCTTTCAAAATAATAGAAATAAAAAAAGTAAGGCAAATCGTTACGGTTTCGGAATAAAAATAGAAAATGTCGTCCCTCGTGGTTTATTATTTACGACCTGATACCTTCCGTGATGGGCTATGGCTACCGAACGAACGATAGATAATCCAAGGCCTAGGCCTTTGGTGGCGCGGCTTTTATCGGCACGAAACAATCGGTCCCAGATTCGAGGTATGTCGGCATCAAGTATTCCTTCGCCCTGATCAGTGACCGAAATAACAAGTTCGTTGCGATCAATTTTTGCTTGAAGTGAAACTTTTGTTGATAATCCTGAGAATTTGATAGCGTTATCCAAAAGATTAGCGGTGGCCTGTTTCATGCGTTTGCGGTCAACCATCCATTCTAGATGATCAGGTTCGGTTGCAACGGTCATCGTGATCTCTTTTTCGATGGCGACAAAGTCATAAATTTCGACGACTTCTGTTAAAAGGTTTTTAATATCGCACAATTCCAAACGTAATTTCATTTCGCCAGATTCGGCTTCTGAAATACTAAGTAACTGATCAACAAGATCGGCGATATTTGTAGCTCCTTCGGCGCAGTCTTCTAAGGCTTCTTTTAGCTGCGGCGGGTTTTTCGAAAGTAAAGCGTCTTCGGCGACCGCACGAATGCGGGTCAGCGGAGTTCGTATATCGTGGGCCACGTTGTCTAAAGATTCGTGCATGACCTGAATTAGTTTTTCAATGCGTGCGATCATGCGGTTAAACGTTTCGCCTAAATCACGAAGTTCGTCTTCCGACTGGCCGGCGGGCACGCGCTGTGATAAATTTCCTTTTTCAATCAGGAGGATGGTTTTTAGAAGTTCACGCAATGGGGCCAGTGATTTTCGCGCGTACCATATTCCAAAAAAAGCGCTCATGAAAACTAAAATGACTTCGATGATCGCAAAATTTAGTAAAATTTCTTCTAAAAGGCCTTCTCTTTCTTCGCTACTGCGGCCCACTTGTAAAAAAAGATCCGCGTCAGTGCGTTCCGTTAAAATATTGAATTTATCTTCGTCGTCGATGGCCGAAAGCGACTGCCATCCCAATGATTTCACCGGATCAATTTTGGTGTTAAAGGCATTTTCGAAGTCGAATTGCGTTTCTTGAATCGAAGGTTTAAGATATAAGGTTTCGCCGTCAACGTTCAGCACACGAAACAAAAATGGAGCATTTAAAATACGATTTTTTTCGATCGCTAAAAAATGGCGAAGCCCGGGAATACCATCCGTTGAAACTAAGGTTTTAGCTTCTTGCAATTTCGAAGATAAAATTTCGCGACTTGATCGCTCTAGCGAATAAGTAAGTTCAAAATAAGTCACTAAAAACGCAATCGCAAGCCCCACGGCAAAGGTTGCGCAAAATAGAAACGCGATCCGTAAAGAGATCGAACTGCGTATACGTTTACTCAGACCGAATAGCATACCCAACTCCGCGGAACGTTTTAATTAATTTTGTTTTAAAACCACGGTCTATTTTATTTCTTAAGCGGCAAATTAAAACGTCGACGACGTTGGTCTGCGGATCAAAATCATAATTCCAAACTTTTTCTAAAATTTGTGTTTTACTTAATACGCGGTCGCGATTTCGCAATAAGCATTCAAGCAATGCAAACTCTTTCTGATGAAGCTCGATCGCGACGTCGCCGCGTTTGACCGTACGACTGAGCATATCAACTTCAAGGTCTTCGAACTTTAGCTTCTTCATATCGACCTGTTTTGAAGTGCGTCGTAAAATCGTTTGGGCCCGTACCAGCACTTCAGAAAATGAAAAAGGTTTTACAAGGTAATCATCGCCACCACGCTGTAAGCCTTCGATGCGATCTTCGGTCGAACGCTTGGCACTTAGAAAAAGAACTGGAGTATCTTTTTGTTGTTTACGTAATTCTTCAACTAGCGAAAAACCGTCGCGCCCCGGAAGCATAACGTCAACAATCAGTAGGTCGTAATCTTCGACCATGGCTAGCCCTAGAGCTTCGTTTCCATTTGATGATATCTCTGCGTTGAAGCCGGCTTCGGTAAAACCTTTAGATAGAAGCTGCGCTACTTTAAGTTCGTCTTCAACGATTAAGACTCTCATTTTTGTTTCTCCAGGGTCGGTTCGATCAGCTTTTTTGACCGCATTCAGCCTAGCTTAGTTTCAACGGTCAGGCTAGTCAGCTGGGTTACATTGCGCACGTGTAATATATCTATATTTGGTTTGTAATCAAATACTAGATTTTGAGCGTATCAAGTTTGACGTTGACCTGGTCGACAAGGGGGTATGAAAAGAAATAAATTATTGATTTTATCCCTTATGCTTTGTGCTTCGTCTGCCTTTTCGCAAACAAGCCAAAAAGTTCTAAACGTCGTGAAGGCTTCGGCCTGCGTGAATTACTCGTGGAAAAGTCGGGGTCGTGCGCCGGCCTCTTACCTCAACGGAGTGGCTTTAGGTTTTGCGCGTAGCGTTTGTCGGTTAAAAGCTTCAGCCCCATCAGGGCTAGTTGAAATCATGTCTCAAGCTGATACACGCAGTGACCGTAAGGATGCTTTAACTCATTACCAAAATGTTTTTGCAAATTTAGGAATTCGTACGAATCAAGGCGGCGAAGAAAATTTAAAAGCGATTTATACTTTGGGCTTAGGTTTAGGAATGCGAGAAAGCTCGGGCAAGTACTGTGAAGGCTGGGATACTTCGGCTGGAACAAATCGTTTGTCTTCTGAAGCGGAATCGGGATTATTTCAAGTCAGTTCAAATTCAATGGCGGCTTCGACCGAACTTAAAAAACTTTATCAAGAGTATCAAAGAAATCCGTCACGTTGTTTAATGGAAGTTTTTAGTCCCGGAGTAAAATGCAAAGCCCAATCTATTTTAGGAACCGGAGCCGGTGCTGATTTTCAAAAATTTAATAAGGCTTGCCCCGCATTTGCAACCGAGTACGCCATGACGTTACTTCGTATTTTAAGAACGCACTTTGGGCCGATCAACCGACTTGAAGCGCAAGTGGTGCCGGCCTGTGAAAATATGTTTACGCAAGTGCAGCAGCTGATTGACGTTGACCCATTGGGTGCGTGCAAAGATATTAATTAATTTTTCTATGAGGAGCCGTTAGAATTAGAATGGCCGCAAGGGCGGCTCCAAAAGCTCCGAATAAAAATGTCCACATCGAACCCGCATGATCCCAAATAAGACCGGCCGTAATACTAGCAACTAAAGTGCAAACTCCGGTGACGGTTCCTAGTAGGCCTAAGGCCGTTGCCTTTAATTCTTTCGGAACTAAATCAATGGTTAACGCTTTTCCGACTCCATCGGTGGCGCCCATGTAAAGGCCATAAATTCCGAATAAAGCCCAGTACTGCCAATCTTCATTGGCGACGCTGAAACCTAAATAAACCAATACGAAAACAAAGAGTCCACCGGCTAAAATAAAGCGACGATCTATTTTATCAGATAATTTACCTAGGTAAGGGCTTGAAGCGGCGTAGACCAAATTATAAAGACAATAGATTAAAATAACGGAAACGGTAGAAATTCCCGCGCTTTTTGCTTTCATCAATAAGAAAACATCACTTGAATTGGCAACCGAAAAAATACCCCACGAAAAAAGATACTTCTTAAATGAAAAATCAAACTTTGACCAAGCAAAGATTGGGTTTTGCCACTTTTGATTTTCTTTTTTCACAGGTTTTGGCTCGTGAATAAAAAATAGAATCAACACGGAAATTAATCCGGGAATCAACGCCCACATGTACAGCGGGCGCAGGTCTGCCGCATTGGCCGTTAATAAAGTAATCGCAAAGAGTGGACCAATAGCTGCGCCGGCCGTATCCATAGCGCGGTGCCAACCGAATGCGGCTCCTATTTGTTTCGGATCGACCGAATCAGAAAGTAAGGCATCGCGCGGTGCTGACCGAATTCCCTTTCCTGTGCGGTCTAAAGCGCGAGCCCCTAAAACTTGAGCCCACGAAGAAGAAAATCCAACTATAGGTTTAGCGATGGCCGCTAACAAATAACCGGTGATGATAAAAGGTTTTCTTTTTGAAATTTGATCGGACCAACTGCCAGAGTATGTTTTTAGAAGACTTGCGATCGCTTCGGCAACGCCTTCAATCAGTCCTAATGAAGACATTGACGCCCCAAGAACAGCCGTTAAAAATATCGGAGTGATCGGGTACAGCATTTCGCTAGCGATGTCGGCAAAGAAAGAGACAAAACCTAATTTAATGACGGTTGGATTAAGGACGTTATGGCTTTCAATTTTTTCAACTTCGATTGATTTCACAAAAATTCTTTCGGATAAGGCGCGACCTGACTTTAAGCTTGAGCCTGGTTTATCGATCCGTCAAAGTTATCTTTATTTCGATAAGAAATCACGATGCTAGCAATCAAGATCGCTAACAAAATTAAAGAAGAGTATCCGCGCCCGAAATCAAGTCCGCCCTGACCGTGTGACTTTGTTAAAACGTCGCCGAAGGTGGCTCCAAAGGGACGGGTTAAGATAAACGCCAGCCAAAATAAAATAATCCGTGATGTTTTTGTTAAGTAAGTCGCGGCCAAAAGAGCCAATAAAATGCCAGCAATCAAAATCCAGCTAGCTGCGCGCCGACAGCAACTATAAATAGGGCGAAAAAAATCAAAGTACTTTTTAAATAGCCAACATCCATCGTCATCGATAACCAGTCACCGCCAGTTTCGCCTAAGGTGGTGGCCGTGATTTGCGGAAGTTTATTAATGAATGCGTTTTTGTTTTCAGATTGAATATTATTGTCAGTCATTCGCCCACGTTAAGCGATCTATTTTTTTCGGTGGTGTAATCAACATGTAATCTGTGTAACGCGGTTCTATATTTAATTCGAAAAAGAAATTAAATACTGAAAATATAAATAACAAAGAAAAACTAAAACAGATGCAATACTGGCAATTAAAGTTGCGCCGGCCAAAACATCTTTGACGAAACCAATCGACTCATGACGTTCGGGATGTAACCGATCTAATAGGGCCTCTACGGCTGAATTAATCATTTCTAAAGTCAGCACTAAGGCGACCATGGCAATAAATAGGGCGCACCAAAAAATAGGAGGGTGTACAACTAAGCAGAAAATAAACAGTATTAAAGTGGCTAACCCTTGGAGTCGTAAGCTTGATTCTTTTTTAAAGGCCGCATTGATTCCATTAATCGCGAATCGAAGTCGACTTAAGAAAGGTAAATTTTTATTTAGATTCAAAAAAAACTCCGGCGTTATTTCTTAATATAATCCGGCAGATGGTTTGTGGCAATGACTCATGAAAGCCGGTGAACGCCATGATTGACATTCACCGCAAAAATTTTGAATTTTATCGTTTTGGACCCGCGCCCGCAGAATCTTGGCCGCAAACAACGCCGTTCGCAATCAAGTATCCCGAGTCATGACTTTTTGGATTGGGACTTTGATGAACCCAGTGAACGATGGCTCCGTCCGGAGAGGCCGGAAAATGACCCGCAGCTGCATTCGACGTGATATAATCTCCGCAAGCTTCAAATTGATCACCCGGTTGAACAGCGGGAACCGCACCGAACTCTTCGTTATAAATCACTTCAATCAGATCATTTTGATTGGCGCCAATTTTAACTTCATAGTGATGATGGCCCGAATGGTCTGGAAAAGCTTTAACTAAAGTTCCTTGCACGTGAGCTCGGTTACGATACTGATTTTTTGTCGACGTTTTCCATCCTAGAACCGCTTCATTATTGACCAATAGCTCTTGGCCTCCAGAAAGGCAACTAGGCGTCGTCATCATTTCGGTTTGCGCGAAAGATGTCGCGGCAAAAAGCATCATGGTTAAAGTAGCGGCTACAAATTTTTTGCTCATCATAATAAATCCCCTTTGTTAGATGAGGCAAAACCATTTCATTCACAATACAGATTAACAAATGAAATTAATGTAATTGCATTTAGATTGCTGGGACGTAATGAAGTTGTAATTTGCAAATCTGTTGGTGGGGCATTTAGGTTAAGAATTTTTGTGAAGTTCTTTAAAGCCCTTTCATTTGCATCTGACGGGATTTGGCTATGACGCTAGCGCTAGGAAGTGTTCATTCTGTTCCAAATTAGACGACAATTTAATTGATTGGACCTGTTGCGGTTGTTACGTTTTTTAGATGGAAATAAATAATATTAAAACAAAACAATCTTCGTTTGAGCGTAAAACCTTATTACTTCTTTCTGTGCTGTTTTTGGCAACGATTGCCGGTGCTTGGTTTTACACGATCACATTAAGTAAAAACATTGCGGCAAAAAATGAAATCGTCAATGTGGATACGCGCGCATTGATTGAAGTTGAACGCATCCGAAATTTAGCCGAATCACAAATTGACAATAGCCTTTCATTTTTTCTTTTAGGTGCTGGCAGTCTTTTCGAAGAGCAAAAAAAGGACAAACAAAATTTCTTAGATTCATTAGCGGCATTTGAAAAACAATACAGTTTAACTCAAGTTCCAGATCTGGTTAAACGCATGGGTTCTTTAGAACAGCAGCAGCAAGATATTTTTGATCAAGCGATGGATTTTCGCGCGAAACAAACCGAATCAAAAATCGTCGGTCAGTTCTACCGCGCTAAAACAACGCCGATTCGGAATAATATGAATAGAGCGTTAGATGAAATTGCTCATATTCACAAAGCTGAATTAGAACATAACCAAGTTAAAACAATGGATGCAGCGTCTTACGCGCAAGCACAAATTCCGATTAGCTTTGCTTGGTTTGCCGGAGCCGTTAGCTTTTTATTTTTCTGTTTAAGTTTAGTCGTTATTCGCGTTCTTAGCCAACGTTCACGTCAATTGGCCGAGCGTTCTCGGTTATACAACGAGGCGC
>JACMQO010000112.1 GCA_014376935.1 Bdellovibrio sp.
GTATGTTGTACCAATTCTCTTGGAGACGTTGTCAGTAAAAGGTACCAGCTCACTTTTGGTAAAGCAGTGTGTTAAATGGTGTTGTAAGGAAGGCCTGGTGTGAACCGGGCCTTTTTTTTGACTGCGACGTTGAAGAAAAAAGATCAGTTTATTAAATTATTCTTATTCGTATCTGGTTTCAAAAACGATTGGGTTATGGACACGTTAATCCTAACGTGAAAGAATTAAAAATAACTTAAGTCTATTTTTTTCTATAATGACGTCGTTTTATTTGCAGGCCAGTCCAATACCTTGTTCATTTGAAATTTGGGATCATGCCGAGAAGTCGCCCCGAAAATATGATATCGCAAAAGCCTATAAATCAGCTACGGTTGTTATTGTTGGCCAAGCCGATGAGTATATCCTAGAAAAACCTCAGCGAGTTCAGATTATTAAGTTAATTAAAGGCAAGGTTGGCGGTGAGATCGACTTGGAAGGTTTTCATTCAGCAGGAACTGATCCATTTGGAACTGCAATCACACCTAAGAAAAAGTTTTTGATGTTGTTATCAAAAGATTCAAAATACAAATGGGTTGATTCCGGAAGCGGTTGCCCAAACTCATTTGAAGTTCATGGCGACACTGTTACCATTGGAAAAGAAGGTATTCTTGTATCTCGTCTAAATCAATATTTCGAATCCAATCCAAAGCCATTTGTCATCGAATACTAAAAAGGTACCAGGCACCTTTTTTTTTGCGAGTGCGAAAAATTTTCAAAGCGTGGCCAGCATATTGCTACACTTGGTATCAAGCCACGGAAGTGGTGCGAATAATCCAAGGGGGGATTTTTTATGAAGTCAGTACTAAGCGTTTTGGTTTTTTGTTTCTCTGTTTCATCGCTTGCACAGATGCAGCTTGGTCAACCCACTTACGGCGGCAACGGGTGCCCACAAGGAACGGCTTCGGTTTCTTTATCTGACGACTCTAAAACTATGTCAGTGTTATTTGATCAATTTTCGTCTGAGGCGGGTAGCACAACTGGACGTCGTGTTGATCGTGCTTCTTGTAATTTGCGTATTCCTGTTAAAGTTGCGCCAGGCTATAGTGTTTCAATTATTCATTCTGATTATCGTGGTTTTGTGGCGGTTCCGGGGCAAGGGGCTTACGCGACTTTTAATTCTGAATTCTTTTTTGCCGGTCAAGGTCGCGCCCCGAAAACGACGAAAAAATTTGTAGGCCCAATGTCTGACTCTTACGTTATTTCTAATGATGTGGTGGCTCAAGCTTGGTCGCCTTGCGGACAAGACGTCATCTTATCTGTGAATACATCAGCGACTTCAATGTCAAACGCGGCGATGCAACAGACGATGATGGTTGTTGATTCGTTAGATTTATCAGCGCAAGACCTGGGTTTGATTTACTCTTTTGGTTTCAGACGTTGTCAGTAGTTTTACTGATCTGATTTTATATTCGGATCAATCACTATTTCCTTAGGGGTCTGCTTTCCTAAAACTAAGCGGGCCCAGAAAACTTCAGCGACCATATAGACGATCATGCTGACTGTTAATCCAACGCCTTTTAGTAATGCCCAAGCTTCCGATGACCATTTGAACGCCGCCCACGTGGCTAAAATCGCGTGAGCTAAGAAAAAGAAACTTAATCGTAAAGTCATTCCGCTCATGCGTTGTTTTAGAAACTCAGGGGCCGTTGGATTTTGTTTTTCGATCATCATTTGCATGAATGGTTTTTTCATAACCCAGCTGCCTAGTAAGAAAATAAAAAATCCAAATTCTAAAATAGCGGGTTGAAGTTTGAACCAAATGCCTTCACTAGAAACTAGCGAAATAGCACCAAGGCCCAGTAGCATTCCGTTACCGATCCAAGTGATGGTGCTGACTTTTTTGTATTTGATGATCTCGTAAATAATTTCGCCAGCACCAAAAACCATACCGGCGATCAGCCCGGCGATGGTTCCGTATTTTTCTTCAATTAAAGTAAACGCGATGACGGGTAATAAACCACCGAAAAATAAAGCTAAGGCTTGCGTCTTAGGCGTTGGTGTCGAAGTCAACGGCTTCCCCTTTGTGCGGAGTGATGATGACGTCGTCTTGCATCGCTAAGTTTCCTTTTAAGTAAACGCCAGTCGCCCAACCTTTTACTTTCATGCCATCGTAAGGAGTCCATCCGACTTTTGAAGCGATCCATTTATTTTGAATCGTTACTTCTTTATTCATATCTACGATTGTGAAATCTGCATCGTAACCCACTTGGATACGACCTTTATTTTTTACACCTAAAAGTCGTCGTGGGTTTTCGGTGACCATTTCGGTAAATCGTTCAAGCGATAATTTTTTGTTATTCACATGATTTAACATTAACGGCACAAGCGTCTGCACGCCAGGAACGCCCGACGGGGACTGTGGGTAAGGTTTACTTTTTTCTTCTAACGTGTGCGGGGCATGATCTGAACCGATCACGTCAACTGTGCCATCGTGAACGGCCTTCCATAAAAATTCCATGTGACGTTGATCACGAATCGGTGGATTTTGCTGTGCTAAAGTTCCCAATCTTTCATAACATTCAGGGCTCGACAGCGTTAAGTACTGCGGTAAAATTTCGACCGAAACTAAATCTTTATGATTTTTTAAAAGCGCCATTTCTTCGCTGGATGACACATGTAGAATATGAATTGGGCGATTATATTTTTTAGAAAGACGAATCGCTTTTTCGGTCGAGATCAACGCGCTTTGCTCATCACGCCAAATGGGGTGGAATTTTGGATGACCGCCTTCGACGGCGATATGTTTTCTTTCATTTAAGCGCGCTTCATCTTCTGAGTGAATAATCACGCGACGTTTTCCATTTCTTAAAATATTTTCGAAGAGTGTATCGTTATCAACTAGTAATGGACCAAAAGAACTGCCTAAGAAAATTTTAACTCCCGCGCAATGCGGAAGGTTTTCAAGTTCGTTGAGCTGATTGAAATTTTGACTACCGCCACCAATGAAATAAGCGTAGTGGCAGTGGGCTCGGTTTTGACTGCGGTCTAATTTATGTTGAAAGGCTTCGGGAGTTGTTGTCGCTGGATTCGTGTTGGGCATTTCAAAGATACTAGTGACCCCACCTAAAAGGGCGGCGCGCGTTCCGCTTTCGATATCTTCTTTGTGCGTAAAGCCGGGCTCACGAAAATGCACTTGCGAATCGATAACACCCGGTAAAACCGTTAGGCCTTTTAAATCTTTTTCGCTTTTGGCTCCGTTAATTTGGTTCGAAGAAATCTCAGAAATTTTTCCGTCGGTGATACCGATGTTGACGGTCGATTGGACTATCTTATTTTGATTTACATCAAAAACCAGTGAAGACGCGTTTTTTAGAACAAGATCGTGATTTTTCATAGATAAACTGTACTTTTTTTCTAGCTGTAAGTCTAGCCTGGGCACAGTGTCTGACTTGCCACATGGAAACGATTCTTGAGACACTAGGAAGACATGGAAAAAGCACTACAGTTTCTTGCGACATATAATACTCAGATTATTAAGGGTGGCTTTGCCATCATTTTTTTATTGCTCATTATTTATGTGTACCGCATGTTTTTTGTGGTTACTCCGGCTAGTTCAGGCGATGGATCGGCAACGAACGATGCGTTAGAGCAAAAGTTAAATCAACTTTTAGAAAATCAAAAAAATAAATCGGCTCCTGCTGGCGAAGCGGATGAGGCGACTCAAGGCGAAATCGATCGTTTAAAATTAGAAGTTTATGGATTGAAACAGCAATTGGTTGAAGCCGAGAAAAAAGCGGGCGATGCAACGGCCACGGTTGCGGCGCCGACTGACGCTGGCACGGGTGATCCGGTGGCCATGAAAGCTCAGGCTGAAAAAATTAAATCATTAGAATCAAGATTAGCTGAATACGAAATCATTGCGGAAGACATTGCAGAATTAAGTCAGTTAAGAACTGAAAATCAAAAATTGAAAGATCAATTAGCCGCGGCAAGTTCAGCACCCGTCGCCGCACCAGTGGCCGCGGTTGAAGAGCCAGTGGCGGCAGTCTTTGTTGAAGAGGCTGTCGCTTCTGAACCCGTTGTTGCCGTAGCCGAGCCTGTTGCGGTCGCCGAAGTGCCAGCGCCACCTGAAGAAAAGCCAGCAGTCGCTCAAGCTGAAAAACCAACTGCCGATGCGAACGAGCAAGCCATTCAAGATGCTTTAGCGCAAGCGGCTGTCGACGAAGCCATTGCCGCAATGAATGAAGTAAAAAATACCTCGACGCCACTTACGGCGCAAAGTGCGCAAGATGCCACCGATAGTTTATTGGCTTCATTAGCCGCTGATGAAGAAGCGAAAGCTGCCTCTGCGCCGGTTTCTGAACAAGATCAAAAATTACTTGAAGAATTTGAACAAACAGTCGTGAAAAAAGGATAATTAAATGAAAGCTTTCTTAGGTCTTATGCTAGTGACTTCTATAGCCTCGGTTAGCTTTGCGGCGATTCAAAAAGCAGACGACAAAAACTACAGCTCTCAAATGAAAATGGCGCAAAACACTTCGCTTCCGATGAGTGCACGTTGGCAATCATTGATTAAAGCGGCGGAACAAGCAGGGCCCCAACAAATTCCTGAAATCGCGGCTTTTGCAAAAAGTAACGACTGGTTTATGCGAAATGCGGCGTTAGTTGCTTTAGAAAAAATTAATGCGGGATATGCCATCGATCAAGCCAAAATCTTAGTTCAAGATAAAGCCCTAGTCGTACGCTCTGCGGCGGTTGATATGTTGGCTAAGAAAAATTCGTTAGAAATCAAACGTATCTTTGCGGAAGAGCTTTCGAAGCCTTACAATTTTAGCGGAAATCAAAGTCTATGGATTCGTCCGCAGATTATGAAGGTGCTTGCCGCAACCGCTTCGTCTGAGGATCGTCAGTTTATCGCAAGACATTTATTTGATAGCGATAAAAAAGTAGCGGCTTTGTCGGCTTCGGCTTTAGAGAAAATCAGCGCGATTCGTTTTGAGGATAAAAATAAAGTTCAATCTTGGCAGAATTACGTTAAGAAAAATAGATGGTTATAAATAAAAAAAAGCTGACGGTTTAAAGGTCAGCTTTTTAAAAGACCGCTACTGATTCAGTGGCGGGATATTCGCTTCAGCACTTTTTTTTAAAGCATTCGCGATAATAATTTCTCTTTCAATTCGGTAAAATAAAACACTTTCTTCTAAACCATCGCTCGGGACGATTTGTTTTTCAGATATGAAATCTCTGAAAATTTCGATCTTTTTTTCGATCGTTAATCGTACGGGTTCACGGCCATCAACTTTTTTACCCTTAGCAAAAGTGAAAATTAATTTATATCTTCCACTTTTGTATTCAGGCTTGGTTTTATCGGGAGGAAGCCAACCGTCGACGGCTTTAACGTAGTCTGTTTCGATCACGCCGAAATCTTGGTTTTCTGAAGCGATCGTATATTTAATAGAAAGATGCGCCGCCTTCCAGACTAGGTCGTAAGGAGCATAAAATATTTTCTGTTTAGAGGCTTTTTGAATAATCTTATCGGCTGAATCTGGCTGCCTTTCGAATAAAGAGCAGCCAGTCAATGCACCTGCTAAAGTCAATCCAATGACGAAATTAGAAATCTTTTGAAGCATGGGTCACGTGGGTCGCGGCTTGAATTAAAGAGTCATCAAGGGGTGTTGAAGTGTTTGTTGTGCTGCCGATGAAATTGATTTCAACTCGCTTTTTAGAAGCCATATTTTCAAGTGGCCAATTTGGTAATTGAATTTTTGCATTCCATCCTGCACCTAAAATTTCCCAACGACGATTTACGTTCGTAATTTTATCAGTTCCATTTTGAACATCGACAAGATCTGAAATCGCGGCTGAAATCGCCAGTGGATTAATGCCTGCCGTGACCGGCGCTGCTGGTAGCGTGATTTCAATTCCGTTTGCGGTTGTGATCGTTGGGCTTTCAACTAAAGGAAGTAACGTTGGTTTAATGTTATCGACATAAACTGAAATGGCCGCGGTTAGGCGGTCTGCACCCGGCGTTGTCGCCATAAATTCTGCTTTTCTTTTTTTAACGCTGATAATGTAGGCCGGTTTATTTGACAGTGATGATAAATTTAAAGTAGCGCCTTGTTCTGGTTTTTTTATATCGGTTGGAATCAAAGAGCTGGCCACATCACTCGCGGCTAAGACTAGTAAAACTTCGTCTGCGGCGGCAACGGGTGCCTGAACTTTTAATGTTGATTTGAACTCAAGTTCGGTTCCCGGAATATCTAACGCCGTTGATGGGCCGGTTAAAGTGATGTCACGAATGCCACCACCTAAAATTGAAAAATAATTAATCAATTCGTAAAATGGAGTTCCATTCTGTAGCTCTTTAACGACATCTTTAAATACGAAACGGCCACGAGCTGCGTAAACTCTTTTTGGTCCGTAAGTCGGCGTGTACATACGGTATTGTGGTTTACTTAATGTGACGCCGATGAAGTAGCTTTCTTTTTGTGTCGGTAATGAAACGTTACTAGGAATCGGATTTGATTGCCCTACAGCCGTCAGCGTATCGCTGTAAGGGCTGATGACTGAATTCAAATCGAAATTCAATAAGTCACCACGAGACATTCCTGGCATCACCAGCGCAAAGTCGATCAATTTGTCGCCGTTCACTACCGGAAGTGAAGTGACCTCGCCTTTAACTTCAGCGCGTGTTGCTAAGTAGGTCGGATTTAATTTAATTGTTAAGTTCGCAGGATCTTGATTCAAAAGAGTTTGGCGGATGTAGCCATTTGCTTCGATTGTCACGTGCTGCGCCGATGTCCACTGTTTCGGAATGATGGCTACGCCGTCACTTGAAGTTTGAATAAAGTTTCCGGCGAATGGCACACCTTCACTTGATCCCACTAAAATTTTGGCTGCCAAAGGTTCGCCGTACTGATTAACAACCTTAATTTGCGCTTGACCGGTGATGCGCATTCTTTCGTTCAAAATTTGTGAATCTGTTTTTGGAGTTTCTGATTTATCTTGCGAACAACCCCAGAATAAAAGGGTCGAAGCTAAAACTACCGACGCTGAAACTAATTTAAATCGCATAAAAGCCTTCCTTGCTATTGATTTACCTTATTGCATCGGCTGTATGGACTTAGGTCAATCAGTTTACGCGGGTCATCAGCAGAACTACAGATAAATTAACTGCAGGTGCGTTCTGAGATCTCGCTGGCACGATTATTTTTTTGAAAAGTTCGTATAGACAGTTAAATCACGATGAAAACGATCATCATCCAATAAGCTTTCGACCGTGGCTTTGTCTTGGCGCGCGCTATGCGAGCCAATGCTGGCTTGATAAATCACTAAATCATTGTCGTAGCGTTCAACAATGGCCACATGGCCGTATTTAACGCCGTCTTTATGCCAGTTCATGATAAATGGAGTGCTTGATGGAAAGCTCCAAAGGTACTGACGAAGGCGGTCTCTTTCGTTTTTAACGCTTTTAAAAGTTTGTTCTTTAAAACTAGAAAAATATTTTTCGGCGTAATTATCGAAGTCGTTCGCAATGAACGGAGCTTTTGCAAAGCCCGAGACTTCAAGCACGCGACGCAAAAAGAAATTGCACGGGGTTCCGATTTTTTTTCCTTCTTTGACCATAACCCAAATCGCGTTTTTCACAAAGGTCGAAGCACGGTCATACAAACTATCTGGTTTGGTCGTTGGGGCTTGAACTATTGGCGGCGCAGTTTTCGGACTATTATTCGAAGGATTAGGCGTTACGACAACAGGTTTTACAGTTGCAGGAGACGCTGTCGTCGCCGGCTGGGCCCAGCTAGGGCCTTCTGTTTGCGCCGTCGTGGCTACTGCGGGCGTAGTTGGTTCCGTTTGCGGCTGGCTTGTGTCGACTTCGGGTAGGTTCAATAAATCGTAATCATCAGCGGGCGCATCCGAAGGCGTGCCGCGCGTTTCTTTTGGATTTTCGAACGAGCTTGGAATTAAGGTGACTTGGCTTTTTTGTCCGAAGATGTTTGAGCCGTTACAACCTGTCATAAGAAGACTGAATGTCGCGATATAGATCACGTTTTTCATAGCGTCGTTTTATCACGGATTTTTGAGCTTCGCGGTGGTTTTTTAAAAACAAAGTGGGTTTCGGAAAATTATCTAAGGGTGTACGTATTTTTGTCACTTTTAGAGGGTGATTTCGCAGGACAATCGATGTCAGAGAACAGCTTTCGCTTTAGTTGCGACCAGCTGCCCCCAAATCATCTGTTCATTTTAAGTCGTCTTTTGTGTTAGTTCACTCCAGCGTGCGAATAGCTTTTCAAGCTTGGATTCAGACTGACTGATCTTAGCTGTTAGATCTGACAGTTTGCTGTAATCCGAAGGGGACGCATTTGTTAGATCTTTTTGTAAGCTAGCTAGCAATGATTCTTCGTCGGCGATATTTTTTTCCATATTGTCTAACTCGAACTTTTCTTTGTTCGATAATTTTACTTTTGGTGCAGCTTTAGCTACTTCAGCTTTCGCTGCTTGTTTGGCGTTAGGCTTAATTAATTTATTTTGCTGATGCCATTCTTCCCATTGGAAAGTATCGGCGAATTTTTGGATGTGACCGTCGGCATCGCCGAATGACCAAATCACATTACAGTTTTGATCCATAAAATAGCGATCATGGCTGACGATAATGATGGCGCCCCGGTAATCTGATAATGTGTCTGATAAGGCATCTAGGGTTTCAACGTCTAAGTCATTTGTCGGCTCATCCAGAATTAAGACGTGCGATGACTGAAGCATTAGCTTAGCTAAAATTAAACGGCTCTGTTCTCCGCCCGATAATTTTCCGACCGGCATATCGTGTTGCTCTGATCTGAAGTAGAAGCGGCTTAAGTATGACTTTGCAAAAACGGGTAAGCCTTGTAGATGAACGTAGTCTCCTTCAGGGCAAATAGTTTTAATGACGGATACATCCGGGTTTAAACTGTCTTTGCCTTGTTCGAAATAACAAACGCTAATGTCTTCGTTTAAAAAAGCGATGCCCGAATCAACTTGCGCTTTTCCGATTAAACATTTTAGTAATGTTGATTTTCCGCAGCCATTCGTTCCGATTAATCCGTAGCGGTGCCCCGGGCTAATCATGGCGTTAAAGTTTTGGAATAGAACGCGATCACCGTACGATTTTTTAATGTTTTCAGCTGCAATTAATTTTTTCGGAGACGAATCTGTTTTTCCAAAATCTAAATTTAATTTATTCGCGCGATTTTTATTTTCTAAATCAGAAACTTCTTCGATGATATCGTGGGCGCGGTCAATACGGGCTTTTTGTTTTGTTAGGCGGGCTTGTGGGCCGCGTGATAACCAATCTTTTTCAATTTGCATCGTGTTGCGACGTTTTTCTTCTAGGCGTTTTAAACCTTGAAGAAGTTGCATCTTACTATCTAAGTGATCGGCATAAGCACCATTGGTTCTTAGAATACCATTCGGTAATCTTGGATCTAGGTCGAAGATCGCGCTTGAAGTGTTTTGTAAAAAACGGCGGTCATGCGTCACCGTCAGAAAGGCAATGCGCTTTTCTTTGTTCATGTAGTCTTCAAGCCATAAAATACTTTCTAGATCTAGATGATTCGTTGGCTCATCCAGTAAAAGTAAAGTCGGGCGTTTCATAAGTTCACGCGCTAGCGCTAATTTTTTTTGCCAGCCACCTGAAAGTTCAGACGTTAGTTTATGTTCGGCATCTGGAAATTGATCTAATTTAAAACGTGCAATCAATTCGTACGCTAAAGCGATATTTTCAGAATCATAAGGGTCATCGCAGGCTGACATCAACGCCATGTAAATGGTGTCGTCGCCTTCAAATGTTGGTTTCTGTTTAAGGTAGCCTAAACGAAGACCGTTCGAGAAAGAAAGTTTTCCGCTATCGGGTGCTTGCTCGCGCGCGATCAGTGAAAGTAACGTCGATTTACCAGCCCCGTTAGGACCGATTAAACCAATATGTTCTGATTCATCGATCGCAAACGAAATGTTTTGGAATAACGTTTTTGTCGCAAAAGTTTTAGAAATTAAATGAGCTGATATTAGTGTTGCCATATATTAAAGACTTAAGAAGAGAAGTGAAATCTTAAGAGCTTTATTATAACAAAAATTCAGTCAAATACTAAGGACTATTTGCCTTTTTTCTGCTGGTGAGCTTCACGTTTTGCTTTACAAGCGCTCACATCAGCTTTGTCGATAGAAACTTTGGTTACAGTTTGATCTTTCATCAGGGGTTGAAAGCAATCTTTGTAGATGCTCATCTTTCGGTTGGATGTTTTAGCCGCGTCAACGGCTTCTTTGCAGGCGTCCATCACTTTTTTGCAAGGGCCGTCTTGATGTTCTGCTGTTTCTTCAGAAAAAGCACTGAAGCTAAAAAGGGATATGAATAAGGCGCAAAGTAGAATTGATTTCATATAACTCCTTCATTTCTGAAACATTTGTAACGATCTATAAATACGATAACTTGATTTGTTTAATTTTCAACCTAATTAAGCACAGCATAAGACTTTTAAACGACAGGCCGAGCGACTATCTTCTTCCTGTTTTTGTGATTTGTGTTTAATGTAACAATCACATGACAAATCAATTTCTATTCTTATTTTTAATCCTTTTAACGGCCGCAGTTTTAGCAGTTCCTTTGGCGCAAAAAATAGGATTAGGTTCAATTTTAGGTTACCTGATTGCTGGCGCCGTGATCGGCCCGTCGGGTGTTAAACTTTTTTCAAACGTATCCGGGTTGATGCATTTTTCAGAATTTGGCGTCGTCTTTTTGCTTTTTGTGATTGGCCTTGAGTTAAAACCGGCCCGGCTTTGGGTGATGCGAAAGGCCGTATTTGGTTTAGGTGGTGTGCAGGCTATCATCGGTACTCTTTTGTTTTCGGGTGTCGCGATGATGATGGGCGCCGATTTTCAATTAAGTTTAGTAATTGGTTTTACCTTGTCGTTGTCATCGACGGCTTTTGCATTGCAATATTTGGGTGAAAGAAATCAGCTTACCACTGATTATGGCCGATCTGCTTTTGCTATTTTATTATTTCAAGACGTCGCCGTGATTCCGATGTTGGCCGTTTTGCCGGTTTTATTTGTTGGATTAACGGCCGGTTCATCGGCGCCGCCGTGGGTCGGGATCGTTGTGGTCGGAGCCATTTTATTATTGGGGCGTCGAATCACTAGGCCTATTTTTAGAATGATCGCAGCCAGTCGTAGTCGCGAAGTTTTTACCGCAATCACTTTACTGATGGTTTTGGGTGTGGCGGCACTGATGCAAGCCGTTGGTTTGTCGATGGCCCTGGGCTCTTTTATCGTCGGAGTTCTTTTGTCTGATAGTGAATACCGCCATGAATTAGAAACAGATATTGAACCTTTTAAAGGTTTGTTATTGGGTCTATTTTTTATGTCGGTCGGAATGATGATGAATACGGGACTTATTCTTGAAAATCCACTTCAAGTTCTTGGTTATTTATCGGCGTACATGCTTTTGAAATTCGCAGCGTTATTTATTAGTGCGCGCCTGTTTAAACATTCTAGAGAAAGTTCTAGGCATTTATCGTTTGCGATTATTCAGGGAAGCGAGTTTGCCTTCGTCATTATTAATTTGCTTCTGCAGGGTCGAGTTTTACCACAGCAAACGGGCGACATTTTAATTTTAACGATTTCTTTGTCGATGGCGCTGACACCGCTATTAGGAATTATTGACGAGAAATTTTTCTGTAAACGTTTCGCGTCGCCGGCAAAGCCGTTTGATGATATTCCTGATGAAAATCCTGAAGTCATCATTGCGGGTTTGGGTCGTTTCGGTCAGATATTTAGTCGTGTTCTTCGCATTAAAGATATTCAATTCACGGCGCTAGAACAAGATCCCGAACAGGTCGAAACGCTACGTCGGTTTGGCAGTAAAGTTTATTACGGTGATGCTTCGCGGGTGGATCTGCTTGAAAAAGCAGGTGCGGCTAAAGCTAGATATTTTGTCTTAGCCATTGATGATGTTGAATCTTCGGTGAAAACCGCCCAAGTTGTTCGTCACGCTTATCCCCATTTAAAAATATTTGCACGCGCCCGCAATCGAAGTCATGCCTTTCGCTTACGAGATTTGGGTGTACAAAGTATTCAGCGTGAAACCTTTTGGTCTGGCGTTAAATTAACCAAAGAGCTTCTGGTCGATTGGGGTGAAGATCCAAACTCAGTGAACCAGATGATGGATATATTCGTGAAGCACGACTTAGAAATGCTTGAGGGTCAGTATGAACTTCAGCATGACCAAAATGAAATGATTACCTATTCTAAAAAAGCAGCCCAGCAATTGGTAGAGCTGATGAAAGAAGATCGAAAGATCATCAAGGATTTACCCATCGCTCAAGGCACATTGCCTAAGACGTAAGTTGGTCTAGTTCGGAACTCAGTTTAAAAAAAATCTGATATCGGTTAACTTAAAGGAATGAAAAAACATTTCTTTAAGTACGTTTTCAGTTTCACAACGGCCGCTGGTTTGATTGCGTGCACGACTCTGGTCAAGCGTCAGGTGGCTAGCACTTCAACTTCTTTTTATGATAGCGATAATTGCAGTCTAAATTCTTGTGCCGAAAAAAGATATGATTTAGTCAGTTCGGCCGATCGTGACGACTTAGAAAAAAACTTGAATAGGCTAATTGAAAAATCGACTTCGCTGAAAGACAGTCGTACGAATTCGTTAGATATGGATGAACTGATTAAGTTCAACTTAGGAGAAACAAGTATCGTTAAGGCGTCGACAGCGGCCATTCAAGTTTTAAATACCGATGATGCGGCGACGGCCTCGGTAAAAATAGATGAAATTTTTGCCGCACTAAAAAATAATTTTAGACCGCCGTTAGATACTGAATTCCAGATTGTGAAACTTCCAATCGAATTTTTTAAAAGAGTTTACTATAACAAAGTTGATAAAACGAATTTATCAGATGCCCCTTACCAGCAAGATCCTGCAGTTTCTAGCGTATGGAAGCCGGTGTCCGCAATAAAATCATTAGATGTCTACACAGGTTTTGGGCGGGCTGAAGCGAATGACTATTCGGATGTCGTTTGTGATTACGATAAGCCGAAGGCGGGTTGGGGCATGAACCCCGGGTTTCATATCAAGTGCGGCACTAAGAAATTTAAAATGAAAATCGGCAACGAAGTTTATTCGTCTCCTTTTAATACGCGTTTGTACTGGGCTTTGGGATATACAGTTCCGGTGATTGATTTTATTGAAAGACCATTAATAAAATATGATAGAAATATTTTGACTCAGTTTAATAGCCGTCGCAATGAAAATTTTAAGCTCAAAATAGGCGATAAGGTTGTTAAAAAAATAGATCATAGTATTTATCACTCTCCATTTGATTACATCAAAGAAGTCGTTTTTAAAAATGAAACCGTGATGCCTGTTGAAGAATTCAAAAAACATCTTTTGAAAGATTTTGCCGACGGAGCTGAAGGAAAAGACGCTAATTACAATGTTGAATTTGAAAATCAAGTTAAGCTTATTCGATTTAAACCAGCCGCTTATTTAGAAAAAAGTGAAGATGTTGAAATCGGTGCTTGGCGCTATGATCAGTTGGGTCACGAAAATCGACGTGAAATACGTGGGCTTCAAATTTTAGCCGCATGGGTTGGAAACTTTGATATGCGTATGGATAACACGCGATTAGTCTATGATAAGCAAAATCCTTCTGTTCTTAAGCATGCCCTGGTTGATGTCGGGTCAGGCTTGGGAGAGTCCAGGTTGTTGCCATTTAAAACGTCGTCTGACGTTGAAAATATGCCGTGGATCGTAACAAAAACGTATCAAGATGCGGTCAGTGACGGCGAGAAAGTGGATCGATTGCAAATTATAGGGTTAATGAATATTGAAGTGAATAAGGCCTTTCAAAAAATGTCATTTCAAGATGGTGCCTGGATGGTGAATAAATTATGCCAATTCACCAGTGACCAATTGAAATCAACACTGATCGCCGCTGGTTTAAATTCGGCCGAAGCACGTCTGGCTTACGAGAAATTATTAAGTCGCCGTAACCAAATGATTGCAGATTTTGAGTTAACCAAAGACCTTGCGTATTGTGTGAAGCCAGCGAATCAAAAGCTAAATTACACCGAAAGCAATAACGGTTACTTTACCGCGACATTGGCGAATGGGGTAATCATTCGTGCTAGAAACGGTTTGAACTACGTCGATAAAGGCCATTTACGTTAGGTTAAAAGTTTTCTAAATTCCATTTCACTTTTTCGTACGTTTTGCCATTCACTTGAATTTGTAAGTATTGAATTCCCGGGTAATAGACCCGGGTGGTAATTTCTTTTAAGTGGTGACTTTTTTTAAAGCTAACACTTTCTAACGCTTTTAATTCAAAATTTTTCAGTTTGAAAACTTTGGGTGCGGTTGTGCCGTTTGATTTCATAAAGTGAATGACGTAATCAACAACCAGCTTTTGCGATTTTTTTGTTTCCGATTTAATTGCAAAAACAAATGCGATGCGATCATTCATTTTGTATGATTTTTTGCTCAATTTAAGAGGGCTCATTTTTATTTTCAGATTCTGAAAGGCGCCCACCAATTCTAAAGCTTTTGGATGGCCTTGTTTAATTAAAGTTCGTAGTGAACGATGAATGATCCAGTTGATTTTAGCATCGTGCTGAGTTCCGGCTTTGGCTTGCCATTTCTTCAAAATTTCGATGACCATACCTGGATGATCTTTAGCCATGTCATTCAAATGGTTTGAAACGCTTTTTCGAACGTAAAGTTCATCATCAAATTTTAGATTTTCTAAAAGGGGAATCGTGGGCCTGTGATCTTTAGTAAAAGTTTCTAGGCGCTCTCCCCACGGTAGACGCGATCTAGATCCTTCAGACGCCCATCTGCGAATGTGAACGTTTGAATCTACGCTGCATTTTTTTAAAAAAGCTAAAGTTATCTTTGGGTGTTTTTTTATAAAAGGTCTTACGGCGAATTCGGCCGTAAAAAGCTGCGTCAGTTCGTACAAGGCATTCAAAGAAAGGGCCGGTTGATCTAAGCCATACGTTTGCACATATTCGGTGTAAGGCCACAGATCAAATCCAGATAAGTTTTTTGATTTCAATGAGGTCAGTAATATTTTTAAAGCTTTGGCGTAGTCAGGCGGCAGTTGATCTTTCAATTGATCGCGAATTCGAAGCACCCGTGGTTTTAGCTCGAGCGAATCAAGATCGTTAGCTATGGCGATGAATTGCTTAGAATCAAATGGTGGATAAACTTTCCGAATAGCCGCCGCCATTTTGATTAAAACGTCTTTGTTGATCGCATGTTTAAAGGCATTTGGATTTTCTCTTTTTTTCATCAACTACATCCTATTGATTTCCTATCAATTTTTGCAGGCCCAAGGTCCAAAACCTAGACTTAGGGCTTTAGACCGAATGTCTAGAAAGTCACGTAACATATTATGTTTTTCCTATTATGTGACGATAGCAAAGTGTGGAAGAAGAGGGTAAGCATGTCATTAGGTTATAATAAAAATAGCAAGCATGAACAAAGCGAAAGTTTTTGGACATCCTATTCCGATTTATTCTTGGGATTGTCTTCAATTTTCTTAATGTTGTACGTCGTTGCCAGTTTACGAACTGGAACCAACGGAATGCAAGCAACGGCTGAAAATCAAAAGCTTAAAATTCAAGTTCAAGATTTGAAGAATCAACTGCAAACGTATGAATCTGTTAAAGAGAATTACATGCAGAACAAAGCCGCGAAAAGCGAACTTGAAGAGTACAACGAGTTAATGGATAAATTATCGTTACTTCAACAAGATGCTAAAGATGAAAAAGACAAGTTAACCCAGCAAGCCAAAGCCAATGGCCAAAAAGAGTTAGCGTTAAATAAATACCAACAAATGGTTCGTAACGTTATCAATTCAAGCAAGTTCTCTAAAGTTAAAATTGAAAATCGTAATGAAGTCATCACTGAAAAAGAAAACGTGATCGTCGAAAAGGATGTTGAAATCCAAGAGCAAGATTCAAAAATTACGACTTTGAATCAAGACATCAACCAAAAGCAACGTACGATTGCACAAAAAGAAAGTCAAATTGCGCAAACCAACGATGCTTTAAATCAAAAGATGAAAGAGCTTAAATACTCATATAATCACGCGAAGATGACGCAAAAAGCGTACAACAACCGTGTAAAAAAATTAAAAGAAGAAGCGCAAGAACAAGTGGAAGCGCTTAATGATCAAAAAATGCAAACTGTGACTCAGTTGCAGAATGCGAAAAAAGAGTTGGGTCAGTTGAACGGTCAGTTAACGCAAGTTAGCGGTCAGTTAGATCAAACGAAGGGTCAATTAAATACGACAAAAGGTCAGTTAGCAGCGAAAGCTCAAGAAGCAGCTAACTTGCAAGATAAATTAGGACAAAGCGAAATCGAAACGAAAGAGAAAGTCGCGCAGCTTAAAGGCGAATTTGAAGCCGGTCGTGGTCGCGAAAAAGCAGCTTTCGAAGCTGAACTTAAAAAACAAAAAGGTTTAGGCGCGGCTGAAATCGCAAGACGTGAAGGCGAATTTAGAAAAGCGGGCGAAGCGAAAGAGCGTGCGTTGGCCGGTCAAATTGCGGCCGCAAAAGCTGCGGGCGAAGCTAAAGAAAGAATGTTAGCTGGGCAAGTTGAAGATGCAAAACGCGAAGGTGAAGCAAAAGCCAGTGCCTTATCGGGAAAAATCGCGGGACTTGCGGGTCAGTTAAAAGAAACCGAAGGCGAATTATCTAAGACACGCGCTGAATTAGCGGCTAGACAAAAAATTGCTGGTGATATCAAAAAAGGTTTCGATAAAGCGGGTATTAAAGCCGATATCGACTTAAAATCAGGAGACGTCGTGATCGATTTCGGTCAAGCGTACTTTGATAACGATTCATCAGCTTTAAAGAAGCAAATGCGGGATGTGTTACAAAAAGCGATGCCTGTCTATTCGAAGTCATTATTTGGTAACAAAGATGTTTCTTCAAATATCTCTGCGGTCGAGGTTATCGGGTTCGCATCGCCTACGTACAAAGGTCGTTTCGTAGATCCAAGTTCGAATAAAAAAGAAGATATCGAAGCTTTAAAATATAATATGGATCTAAGTTATCGTCGTGCACGATCGATCTTTAATTACATCTTGGATGAAGATCAAATTAAATTCCAATATCAGAACAATTTAGTTCCGATGTTAAAAGTATCAGGTCGGTCGTTCTTAGAGACGATGAAGATCAACAGAAACGTGGCATCAGCTACTGATTTCTGTAAGCAAAATGATTGTAAGAAAACACAAAGAGTTATTATACGTTTTAATATGGACAAAAAGAAGTAGGAGCCCCCAATGAAAGATATTTTTGACACACAGATGATGATTAGAAATTTTATCCAATTTTTACCCTACGTGATTGGCGGTACCTTTATGGCAGCCGTATTCTTTCGCTGGGCGATTTACTACACCGTTCGTCGTCATGAATGGTTTGCCCGTGAATTTGAAAAACGCGCGCATAAATTCTTAGACTCAGAAGTCGGCCGTAAAAGTTTAGATATTTCATTCTATAACTTAACGAAAAAAGTTTTAGAAAAAACCTACTATGAAGTTTTCGCGGTTCGTGATCGTGGATCACAAGGCGATAACCAAAAAGTGATGGCTTTAAGTGACCGTGTATTCTTAATCAAACCAGGCTGCGCTTGGATGGTTAAAGACGTTTTAAAACAATTACGTTATTTAAAATGGTCTAAAGAAACACCTAAACTATTACACATCACGAAATCAAGTATTGACCAGAATCCTTGTTTCAATAAGGTTTTCGGAATCATCCCGATGTCAGCCATGAATGACTTGATCGGAATGTTACCAGGGCTTTTCATCGTCACGGGTATCTTAGGAACATTCTTAGGTATCAAAGGTGGATTAGTTTCATTAGGCGGTATGGATATGTCAGACATGGAAGGTACGAAATCGATCATGGATAGTTTCTTACATGAAATTGGTTATGCGATGTCATCTTCGATCGTGGGTATTGCGTTCTCTTTATTACTTCACTTAGTGAATGTCTCGCTTTCTCCGGAACGTGTATTTTCATCTTTATGTGACCGTTTCGAAAACACGATGGATTTATTATGGTACCGTTCAGACAACAACCAAGTTGTAGAGACAAATCGTTTTGATGAAAACCGTGATCCTGTTGAAGCATTAGCCGAAGAGGCTCTGAACTTAGAAATTTCTAAGTCTGAAAAAACAATGACATTAAAAGCATCGTGATTAACAAATTTGTAATTTTAGAAAATAATTTAACTAGAATATAAAGTGAGCTATGCCAGCAAATAAGTTAAGCGAAATGATAATTGAAGTTATCAAAGACGGTGAAACACTGACTTACGAAATAAGTAAGCCAGTGCTAACTATTGGTCGCTGGCATACGTGTGATATCCCAATCAATGACATCAATATTTCACGCGAACATTTAAGAATCATCATTAATGAAAATAATGTTCAAATCCAAGATTTAAAATCATCAAATGGAACTTTATTAAATGGGGCCCAGATTTCAAGTAAGCAAATTTATTTGTTAACTGAAAAAGACACGGTCACGTTTGGTAATAGCTTTGTAGCTGTTCGTGTAAAAACCAGACAGGCTCAGACCGTCGAAGCACCGATTGCACCTAAAGAACCAACAAAAGCGATTAAGACAGAAATAGTCAAAGAGCGTACCAAGGTTTCTCAAGATGTTGAGCTTCCTCCGCCGCCACCTTTATCAATTTCCGAATCGGCCGTGATGTTGTCTGAAAAAGAGGCCACGATCGCTATTTACGAAAAACAAGAAAGCGTCGTAGTTCAATCAGTCGTTGCACAGGTTGAAAAATTTGATACAAAAATGCAACGTTCAGTTGAAGAAGCGCAAAGTGCCATCTATCAAAAAGCAACAGAAGAAGCCGCAGCGGCATCAAAACCGTCTAACCAAGGATATAATTCAAAAGGCGAAGATTTTTCTAGCGACAGCAAATTATTGTCTGACGAGGCCATTGCCGAATCTGTTGATAAAATGAAGTTTACCAAAGAAGCTGCGTTTAATTTTAAAAACGTAGGTCTTGATTTACCTAAATATAAGAATTCAAACGAACACGCTAAAGAGATTATTCGTGATGCCGAATTTATGAAACATTCGATTATCAAAAAGGGTGAAGCGCAAGCCATTCAGCTGATTGATAAAGCGAAAGTCAAAGCCCGCCAAGAGTCTGAGTTGATTCATCAACAATGTAAAGACATGGTCGAGCAGTTGTTAAATAATACGAAAACAAATTTAGAACGCGCCCGCATTGAATCTGAAAAGTTAATGAGCGAAAAACGTCTGATGTTATCTGAAGAAATTCAGTTAAAGTGGGATGAACATGATGAACTCATGTTAAAAGAAAAAACGGGGCACATCGAGAAGATTGAAAAAGAGCATCGCGTAAAGTTAGAGCTTAGTTTAGAAAAACTAAAAACTGATATGTTTATCGAACGCGATCAGTTAATTTCGAATGCTGAAAATGAAATTTTAAATAAGAAGCGTAAATTTCAATTAGAAACTAGCCAAGAGCGTGAAGGCCACTTAGCAAAGTTACGTGAAATCAATATTTCAATTGAAGACCTACGAGAACAAAAAGACAATCTTGTTGAAACGATTCAAAAAGTAAAAATTGAATTCGACAAGGCAGAACTTGATTTCATTACGGCAACTAGTAACTTAAAACAAATTTCAGATAAGTCGTTCGAAACGCAAACTGAATTAGATCGTAAAATTGCTGAATTCAATGAATTAGAATTAAAATCGAAAGACCTTATTGAGCTTCGTAATACGATGACTCAACAAGAAGCAACTTTAAAAAATAGCATCGAAGAATTAGGACGTAAATATTCTAATTTGGCTAAGAAAGCCCAAGATGAAGAAACAAAATTAGCGACATTATCTGAGCAATTAGAAAATAATAAAAAGGTCGGTAATGCACAAATCGAAGAAGAATTTAAGAAAACGCGCGATGCCGAAGAGAAAAAGTATCAAAACTTTAAGGCGTTAGAATTAAAGTCATTACAAAAAATTAAAGACGACCACGTTGAATCAATTAAAAAATACAGTTTAGAGCTATCTCAAGAGATCGCTTCAAAACTAGAATTATTATCGAAAAAAAGCCAAACGCAAACTTTCGATTATACAAAAACTGTCGAGCTTGTTCACTCGGTCATTCAAGTGAAATCATCTGATTCGGCTAATATCGATGCTAAACATGTCGAGCAGTTAGCAAGCTGGAAAAAGCGTCAGTCGACAGAAAAGTACAAATTGGTGGCGATGGGTTTTGCGGCCTGTTTCGTGGTCTTCTTCACGGGCAACTTAGTTTATAATAAGTTACGTATAGATCCATTTGAAGCCGAACGTAGAAAAATGGCTATGGATCGTAAACAATCTGAAGAAGAAAATCGATTCGTTCCGGTTAAAAGCGATATTTGGCGCACAAATTATGTTGAGCTAACTTTGAATACGGACCAATTCGTTGAAACATATTTAGATGAACAGACCCACCAAAAATGGGTTACGTATATTTCTAAGTATTTCTTAAGCCAATGGAAAGTCAGTGAAGAAAAAGTCATTGCGGTTGTTTCATCATCAAAAGCTTTCGTACAAAGCATTGAAGAAGCAAGGCCCGAGTTGAAGAAAACTAAAATTAAGGCCGAGCTAGAAAAAATGAAGCAGGATGAAGAAGAATTAGTCGCGAAGAACTCGTTCTTACTAGGGTCGCAAGTTCGCTACGAAGCCTATAAAAAGAAAGAGCAAGAGTTCTTTCAAAATTTAGTGCGTAACCGTGCGCCAGCTGGAAAATAGTTGGCGTTAATTTTTTGCTTTAGTCTCCGAATATCAATTGCCAAATAAGCCAAATATTCGCCGCTGAAATCATTAAAAATAAAAGCCAAAAAATGAATTTAGACAAACCTTTGATTGCAAAGGTTTGCATCAGTCCTTTGTCAGATGCAAATCGTATCAGGGGGTAGATCACGAACGGTAACTGTAAACTTAAAACAACCTGAGATAATACTAAAAGTCGTCCGGTCGATTGGTCTCCTAATATTGAGACTCCGATCAGCGCGGGGATCAGCGCCAGCCCGCGCGTAATCAAGCGACGTTTCCAGCAAGGGATTTTTAAGTCGATAAAACCTTCCATGACGATTTGCCCGGCGATTGTTCCCGTAAATGTAGAGCTTTGGCCGGAAGCCAGTAAAGCGATACCGAATAAGACTCCCGCTATCGAAGTTCCAACGATCGGATCTAATAGATGAAACGCTTGATCAATGTCGACAACGGTTTTATGGCCGGTCGAATTAAAGGCGGCCGCCGCTAAAATTAAAATCGCCGAATTGACCAAAAACGCTAAAAATAAAGAGGTAATCGTATCAAAGTTATTCATCGAAATCGCCATGCGCTTAGCTTCGACCGTGTTAGAAACTTTGCGCGTTTGTACTATGGATGAATGCAAATATAGATTATGAGGCATTACCGTGGCCCCTAAAATACCGATGGCTAGATACAACGGTTCAGTTGCAGATATTTTTTCTATTGATGGAATGTAGCCAAGCCAGACGTCGGGCCAGTAGGGTTTGACCAGCCAAAGCTCGACAAAGTAACAAAGTCCGATCGTAAGTATTAATCCTAAGATGATCGCCTCGATCCGTCGAAATCCTTTTCCCTTTAATCCTAATATGATCAGTGTATCAAGGGCCGTCAGTGCGATACCTTGTTTTAATGAGCAGCCGAAAAGTAATTTGAAAGCTAAGGCGCATCCCAAAACCTCGGCGATATCGGTGGCGATAATGGCTAGCTCGGCCATTATCCACAAAAATAAAGTCGTCGACCGTGAATACTTGGTTTTACATAACTGAGCAATGTCTTGTTCGGTCGCAAGACCTACACGTAAGCTTAAACATTGTAAAAAAATGGCGGCGATGCTTGAAAGTAGAACCACGAAAAGTAATTGATAGCCGTACCGCGAACCGGCCTCGATCGAAGTCGCCCAGTTACCTGGATCCATGTATCCCACTGAAACTAAAAGGCCCGGGCCTAAGAATATGGAAAGCTTCTTCCAAAACGAGGCTTGTTCGGGAATCACAATCGATCCGTGAACTTCAGAGGGGCAAAAAGGAGCGGTCGCAGTCTTTGGTAGATGTAGCCAAGATAACATACGCTTAAGAATCGGATTTTTTGCCCCGAAGCGCAAACATTTTTTCACGTTACATTGACCTAGCCAGTTCACCAGCGTATTTTTTTCGAAGGAGACCGATATGGATAATAAATTTGAAGAGGCGGCAGATCAGATCAAAAAAACTTTTGAAAATTTTGATACTGAAGAAGAAATACAAGCCATCCAACAAACGGCCAAGGAAGCGGCCGATGTGGCAACTGATTTTATTCGTAAATACCCCATTCAATCTGTACTCGGTGCGGCCGTGATTGGATTTCTTTTAGCCTCAGTCATGAAGAAGAAATAATATGTTTAAAATCATATCTTTCGTCGCTCAAGTTCTGATGTTGAAAAAAACCTTAACAAAGTCATCGTCAGCTTTAGATTACATCGAAAAAACCTCAGAACGTGTGCGCGGTTATTTTTTATTCTCGGTCGGTTGCGTGATCGCCGTTATTTTTTTGATGGTGGCCTTGATCGTTGCGATCATCGGGATCGGAACGCAAATTGAACAGCACGGTTTTGTCAGTTTTAACGGTTTGATGATTTCGGCTACGATTTTCTTAGTCATTTCGGTCGTGATATTTATCATCAGCGCGGTTCTATTATCGGTTCAGAAGCAAAGAATGGCCGAACGTTTACGTTTGAAAGAAGAAATGGCCGCATCGTCATCAATGAAGCCTTTGATGGAAGAGATATTAAAACAAATATTGGTGAACTTAACGACACCAAAACAGAAAGCTTCACAGTCAGACGCTGAAGAACATAAAAATAATCAAAAAGCATAGAATAGTTCAAGGTGGTGTTCTTACACCACTTTAAAATGAGTCGTCCCGTTTTTGCCTCAAAAGTTTTCTTCGAATCGTTTAAAACGATATTAGCTCTGGTGTTTAACTTGCAATTATCAAAAGTATCGAACGGGCAAAAACGCCTTGTTCAAACTAATTGTTAATCACCAGGAGGTTCTATGTTTCCAAGACGTTTCGCATTGATCATCGGTATTTTTATGCTAGCTGTGGGCGCGATCTCTTTGATGCCCAATATGGTTGGCTACGCCGATGGTTTACCCTTATTAAAAAATGAAAATAGTTACGGTGCTTTTTTAGGTTTATTCCCGATGAATATTTTTAATAAAGTCGCGTTGACTGTTTTAGGTCTTGGCGGAATCATGGCGGCCAGCGCACGCTTCACAAGCTTACCGGCATCCATTCATTTTTCTAGGTTATTATTTTTTGCGACGGGCGCGCTAGCTATTTTAGGCTTGTTCCCGCAGACGAATACTTTAAACGGATACTGGCCACTATTCGGTAACGAAATATGGGTGCACGCAGCATTGGCCGTCTTAGGCGGATACTTCGGTTATGCATTAACAGCTAAAGTACCTGAACAAAAGACTGAACGTGATTTCAAAACCCCAGCTCACGGCCTTCGCTAATTTGTGTTTTTTAGTTTCTAGATTTTAAATGGCCGAATCTTACAGGGTGTATTTTTCGGTCACTTTAACTTAAATAAGGATTATATATGCTACTAGATAATATGTTAATTCGTTATGATGGTTTTCATCCTTCAACAGGGACCCAATCTGACATCGAATCAGCGGTCAAAGAAATCTTGATTGAAGCTCCGACGGGTGCGTCGGCAGAAGCTACCTTCACAAGAAAAAATGATATTGTTAAAGGATTTGTTCACGTGCATTCTTCAGCAGGTCCATTTTTTGCCATCGCGACCGCCGGCGAAGTTCATGAAGTTTGCCGTAAGCTTATTGGCGGTATGAGACGTCGCCTGAATAAATGGAAAACAAAAAGATTTTCACATAAAACGATTCATGATCTTGACCCTATTTTCAGAAGCCAATTTTAATATTTTATTAAATTATAAAAGAGACCGGGACCGTACGTAAGTGACGGTCTCTTTTTTTTTGCCTATATTCCAGCTTGACTGAAAAAGTTGGCGATTTCTCCAATGGGAGAATAGTAGCTTAGACGATCATCTTCGAATCCATCCGGATTTTGCGTGTGATCTAAAAGTGAAATCAATGCGCGAAGTAAATCATCCGAAGTTACAATACCGACGATCTCTTCATTTTCAACAACGACAAAGGCCGAGATTTTAAAGGCCATCATTCGGTGAGCGACTTCTTGCAAGCTGGCATCACTTGTAATTTGCTCAACCGGAGCTGTCATGTAATCACGAACTATCGGATTAAATTCGGGCGTTACAAAGTCGGTATGAGCCGATCTGCCACGTTGAACGTCACGTTCAGAAAGTAAGCCTAAAAGTAAGCCCTGATCATCGACAACGGGTAGGTGGCGAATATTCAGTCGGTGCATTTTTTGCGAAGCAAATTCAAGGGTGTCTGACCAGTGCACTGTGCTGATATCTTTGGTCATAATGTCTGCGGTTAAATTTTCCATGGCAATCTCCTGATTGTTTTGTTTAAGAACGTAAGACAAAAACGGGAATATGAGCGCTACGAATAAGTCGGCTGGTGGTGCTGCCTAGAAATAGGTTTCCGAGTGCGCCGGTCTTTGCGTGGGTCATAATTAAGTCGATCTCTTTTTTCTTTGCTGCTTTAAGAATAAGCTCGGCTGTCGACTGCCACTTGCTATCAACAAAAGTTTCTGAATCGACACCTAGCTTTTTAACGGCGGTTAAAAGTAAACCTAATTTGCGATGAACATCTTTTCTATATTTAAAAGATTCTGAAGCTGTATCGTCAGATACGACATTGTAATTTGGCTGCGGAACATGAAATAAACATAAAGTGGCTCCGGCCTTTTTTGCAACTTGGGCCGCCTTAATCACGGGCCCTAAAGATCCTTTTTCTAAATCGGTCGCAAATAAAATTCTTTTAATTTTTTTAACGGGTTTACATGCAGGACTTAAGATCATCATAGAAATTTTTGACTTATGGATAATAGTTTCGGCAAAGCTTCCGAGCAGAAAATTTTTAAATCCTTTTTTACCATGGGTCTGCAAAGCAATCACATCAATGTGATTCTTTTTCGCCTCGGTTAACGCGGCATCGGCAATGCGCCCGAACGAGCTTGAATCCTCGAAAATAACTGAAGGCTTTATGATCAGGTCTTGATATTTATTTTCGGATAATTTGCGGTTTAATATTTTTTTAGATTGGGCGACGGCTTGATCTGCACGCGGTGCTAGATTCTCTTCACCGATATGGGCGACATAAGTGGATTGAACGCTATCGCTAGGGTTTAAGCCCAGGCTTTTTAACGTCGATACCATACGGGCGGTTTCAGTTTTGTCGTCATTAAAAATGTCGTACAGCCACATCACTTTCATATTCACCTCATGGCTACGGCGTCGCAATTATCGTACCGCTACGGCATCGTTTTTAGGTGTCCACCTGTTCGTCCAGGAGACAAATAGTCCCGATGGATGGGACGTTCCGGAACATGATCTGTTAAAAATTAATTAATGAATTGAGTCTTAAAGCACTATCAAGAGTTTAACCAGCAAAACAGATGGCTATTTAATTGCTGTATACGTCATCGTCACACGGGAAGGAAATTATGCCGCCAAACTCTTTAGAGATTTTTATGAATAGAAATATCCTTGTTCTTAACAAACACACCTCGGTACGAACTGCGGCCAGAGCCTTGTTTGAAAGACAAACGTGTTGTGTGGTTGCTAGCGATGATCATGGCCACATTGTTGGTCTTGTGACCGATCGTGATTTAACGTGTTTAGTGCTTGGTTTTGAAATGCCTGATACGACACCGATCTCTGATGTTATGGCGACAGAAATCTTTACCGTCGAAAGAAAATCGCAAATTTATGACGTCGTGAAATTAATGGAAGACAATGGGGTACGCCGTATTCCGGTTGTGGAAAAAATTAAAAATGGTCATCAGAAGTGTATTGGAATTTACACGTTAGATGATTTGATCGTTTCCGAAATTGTTCATCTAAAATTTTTAGCGCAAATTGTAAGAGCGCAAAAATCAAGTCGCAATTTATTAACAAACGCGTCGGCTATATATCAAAATGCACATGATCACGTGCTGAATCGGTTTTATAAAATAATGGCAGAAGCTATGAATTTACCGCGATCCACAGCTGAATTGGTTTCGATGAAGCTTTTAACGCGAATCGTGCAAAGGTTGCCGCAAGTGGTTTCGCTGCAGTTTATATCGCAGCTTCCGACGGACTTGCAAAAAGAGCTTGTTAAAATATCAAATGGACCTGATTCGAATATTGATGAACACGTGATTTTAAGCGATTTAACACAAGGTTTTCAAATGCTTCATGCAGAATCTTTGCTCGTGACGAAAAAATTCTGGTTAGGATTAAATAAATTCTTAGATCCAAACGTCATGGCGCAGACTCTGCAACAAATGCCCGAATCGGTTGCTGAAATTTTTACGGGAACAGAATGGGGCGACGACGTCACAGTCGCAGATAGTTTTGATTTAGATTAGCTTAAAACTTATATGAAGTATTAAAAGTTTGAATTACTGAAATGACTTACATCTTGGTAGGAGTAAGGATGCAGAAATTAAAAATGATTCAATTCGTTACCGGTGTTAGCATTCTTTTGGTTTCTACGTTTTCATTTTCTCAAGAAGTTCCGATGATCAGTCAAGATCCCGCCGTTGATCGCACGTTCGAACCGGCCATGTTTGACTTTGTGGCCACGACGTTATCGGGAAAATTAGCTTCGTTCATGGGGTGCTCGTTAAAAACAAAATTCAACCGCGAGATTCGAACATTTTCCACGGGACCAGAGTGGGTCGAAACGCTGGCCATCGATTTTCGCTCGGGCAATAATCTTTGTCCCGGGATGTCTTTTAAATTTCCAATAACGGCTAAATACGGCTTTCAAAAATCAGCAAACCACTGGTCTGGATTAGGCGAAGAGTTCAAAATTGAAGCGGGTGATGTCTATGGGCATTGGCTTAAATTCACGCACGATGGGAAGGGGCATATCGTTCAATTAACTCTGGGGAATGACCTTCGCGTGTGTCCATGCCATCTGAAATCATCTGCCGACTAAAATAAAACAAGTTTTAATAAGGCTTGAGGTTCTAATAGATTCGCGGCTAAATTCATAAAACTATGATATCTAAAAAGCGTTCTAATTGGGACACCGTAAAAAGTTTAAGCGATCACCTTTGGCCAAAAAATCATCCGGATCTAAAAATGCGCGTCGTTTTTGCGATGATTTTTTTATTGTTGGCAAAAGTCGTGAATGTTTACGTTCCATTCTTGTATAAAGCAGCGGTCGATGCGTTATCATTAAGTTCGGCGGTTGTGTTACCTGTTGCGATCATTATCAGTTACGGAATCGCGCGCGTCGCGCAGCAAACTTTTGGCGAGCTTCGCGATATGATTTTTGCGAAAGTTTCGCAGCACTCACAACGTACAATTGCGCTATCGACATTTTCTCATTTGCATAACTTATCGTTAGCCTTTCATTTAGATCGCCAGACGGGTGGGCTTTCGCGCGTGATCGAACGTGGAACACGTGCAATTCAAACCGTCCTTAGTTTTATGTTGTTTAATATTATTCCGACTTTGTTAGAGATCGTTTTGGTAACGGCTATTTTATATAATAAATTTGGAATTAAATACGCGGCCATCACTTTTGGAACCGTAGGGCTGTACGTCTTTTTTACTTTTATCATTACAAATTGGCGTACGAAATTTCGTAAATCGATGAACGACCGCGACAGTGAGGCCAACACAAAAGCGATTGATTCACTTTTAAATTACGAAACGGTTAAATACTTCGTCAACGAGCAACATGAATACAAGCGATACGATACCTCTTTAGAACAGTACCAAGTTGAAGCTTTAAAAAGCCAATCCAGTTTGTCGTTACTAAATATCGGGCAAGGTTTTATTATTGGTTTAGGATTAGTATCAATTATGTGGATGGCCTCAGAAGGAGTCGTCAATAAAGTTCTAACGGTAGGGGATTTTGTTTTAGTTAATACGATGTTGATTCAACTTTTTATTCCACTTGGATTTTTAGGTTTTGTGTACCGAGAGGTTAATCAAGGCTTAATCGACATGGAGAAAATGTTTGAGCTTCTGCATGTTAATGCTGAAATTAAAGATTTAACGAACGCCAAAAAACTACATCCGAAACAATGGTCGGTCGAGTTTAAAAATGTCAATTTTCAATATAATAGCGATCGTCAAATTTTAAAGGACGTTAGTTTTAAAATTCCTGCCGGAAAAACCTTAGCTATCGTGGGCCCAAGTGGCTCTGGAAAATCAACTTTAGCACGGCTGCTATTTCGATTCTACGATGTCACTTCGGGTTCGATTATTATAGGTGATGACGATATTCGTCAGGTCACGCAAACTTCATTACGTCATTCGATCGGAATCGTTCCGCAAGATACTGTTTTATTTAATGATAGTATTGGTTATAATATTCACTACGGAAGACCAACGGCGTCTGACCAAGATGTACGGTCAGCGGCCAAGCTTGCGCAAATAGATTCATTCATTGAAAGCTTACCGAAAAAATATGACACGTCGGTCGGCGAGCGTGGTTTAAAATTGTCGGGTGGTGAAAAACAGCGTGTGGCGATTGCGCGAACGATTTTAAAAAATCCGCAAATTTTATTGTTTGACGAAGCGACATCGGCTTTAGATTCACACACCGAAAAAGAAATTCAGGCCTCTCTTTACGAGGTGTCAAAAAACAGAACCACTTTAATTATCGCGCATCGTTTGTCGACGGTGGTTGATGCGGATGAAATCTTAGTATTAAAGGCGGGAGTGATTGTCGAACGCGGCACGCATGCATTCTTGTTAGCCGCTGGCGGTGAATACGCGGCGATGTGGAAAAAACAGCAACAAGCCCGAGAGTATGAAACAAAATTGACAGAAGTGCTTGAAGAAAAATAACAAAATTTTAGCTTGGGTAAATTGCCTCGTCAGCGTCCCAAGCCTGGTCTTTCTGTAGGCCGTATGAGCTTTTCTTTCGTCATGACACTGGTCAGGAATATGCAACCTTAAGGTATTAAATAACCTTAAGGAGGTTTTATGAGCGTAAATTTAACAGATAGTTATATTATTCCGAAAGTCTTGTCGAAATTTAAGTTCAGATGGCTTGTTTACGGGGCTGTTGCCTACTACGGATTAAAGTTACTGAATGAAAAAGGGTATCTTCCGAAGCAAGCCAACGGCGCTTTAGACTTAGTCGATGAAGGCATCGAAATGGCGAAAGAAAAAATGGGAATAAGTCGAACCGAAAAAACAGAGCCGGTTCGAAACGCTCTTCATTAGTTCATTTTTCAACATTTAGAGTATTCAAATTGACCGCGGGGATTTTTTCGACGCCAACGTGTTTGGCGACTCCTCGCGGACTTTTTTACGATTGATACAAAACAGAGACGAACCTTAAATATCTTTAAATCCCGGGTTTGTGTGGGATGGGGTTGAATTGTCGCCGACCGCTGATTTAACCGCGCTACGATGTGCTACCGCTTGCGGTGCTGCGGGTGCTGTAGGTTTCTTTTTTAACTGAAGCACTTTAGCCCTAGGTTCGGCATTGGATTCAGTTTTTGCAATTTTTTTAGTTTCGGTTTTTGCAGAATCCAAAGGTTGTTCATCATTTGAAATGCGACCCCCTTCAATATTGACCACTAAACTATTGACGATTGATTTTAAAGTTGTGGCTTGGCCAGATAGGCTTTCGGCTGAATTCGCAGACTCTTCGCTGGTTGCGGCATTTTGCTGAGTCATTTGATCAAGTTGCTGCATGGCTTTGGTAATTTCGGCGACACCTTGGGCCTGTTCGCGGCTGGCGGCGGCGATTTCTTCAGCCATCGATGCGACTCCTGAAACACTATTTACAATTTCATTTAAGACAACTGAACATTGATTGGCGACATCAGTTCCGGTTTGTACTTTTTCTTTTCCATCAGCGATTAATGTTTCAACGCTGCGTTTAGTTTCATGAATGATGCGCTCAACTTTTTGAATGCTACCTTCTAATAGCTGAGTGATTTCTTTAGCGGCGTTACCACTCATTTGTGCTAACTTACCAACTTCTTCAGCGACAACCGCAAAACCTTTTCCATTTTCGCCGGCGCGGGCGGCTTCGACCGAAGCATTGAACGATAAAAGTTTTGTTTGGAAAACGATGTCGTTAATCACTTTTGTTTTTGTTCCTATTTCTTGGATAACGCGAACGATTCCTTCGATTTCACTGTTACTATGATTAATTTGATTCATAATATTATTGTTACTGGCGTCGATCTCGCTCATAGACTGAATCATTTGCTCGACAACTTTTTTGCCTTTTTCGGCATTGTTTTTCGATGCTGTTGAAGAATCAGCGGCGCTTTTTGCATTTTCGGAACTTTTGCTAACCATTGAGCTCATCTCTTCAATGGCTGCGGCCGTTTGTTCTAACGCGGCGGCCTGTTGCGTTGTTGCTTGTGATAACTCTTGCGATGATGTTGCGATATCTGTTGATGCATTTCCGACACTTCCGCTGGCCTCGTTTAAAGAATTACTTAATAAGCGAAAAGTTTTTACTAAGCTATTCGAAAGCATTAGGGCGAAAAGAAAGCCAAATACCAACGAACCAAAAATCAGTGATGAAATCCAAATTTTTCCTTCGGTGTTTGCTTTTTTCGCTTCTTTCGAAGACGTGTCTGCAATGTTTGCGTGGAATTCAATTAGTTTATTAAATGAATCACGTAGTTTTACTGAACGATTTAAAATTGGTCCCATGGCAAGTTGTAAAGCGGTTTCTTTTAGACGGGCATCGATGACCGACGGTTTTTCATCCAGTAAGTGAGCGGACTGATATTCTTTCTTAGCTCCATCCACTTGTTCGTACCAGGCATTATAAAGTTCATCTTCTCCGGGCTGAAAAGGCACTGCTAAATAAACCTTTACGGATTTATCCAGGTCATCCCAATTCGCTTTGATTTGCTTTAAAGAATCCTGGTCCTGAGCTGGCGTTGAATTCGGAATCGCCAGTTGAAGCAATTGCACACGTGCAAATCGGTACGAGCTAAAAGCTTCAAGGAGTGACCTTGTGTTTGGGAAGCTAACCTCATCGATTTTTGAATAAGAGCTTGAAATCTTGTTCTCCGACCAGAAGCTGATACCTCCGATGGTCATCGAGAAAATGATTAAAACACTTGAAAGAAAAAATAGTTTGGTTTGTAAGCTATATGTTTTCATATGTACTAGATCGTCAGAAATCAACAGTCGCTTAACCGCCAGATCAAATACAATGTTTAAGAATTCTCAACAGTCTTTTTGTGAGACAGAATTTGAACTCCTTTTGAATGTGTTGACGATGAAAATTGTAACCCTAATTAGATATCCTGGAAACCAGGGCTTGTGTGCGATGGAGTTGATCCGTCAATGACAGTGGGTTTTGCGACAGATTGATACGTCGTGTTTGGCTTTGGATTCGTTTTACTTTTTATGGGTAAAACATTATTTGGCTTTTTTGTTAATTTCAGCAACACCCTGAGCTTGTTCGCGGCTAGCAGTAGCGATTTCGTCGGCCATGGATGCGACTCCGCTGACATTCAAAGCGATCTCGTTTAACACATCCGAGCATTGCTGTGCGACTAAAGTTCCTGCTTCGACTTTTTGCCTTCCTTCGGCTACTAAATTGCTGATGGTCATTTTGGTTTGATTCACTATTTGTTCGTACCACGCATCAAAAAGTTCTTTCTCTCCCGGTTCAAAAGGTACAGTTTGGTAAGCTTTTGGGGCCTCGTCCAGTTTTTCCCAATTGACCTCATCAATTTTTGCATAAGAGGCTGCAATTTTATCGGCGCTCCAAAAAGCTGACTCCACCAATTGCGGCAGAAAAAAGAATTAAGATACCCGATAGCAAGAAAAGTTTAGTTCGTAAGCTTGATGTTTTTGCTATAAGGCAAACATCGGATTTTTAAAATAGGCTCTAAATGAACAAATAACGAATAGATTAATTCTAGCCTAAACAGAAATGACTAAATAAATTAGAATACTATAATTAATTATCTACCGGACGCGAATGACATGCCTGCATCATGGCTTTATCATCAGACGAATTTGCCAATATGGCCGAGACCTGATTCGTTAAAGTTGTGCTGGCTGTTCCCGAAGCAAATGGGGCACCCGTACCACCACTAGCCCCGGCAAATGCGCTGCCTCCAGTACTACGAAATGAAGAGCCCGTTACTTTTGTTGATGTTGCGTCGTGTCCACAAAAACCAACGCTGAGCCCTTTTTCTTTTAATGCATTTGCGGAGGTCGTTAAAACTCTTTTTTGTGATTCTTTATCTAGGGCCGAAAATTGAACAGAACAAACGGTTAAGGTTTTTGTTTCTAACCAGCAAGACTCAACTTCGCACCTATCTTCGCAACGCCCAGAGATGTCATCACTAATCAGATTCATAGTTTCACCCGAGATATCTGTTTTGTAAACAGCGTGACTACAACCTAAGGAAACGAGCACAGATAATATCATTATAGCTATAAATAGAGGTTTCATTAACAAATCATGAAATACGTCGCAAATAACTGCAAACAAAAAAATAGGTCCAGGTTGATTCTTCCATCATCAATCAAGCAGGTAACTTGAATGATGATGGTCTAGGTTGTTTTGAAATAAGACAGTCCAATATTAATGGGATTTCATCTTTTTAAAACGCCTATAAATCTTCAAGATATGGCGATGTTTGTGAAGCAGTAAAATAAAAAAGCCGATAAAAAACGGGTGAAAGTTTCACCGGCACATAACTACGTTAAGACTATTATTTTGCATTTTGCGATTGGAATTGTTTATCTTTTGGGTGGTCGCATCTGGATTTCTATAGCCATTGGTGCTTTTGCTGCCAACTTAATGACAGATGGTTCAATCGTAACAACGCTAGCTATTACTTGCGGAAACACATTAGAAGCTGTGGCTGGGGCCGCATTAATTCATTGGATGCAAAGCCATAAAAAAATTAACGTACCATACCGACTCGGTCGCTTTTTCTTTAGCCCCACTTGTTGCGGGGACAATCAGTTTGGCTCACGTGGTGGGTTGGCGATGTGCTGGGCGGTTTAGTTCTAACCCCATTGTTAATTTATGCGCATAGCGATTCATTTCGTGTGCGAAGCTTTAAGCCTATCGTATATATCGTCGGTCTGATAATCGCTGCCAGCTACGTTATTTTTGAACTTCCAAATGGTGGATCGTTGATTTTCGCCTTGCTTCCCATTTTACTTTACGCGGCTACAAAATTAAGTCGGATTCACGTTTTAATCATTTCATTCGTAATATGTCTGATTAGTATTTTATCGACGATCAATGGCAGCGGTCTGCTTCGATTAGGACAACGCACGCTATTTGTTGGATTTAGAAAATCGGTTAATTTTGTGGTTGGCTTGCAGGCGTCAGAACAGCGCACCGGCGAACTAGCCAACGAGTTAACAAAAGAACTTTCTGAATCACGCCAGAAATTTAAAGAAGGCGAACGTCGTTTATTGTTTGCGCTGGATGGATCGGACGGTGGTATTTGGGACTGGAATATTTTAAAGTCAGAATTTTACGTCAGTGATCAAATTTGTAAAACGTATGGCTGGCCACAAATTTCGTCGGCTAAAACGTTAGACGACATAAAAAAATATCCTCATCCCGAGGATTTACCGCTGATTGAAAAACGCTTAGCGCAGTATTTTGCCGGAGAAATTCCAACTTACGAAGTTGAAACCAGATATCAACGCCTAAATGGTGATTGGACTGGGGTTTTAACTCGCGGAAAAATCAGCGAGCGAAGCCCATGCGGCCATTGGATAAATCGAATCGCATCGTCATCGTGACGTTCTTGCCGAATGTTCTGAAAGGTCTGGTTAAAGGCTTCTATTTATTTATTCAAGATATCACTGATCTTAAAAAGGCAGAGATGACGGCGATTAAAGAACGGCAAGTGGCGATGCAGGCCGCTACGAATAAGTCGCAGTTCTTAGCGAACATGAGTCACGAAATACGAACACCAATCAATGGTATTATCGGTATGACAAATTTATTGAAAGCGACACTGCTGGACGAACAACAAATACATTTTGCTGATTTGGTCAGTCGATCGTCTGAATCTTTACTTAATATTATTAATGATGTCCTTGATTTTTCTAAGATTGAGGCCGGAAAGTTAGAACTTGAAATTATTAACTTTGATCTTTACGAAATGGTCACGGATGTCATTCAGTCGATTTCTTTTTCTGCAGAGACAAGAAATGTCGCGTTAAACTTACAGTTTGAAGTCGATACTAAGGCCTATTATAAGTGGGATCCTGGTCGGTTTAGGCAAATTTACATCCACAGGATCTGTTTCTGTTCGTGTATTTTTATCCTCTAAGGTGATCGCAAAAAAAGATTCAATTCATGAGATCCAGTTCGAAGTCACCGATACCGGATTGGGTATTTCAGACGAAGCTTTGGGTCGTATGTTTCAGCTATTCTCTCAAGCGGACTCAAGCACAAGTCGGCGCTTTGGGGGAACAGGGTTAGGATTATCGATCTGTAAACAATTGGTCGAACTCATGAATGGCCAAATCGGAGTTCGTAGCCAGCTAGGACAAAGCTCAACATTTTGGTTCCAGAAGATAATCGCGTGAATCAGCAGGTCGCCCTAGAAACTCTACGCAATATGGGCTACGAGCCGCAAGCAGTGGTCAGCGGACCGGAAGTTTTACAAGCCCTTAAAGAAACTCCATTTGATCTTATTTTAATGGATTGCCAGATGCCCTAAATGGATGGTTACGAAGCCACTGAAAGAATACTTTTAGACTCTAATTTAAAGATTCAAGCTATTCCAATTATCGCCATGACCGCGAACGTAATCGAGGGCGAACGCGATAAATGTCTGGCCGTTGAAAAATGGATTGTGCATCCCGAAGCAAAGCCATTAGAATCAGGCACATATATGGAAAAACCTGCAATCGCTCCATTGGAGCCTGTCGATAAAGTTGCAAAAGCTCACATTCTTATTGTGGAAGACAACTCTATTAATCAAAAGGTCATGACCTTAACTTTAGAAAAATTGGGATACTCGTCTGAACTAGCGGCCAATGGTGTCGAAGCTTTAAAATTACTAGATAAAAAGAAGTACGATATTATTTTAATGGATTGCCAAATGCCCGAAATGGACGGGTACGAAACGACATCGAACATTAGAAAGTGGCCTAACGCTAAAATTGCGAATCTTCCGATCATTGCCGTCACGGCCAATGCATTTAGTGACGATAAAGATCGTTGCTTAGCCGTTGGTATGGATGACTTTATGGTTAAGCCGATCAACGCACAAAACTTGGCCCGTATGTTAGAAAAATGGAAAGACAAGCAGAAGGCTTCTACGGCGCTTGATCATTCGGTCATTGAAAACTTAAGAACATTAGAAAAACCCGGCAGCACGGAATTGGTGGATGGGTTGATTACTTTATTTAACGATGTGTCTTCGCAAAGCATGGCACGCATTAAATTATACATCGAAGAAAATAATTTTAATGGTTTGGCGGAAGAGGCTCATAGTTTGAAGTCGAGTTCGGCCAATCTAGGAGCAATTGTATTCGCTGAACTTTGCGCCGAGATCGAGAAAATCGGTAATCACTTGATGTCTTCGACGCATTTAGAAGCCACTTTCAAAGAACTTGAAAAGGAACTTGTTACGGTGATTTTAGAGTTGTCTAAGTTTAAAGGGTCCAATTAGATTTCGCATCTCAGTGAAGATCTGTTTTCCTATTCTCTTGGTCTTACTTCGATCAGTTCGACGTGAAAGATTAGGTTTGAGTTTGGGGTTATGAATTTTCCGATTTGTCTTTCGCCGTAAGCTAAGTGGGCGGGGACGTTCAGGGTTCTTTTTCCGCCCTCTTTCATTCCCATGACTCCGATGTCCCAGCCTTGAATGACCCGTTTCGAACCAATGAGTGTGTCTGTGATTTTTAATTCTGTTATCATTTTTTAATTATCCTAAGATTCATTTCACGTATTTTATTTTGTTTTAAAAGGCCAGTCTAATGTATTATGGTCTGTCGTGGTTGTGGCTAACTTGGTTTTAACCAGATGTGCAGATCCTCGGCCGGGGCGGGCGTGAAACTACTTAATAAAACAAAGCCCAAACTTTTGTTTTTCATCAAAATTTTCAATAGTCCTCCTTGATTGATTGAAACTGAGTCTTAGACAGGGCTACAGTCCAGTCGGGTTAATCAACAAAGGTCTAGTTTAATCTAGTTATTAAACGTAGTAGGGTGAAGTTTATGAAAACGGATAAGAAATCAAACAGCTATAAAGTCGGAACAGAAGTGCAGTGGAAATGGATGGGGCGTTTTATTATGGGTGTCGTATCCGAAGTTCATTTCGAATCGGTCTCAAAAAAAATAAAAGAAAAATTGATTAAAAGAAATGGAACGGCCGAAAACCCGGCGTATCTTGTTCAGTCAGCGGCTGGTAATTTTGCCTTGAAGTTACACTCAGAGGTTGAGGCGGTTGGAAAAAGTAAGTCAAAAGCCGTTAAGCCCACGCTATTTAGCCGCTAACTTATTCACCCAATCGAACTGTTGTTGCCCAGTTGCCCTAAGCTAAACTATAGTCAGCGTAAATGAGGTACTTGAATGAGCGCAGAGTGGAAAAAATTAAAAACAGAAATTAACGACCAAATCGAAAATTTAAAATCAAAATTAGGAACTGACTTCAATGCAAACCCTAAAAAAACTTTGACGTTAGTTTTAGTTAAAATCAAAGACAACGCGAAAGAAGCCGTTGTGACGATCGCCCCCAAAGACAATCCAGAAGTAAAATCTGAACTGAGCATCAATTTACAAAACACGCAAAATTTAGCAAAACGTTTTGAAAGTTTACTGTCAGACTATAAAGCAAAAAATAAATAGTTAACTGTTCGTTAAAAGGAGATTTATGAATATCAGTGGTAATACAATTTTAATTACTGGCGGTGGTTCAGGAATCGGCCTTGCCTTAGCTGAAGAATTTAAAAAACTGGGTAACGAAGTCATTGTTGCCGGACGCACTCAAGCTAAACTTGAAGTTGCGGCTTCAAAAGGTTTACACACCTTAACGGTCGATATGACAGATTTAAATAGCATCGACTCTTTAGTCGAACAGGCCATCACGTTATTTCCGGCATTAAATGTTGTGATTCATAATGCAGGTGTGATGAAAAATGAAAAACTAATCGGGCAAAATAATTCACAGATCGCGGCCGAAACCATAGCTACAAATTTAACCGGCCCGATTCAATTAACAAACGCATTGATCCCGCACTTTTTAAAACAAAAAACTGCGGGTATTATCACGGTCACTTCGGGTTTAGCGTATGTTCCGCTAGCGATGACGCCAACCTATTCGGCGACAAAGGCTGCGATTCATTCGTACACGCAAAGTCTTCGCTACCAACTTCAAGATACGCATATCAAGGTGAAAGAACTAGTTCCTCCGTACGTCAGAACGGCGTTGATGGGGGCTCGGCAAGCTCAGGATGACAATGCGATGCCGCTTGAAGACTTCGTCTCTGAAGTGATGTCGATTCTACGTGATCAACCTACGACCGAACAAATTTTGGTGAAGCGCGTTCAGCCACAACGCTATTCAGCCAGTGAAGGTGAAGCCAAGTACAAAGAGTTTTTCAAGAAGCAAAATGACATGCTGATGAACGCCCGCAAAAAAGAGTGGGACGCTTTATGATGCCTATGAAAATAGAACTGCTAATTTTATTACTGACAGTCGGCCTAGGTTTCATTCAACTTTTGATTGCCAGTGCGGCCGCGACCAAAGTGCGCGGGAAAAACTATAATTTTAGTTCACGCGATGAACAGCAGCCTTCCTTAAAAGGAAAGCCTGCACGTTTAGACCGTGCCTTTAAAAATTTTCAAGAAACGTTTCCGTTTTTTTTGGCGGGCGTATTCATTGTTATGGCCAACGACAAAGCTGGAATGATCAGCGCTATTTCGGCGATCGTGTATCTGCTAGCTAGAATGATTTATGTATTTTTATACGTCTATGATGTTATCTATGTTCGTACTGCCGTTTGGATGATTTCTGTTTTGGGTATTCTGGGCCTTTATGCTCAAAATTTTTTATAAATTGAGCTATTAAATTTTTTGGCTCAGTGATTTTTGCGCTAATTTTTGCAGCCGATCAATGGATGAAGTGGCGAAATATTTTTGCAACGATCGTCCAAATAAGCGAAAACCTGTTCGGTTGAAGAAATTTGGAATGCGGTCCGGTTTTGAATAGGCGTTGATTTCAAAAAAAACTTCTCCGGATTTTAAATTTTTAAAAACTTCAAATCGAATCTCTCCGATTTCAAAATGGCCCGTCAAAGTCCGGTACGAATAGCCCCAAACTTGTATTTTCTGCTTCGATGAATCAGTTCTGACTTCATCGATCACGGCCGTGATGCGCACGCCGAATGTAAATGTGAACCCCGCGAATTTGGCCAGCATCAGCATGTCGCGACCATAGAGTTCACGATCTGGATCGAAAATCGCAGATATTAATCTAGGATCAGGAAACTGGTAAAGTCGCAACGAATTTTGAACTGCTTTGAAGGCTCCATTGATAAGGGGAGGGCCGGGTGGTTCGATCGCCAGTAATGCTTGGTAGCGATCGATTTTCCAACCTTTTTTATCTTCCGATGTCTGATAAACTTTTTCGTCGTAATTAAAATTAAGCTTTGCTAAATTTTGAATTTGGGGGCGATAAAAATCCCAATTTAAAGAGTTTGCCACTGCTGCGACTCCTCATTATATTTTTCGGTCACCACTTGCACTTCGGGCACTTCTTCAAAACAGTTGGGGTCAGCTTCTAATGCGGCTTTGGCAAATTGTTCGCAAAACCCCTTCCACATTTCTGTTTGCGCCAGGCGAACAATTGGAATTTTGTCGTAAACAAGATCAACAAAGGCGTCGCGGCTTTTGGCTTTTGATTCAATTTGAAAAAGATTTTCGTTAGGGCCCATGTTCTTCATTTCAAAAGTGATTTCACCCGCTTCTAGGTGACCTTCTAGGGTCGCCAGTTTGAATCTATTTGGACCGACTTCCGTAACGCGTACAGGCCCATTCCAGGGTCCTGGAATATGAACGATAAATTCATCGCCCACGTGTAACGAGGTCTTCGAACCTTTTGTTTTTTCAAAGTGCGCTAGAATCTGTGGCGAAAATTGATCTGGGTTTTGCTGTAGCTGATCCATGCTGGCAGAAGCCGCTTTAGCACAAATCGGCAAACGAACTGAATAGATACGATGAAACAGGTTTCCATATCCTTGATCTACTTTTTGTGTGTCTTGTTTCATTACATCCTACCTTTTTGGGTACAGACGCTACAAATTTCGTGCGCGATCCAAAAAGCATTAAAAAGAACTAGGGCGGTCAAAAATGGAGAAATCCGTTGGTAGCGTGGATTTTTTGGACTAAAAACGATGATACCCTCAGCATCATTTAAATCGACTCATGAAAGACTCCTTCGTATGTCAGATACTAAAGGTTTTAGATATAGTTATAATATAATCCCAATTTTATCCGAAAGCTTGTCGGTCAGCTTCCAGCAGCGGGCCTGGTCGACTCCGTCAGAGGAAAAACGGGCGGAGTTCGCTTGGCCAAGAAAGCCAAAGAGATCAGCTTGATCAAATTTATAAAGCGGTCAGCGATTCAGCATTAATGGCGATACCAACAAAATCACCCAATAAATCCTGTGCCATCAGCTGCGGCATGGGCGACATCTTATGCAAAATATCACAAGAGATCGAGCAGAACACACTAAATCAATTAGCCAAAAAAAACCTAAGCGATATTTTAAATCAGTTGAGCTCTTAACAGAAGACAGTATCGAAAACCGGATTCAGTATTCCTGAGGCCCTTCTAGCTTTCTAGTCTAAATGACTTGAAAATTGCAATTAGCAATTTTTAGGCATATTGACATGTACCCCAATTTAGGGTACAATTGGGAAAGATGTTTGTTTGTGAATAAAGTTGATCTTTCCAAAGTTGAGAAGCAACTTAAACGGATTCCTCAAGAGATTGTCTTTCGCTTAATGAGATGGGTTCGAACTATTGAAGAGTTTGGTCTTAATGAATCTCGAAAAGTTAAAGGCTATCACGACGAACCATTAAAAGGTGTAATGGCAAGGGCAAAGATCCGTTAGACTTGGTATTAAGTGGCGAGCCATTTATACCTATTCTAAATTAGGTGAATTAAATATCGGAAAGATTGAAGAGGTAACAGCGCATGACTACCGGAAAGAATAAAAAAAATAAATATGGTTTGAAAGAGCTTGAAAAAGAATTTGGTTCTTTGACGTTTGGTCGGCTTCTTGAATCTCATCGCCTTGCTGAAGAAATATCGCAAACAGAGATGGCTAATAAATTAAAAATGAGTCGTCAAAAATTAAATGATTTTGAACATGGGCGAAGATTCCCAAGTCTTGGTGCTGCGGCTGAAATGGCCGAGACGCTCGGTGAGCATGCGGCCACGTGGGTTTCTGTTGTTATCGAAGAAATGTTACGAGCGGATAATTTGGATTACAAAGTGACATTAGCAGGTTGAACTAGTCGTGTTTGATTTTGATAAATTTTAAGCCTTCGCTTACTTTTTGGCGGCACATAATTTTTAGCTATTATGTGCCGCCTAATAACCTTACCCTTGATGCAACGAAACCCCATTGATTCGTATGCCGATATCATCCCACTTGAACCCGTGTTTCTGTTCAAACCTTTCAATTTGCTCAAAGTAAGCCGACTTGTGTAAAGTCTTAAGTACGGCCGTTTGTTTTGTAAACTTAGCGAACGCGATCGCGTGCGGCATGCAGAAAGCCAATTTACTTTCTTCGGCGACCAGATCAACAACTTGTGTGGGTGCTACTTTCTGAAATACAATCCAATCTAAATCTTGATCACGCTCAGTTACAGTTTTCATTGCGTAGGTTCTGCGAAGAGCATTGCTTCGACTCAGTTCCCAACCGGTGTATTCAGAAATTATTTTCATAATGTCTTCATGATAGATAACGACGCCGTGATTCGGTTGTAGCCACTTTTCAATTTTTTCTGAAAGAAAGCCGTAAGAAAATGTTTTTTTCTTAGCGTCACGATAAAGATCAATTCGATTGATCAGTTCTTGCGTATGGGGCCGCCAAAGAGCGGTAATATTTATGATATCTCTGAACGAAAATTCTGTTTGATCTTTGAAATGCTCTTCGATTTTTTTTAATCCTAAAAACTCTGGGAAAAACTTGTCATAGTTCATAACCAAAGCATCGGGTGAAAAATCAAATTGAAATATTTTTTCAAAATCACCATTCTTAAAAGGACTTAATACGATATCAGAGTCATCTTGAATAGTATCATAGTCTATAACTTGTCCCATCGCTTTATGGGTATTCTGAATAACATCAATCAACGGCATTTTAAATGCCTGAATTTCGCCGTAAGATAATGTGCGATTCACATCGCGACAAAAATCGACGAACTCTTGACCTCGCTCGTATTCGACATCGATATGAAAAAATGGCTTTTGGGTCAATAGCCGCTCTGGAAGCATTTCGTATTTTAATGGATCAACGACCGAGAATCCAAGGCCGTAAAAAGACATGCTGGCCGGCGAACTTCCGCGAGCTGTTCCTAAAATAAGATTTTTTCTTTTCGCAAAATCAGTGCATTTCTTAACGGCGCTGATAAATTCGCCGACGCCCGGGTGGCTATCTAACCACGTGTCGCGTTTTAAATAAGCGACGGCTGAATCACTGATCTCGTGATAACGACTGCGTAGACCGCTGATGACCTCTTCTTTTAAGCTATCCATATACAGATTCCTTTCCGTTTCGGTGAGTATTTCACCTGTTTCAATTTTGTTTGAAACGGAAAGAAGATTCTGCACACGCTGACGACGATCCGCGAGGTTTTCAATTTCGTGTTCTATTTGTAAAAGTCGCTCTTGCAAGTGAGTCTTCAATTCAGAATCTGAAAAGCTAATAATAATCTTGATGTCATCAAGACTAAAACCCAACCCTTGCAAATCTCGAATGCGATTCATCCGTTCAAGCAATTTTTCGCTATAGAAACGATAATTGTTTTCACCACGGTTAGACGTTGGCAAAAGACCAATAGATTCGTAATAGCGCACTGTACGCGCTGAAACCTGAGCCTTATCTGCAAACTGTCCAATCGAAAGCATAGTCGAATTCCTTCCCGTTTAGTTCACCATAGGGTTTGACGTAACGGCAAGGTCAACAGGGTGAATGTAAAATAATGAAGATTTATTCAAATTAAGAAGCGCCTTATTACGGTTTGGGGTGCCGACAAGAAGTTCGCCAATACCGTAACGACCTTGAACGCGGGCAAAGACAGGTCCAATCGCTTCGTCACATGTTTTCGAATCACGCGCATGATCCATGATCGTGTGAACAGTGCCGCCGCTGACTTCGAAACATCAACAGCAACTCCACGAACAGCTCCACAATGACATTTTAATGAAACAGAAATATAAATACTTTATATCAAAAATTAGACGTTATTGAATAAAATAGCCTATGAATAGTTACTTTCGACGGCATCTGTGGCTAACGAATGGGCATAAAAAAATAATTGTTAAACATCGCAAAAAAAGTTTGACGGAAGTTAAAGTTTAATAGAAATTGTCGATTCGATTCAAGATGGTTCGCTAGCTCAGCTGGTAGAGCATTTCACTTTTAATGAAAGGGTCGATGGTTCGAATCCATCGCGAGCCACCATTCTTTGAATCGGATTTTTTTCTCAACGTTCCCATCGTCTAGTGGCCTAGGACACCTCCCTTTCACGGAGGATACACGAGTTCGAATCTCGTTGGGAACGCCAATTTCATCCAAGTATCTGACAAAACCTGACATTTATAAAGCGATTAAGCCAGCTTTGTTGGAATGTTGTTGGTATTGCTTTTCTATCCACCTTGAAACTTCAAGAGCTAGCGTTTGATTACTTACATGCGAACCAATTCTATATGTGCCTGATGTTCAAGTGAGCTTTCGGAAAAATACAAAAACTGCTATCGAGACCTGTAGATTATCGCTAGATCAGATTCGGAAAATCAATTTCTTTTATTGTGTCACTGAACCACAGAGCCACTAAAACCTTTTGGGTCACAAATACCAGCAGATATTTTTGGAAGCACTTCGGCAACATATTTGTAAATATCTGGCGTGAAACTTTCTTTTTCATTTATACCAAGCGTGAAGTTGCCTTTGGCCGAACTATTATTAAATACCACAAGGGCATACAAACCTGCTTTCAGCTTAAGACGTAACTTTCCACCAACCCAGTAATTTTGTTTCCCAAACTCTTCATAAAATTGAGGACGTTCGCCTGGTTTGTAACTTGATTCCACTTTGCCGAGAGACATTTTTTCAAGGCGGACTAAATAGTCAGCGTTGGTTTCTGCGTTATTCTTCCAAGGCAAATCACCTTTTAGAATTAAGACACTAGGTTGAAATTCTTCGTAGATAGGCACTTGCTGACAAACTGGAGTTAAAATTTCAAATGAATTTTCTTGCTTACTTTTAACAAAAAACTGAACTACGAAGTAATCCTGCGCCAGAGTCAGCTCCGAATATATAGCACGAGAAATATCTGCTTGCCCGATGAAATAAGAAGTCATTGGAGTCCCCTTGATTGGCAGCGCAAGAACTGGAATATGACCCCACGCTGTAAAGCAAGTACCTAAAATTAAATTAATTAACAATAAACGCATAACTAACCTCCAATCGAACCGTGTTGCAATACTTGAACCTTTTTAGACTCAAATGCCGTGAATATGATGTCAGCTTTGAGGTAAAATGACTTATTTACAGCCTTTTTTAGTACCTCGGTGTGGCGCACATAAGTAGTACCAAAAACGTAGGGAGCCAGATGTCACCGGGGTTGGGCGAGGTGAAAATAGAATTCGTCTGTATTTATAATTGATGCAAATTAGTAGGAGTGAGCATTGACCAATTCGTTAAATTGATTGAAGCGAAATAACTCCTGCGTTCTGGTCCTAGATTTACCCGATTGAAGTACCAACCTTACAATTATTTCGAATTGAACTCGGTTCAGATGAATGGCCATTCTTTCGACGAGATAGGACCCAAAATACATGTGCATTCTTTCAATCAGACTTAAATCGATTTGGATCGCTATCCCTTCAAAAGTAAATTTAGCATTGGATGCCGTTTTCCCTTTTGGCGGTACACCAAAAAGTAGCTCTGCTTAATTTTTTTAAATTCATGAACTATGTGCAGCTCGCCTGCTTCAAGCTCTCGTCGGATGCCAATCTTAGGAATTGCGATTAAACAATCTGTTTCAAGTGCGAGCAGTCGCAAAAATGCGATGTCGTCGATGAAACCTCGAATATACGGGATCTTTACCTCAGCTGAAACAAAATCCAAAAGTGCTGAAGTAATCGGACTGCTTTGCGCGGGTAGATAAAGTCCCTTTGAAAGAAACGCAGGTAAAGTGTCAGAATCTACTTTTTTTGGCCTAATTCTACTCACTAGGCAGACCGCCTCTACGGCAATTTCAGTCTGCGTAAGTGGTTCCGCTGCCGAAGAAGGAATCGGAACATCAGACAGTACGGCGTCAAGTTTATAATTCACCAGTCGGTCTATCAAAACTGCGGCATCCCCAACTTCAAGAGATAACTCCGTTTTGGAATCAGAAAGTACATTGCTAAGTATTTTTAACTGTAGATTTTTTGAGAGTCCTCCAAGGGCACCGACACGGAAACTCGACTTCATCTTTCCCGACCTAAAATACTGAAGCAGATCATTTCCTTGGCGAAAAATTTCTTCTGCTTGTGCAAGAGTCACCTGTCCGGCTTCGGTCAACTTGAAGCCTCTTGGTCCACGCTCCATTAGCTTCTCGCCAAGATGGTCTTCCAGTTTTGAAACTTGAAGACTGACAGCTGACTGCGCGATTCTCAGTTTGAGTGCGGCTTTTGAGAAACCACCTTCTTTACAGACGATCCAAAAATAGTACAGATGATGATAATTGAGCCATTCCATAGATCTCAATATCTAAAATAGAGATGACATTTGCAAGTTTTATATATTTCACAAAATCATATTAATTTTCGATAGTAGCCATGAAGAGGTAGGCAAGTGCAAAGCGACTCAATAGCAAATCCACACGAAAAAATACATCCCTTCGCTGGCGAAACTGTCCTTTTTGCGACGAAGCATCAGAAGGAAGAAATCATCATTCCATTGCTGCGTGAATTGGGTATGGTTTGCGTCAAAGCAGAAGTCGATACCGACCAGTTCGGAACCTTCACAGGTGAAATTGAACGGACGGGATCAGTTCGAGAGACCCTCCGAAAGAAAATTAAAGCGGCATCTCTGAAATATCCAGATGGTCGTTTCATTTTGGCCAGTGAGGGTAGTTTTGGACCGCATCCTATTATTGGCTTCATGCAAATCGATCTAGAATCACTATTACTTTGGGATCGAAAGTTGAAATTTGAAATTTACGCAGAGTTCTTGGATACAAATCCTGTTCACGGCGAACAAACTTTGGGGCCGCGAGATGATTTCCGTACTGCGCTGAAAAATCTTGGTTTTCCGAACCATGGAGTTATTGTTCATCCCGAGAACTCCGTAATTCCTATTTTTAAAGGTCTTCACCGCGAACACGACGTTGCGCAGGCAATGATTGATTCCTTCTGCGTTTCAACTAATGGACGTGTCGTCGTCGCAAATGATCTTCGTGCTTGCCACAATCCAACACGTCAGGCCGCCATCCTCGAGGCAGGTAAAGTGCTTTTAGAAAAGCTGAAGTCATTCTGTCCGTCGTGCTCTTATCCAGGATATGCAATCACTAAAAGTATACCTGGTCTCCCATGTTCGGACTGCGGAGAAGTAAGTCAGATCGCAAAGACAGTCTTATTTGAATGCGTCAGCTGTAAATTTTCGGAAGAAAAGAAAAGACCTGATGGCAAAAAATCCATTGAACCTTCTGAATGTGAATTTTGTAACCCCTAAATGAACGGAGATACGCCATTGGCAACACTTGACATCTTAAGAGCGAACTTACTTTCACCTATCGTCCTCGCATTCGCGCTAGGGATCTTCGCAAGACTTATTCGCAGCGAACTTGCACTGCCAAAGGATTTATATGCTTCGCTTTCGATTTACCTACTCCTGGCACTGGGACTAAAAGGCGGAGTTGAGCTTTCTGAAAGTTCGGTTCATGCGATCGCATGGCCAGCCCTTGCAACGCTTTTCCTTGGCTGCTTAACACCTGTATCAGCCTATTTCCTGCTGAGACGGCTTGGACGATTTAACTCAATAGATGCCGCAGGCATGGCTGCACACTACGGGTCAGTATCAGCAGTGACATTCATAGCTGCGCAACAGTTCACCGCGAATATGGGCGCGACGGCTGAAGGCTTCATGCCAACGCTCCTAACTCTTCTTGAAAGTCCAGGCATCCATATTGCCTTGGCTATTGGAGCCTTGAAACGTGCTAAACTTCAAACAGGTAATTCAGAAACTCCGGCTAAAAGCAAGGGCACAATTCTTCACGAGATCCTTACGGCCCGTTCAATGATCCTGCTTGTTGGTGGATTGGTTATTGGTCTTTTGATGGGCGTGAAGGGCTATGAGCCGATTAAGCCATTCTTTGAAACAGGCTTCAAAGGTGCGCTCGTGTTGTTCATCCTTGAAATGGGTATCGTTGCCGCCACGAGGTTTCAAGATTTGCGCAAGGTTGGATTCAGGCTGATTGGCTTAGGTATCCTCCTACCGATTCTTCATGGCGCATTGGGTGTCTTACTTGGTCACTGGGCTGGTTTGTCAATTGGCGGTGCCACAGTTCTAGGTACCATGGCTGCCAGTGCATCCTACATTGCGGCACCCCCTGCTGTGCGAATGACACTCCCAGAAGCGAACCCCGCATACTATTTAACGGCAAGTCTTGCGGTCACCTTCCCATTTAACTTGGTTATTGGAATTCCTCTTTACTATCAAATTGCGCTTTGGCTTCAAGGTTAGGAGATAAATATGGCAAACATAAATTTTAAACTCGTCACAATTATTAGCGAACCAGTGCTTTCAAGTAGCTTGGTGACAACGATCCGCTCGTTAGGGGCTACGGGTTTCACGATCAGCGATGTTTATGGTGAAGGATCTGGAGAAAAAAGTATCGGCGAAGTACCAAATGAAAAAGTAAAGATTGAAGTGGTCGCGGACGCCGATCTAGCAAAGGAGATAATGGCCGAAATAGCTAAGAACTACTTTGCGAACTATTCTCTGATTGTCTACGCCAGCGACATTCAAGTCATTCGCCACGAAAAATTTTGAATCAACAATAAAATAAAGAAGGAGAACATATGAAGAAAATAATTTTTAAAAAATCAATTCTTGCAGCGACGCTTACGATTGCAATGACCGGCTTTGCTAATCTGGCTTTCGCAAAAGCAAATGAGACAAAGTCTCAAACACTAGCTTCACTGGACCCCGATTCTGCGTTTAAAGAACTCAAAGCAGGAAACCAAAGGTTTTTAAAAGGAGACGTTCGCAAGGACGGTCAGGCAGTTGCTGATATAAGCAGGCTTTCAAAGGGTCAGTCTCCAAACTCAATCGTCCTTTCGTGCAGTGACAGTCGCGTTCCACCAGAGGCAGTTTTTGACCAAAAGCTCGGGGAAATGTTTACCGTTCGTTCGGCTGGTAGCGATAATTTGGTTAAACTAGTCAGCGACATTCATCCCAGAATCAAGTCAAAATTCGACGAAAAACATCCATCTAAAGATTTAAAAACCGAATCTTGATTAAACGCCAAGGGTGTCGCAAAGGATTTACGCAACAGATCATCACTAATTTCCAATGCAGTGGATTCAGGCATGGTGAAGATTCAAGTGGGTCTTTACAACGTCCCTGAAACAGGGGGGTGTCATGATTTACAAAGATGGCGCAACGCGACCGGCTCTTTACCAGAAAGTGCCTGGCTCAAAAGAGGGTGATGGCGAAGACGAAGAAATCTAACAACGCATCAGATCGGTTATTCCCGCAGCGAACGCCGATCATAAAAGGCGTCATCACCAAATCGTTAATTCTGATCAATTTTAACATAGATAAACAATCGATAGATCTTTAGTCTGCGAAATAGCTCTTTAAATTTTTAAGAAATTCATCAAAACATTTTTAGCTGATAAAAAATGATGAAGCTGTAAAACCCCTTTAACCAGGTTTTACAGCATTCAGAATAAATACTAGTCGTTAAAAACCGGCTTCACCCAAAGTGTCTGTTCACGGTCAGGTCCAACAGAAATAATATCGATCGGGCAGCCCACTTGAGCCGAAACGAAATTGATATAATCCATCGCCTTACGCGGCAAATCCTTTAAAGTTTTAATTTGTGTCAGGTCTTCTTTCCATCCCGGAAGATATTCGATGACCGGCTCAACCTTGCTGACTAAATCAGTGGCGGTCGGGAAGTCGTGAATGATTTCTCCATTTAGTTTGTACGATGTACAAATTCCGATTTGGTCGTGTCCAGTTAAAACGTCAATTTTCATCATCGCTAGTGACGTAATACCGTTCAAACGGATGGCGTGTTTCAACGCAACTAAGTCTAACCAGCCGCAACGACGCGCACGTCCTGTTGTCGAACCGAACTCGTGACCATCTTTTTGAATTTTTGCGCCGACATCGTCATGTAATTCAGTCGGGAAGGGGCCGGAACCCACGCGCGTGCAGTACGCTTTGAACACGCCCACGATTTTTTGAAGTAAGTGCGGGCCAATACCAACACTAGTCGCGGCAGAGCCTGATAAAGTCGACGAGCTTGTCACGAACGGGTACGTACCGTGCTGAATGTCTAATAGCGTGCCCTGGGCGCCTTCAAATAGAACGCGGCGGCCTTGCTTTAGCTTTGCGGCAACGATCAATCCTACGTCTGTTGTGCGGTAATGGCTAAGCTCTTCAACCACCGTTTGAATTTGGTCGAAGATGTCTTTCGCGCTGATCGCTTCAGCGTCGTACATTTTTGTTAATAAAACGTTTTTCTCTTTTA